>JALGTU010000109.1 GCA_029821195.1 Candidatus Zipacnadia bacterium
GGACAATGGGTGCCAGCCAGCACCCGGTTGCCCTCATTGCTCCCAGCGGGTCCTGGAAGAAACAGCCTATTGCGTGGCCTATCCGCCGGAAAGTTGGAAAGCGTTCCTGATTCATCTTCATTCCCCCTTACGAATTGCCGTTCTCGCCCAGCACTTCGGACATCAACCGTTCTCTCTCTTCGAGGCTGTCGGCGTAGGCGACGCCCGGAATCGGCCGGGAGATCGCCGGCCGGCCGGTAATTTGCGTTATGCGCTGCTCGTGGAGGCGGCCAAAGACTACGTTAACCACAATCAGCAGCCCCGCGGCGGCGGCAAAGGCCCACCGCAGTACCTGTCCCCGGCGCTGCGCACGCGCTCTGCGCAGAGCCTGGCGCAGAAGCTGCTGCTTCACCTCCGGGTCCGGCATCTCCAGGGGCACCCGGCGCAACTGATTCTCGAACTCTTCATTCGTCATCGTTGGTCTCTCCTAGTATCTGCCGCAGCTTCTCCAGCCCGTAGCGGTAGCGGCTGGCGGCGGTATTGAGCGAAATGTCCACAACCTCCCCGATCTCGGCGAAGGTCATCTCGTGCCAGATCTTCAGGACGACCACTTCGGCCTGCTCGGCGGGCAGTTGGACGAGCGCGTCTTGGACGGCCATCGCGTCGAGCTTGCGGTCGAGGGGGCTTTCGGCCACCGCGGGCAGAGTGGCCGGGTTGTTGGCATTGTCCTCGGCCCGACGCCGGACCTGAACCCGCGCGGCCTTGTTCTGCGCCACCTTCAGCAGATAGGCCCGCAGGTCTCGGATACTGGTGACGCGGCGCCCCCGTTCGACCAGTGCCAGAAAGACCTCGACCAGGGTGTCCTCGGCCTGCTCTTTCTCGCCCAGCCACACCAGCAGCAGGTGGTAAACGGGCGCACAGTACGCGTCGTAGATCGCCGCCAGCGCCTGCATATCGCCCCCAGCCAGGGCGCGCAGCAGCTCATGGTCGTCAGGTTGTTTCGGAGCGTGAATGGCATTCACAGTGCACCGCGAAATTGCGCTGTCACTGGGTAAGTGTAGTTTAGCGCGCCAGATTTGTCTAATGGCGGGGCTATAGCGCAGGAATATAGCCAGTCCAGGAGTAGGGAGGTGACGGCGGAGACAGTGTCGAAGTTAGCCTCGGATTCGCGTCTTCTCCTTCACGGGAGTATCGCGAGCCGCAGTGGGGGAGGTCTTCAATGTTGCTGCACCTAAGTCTACTCTGTACCCGGCAGCCGCGGAGGTCCTGGCCGAGGCGACGGGGAAAGATGTCCTGCAGTGGCGAGCCCCGGTGCGGTGGGTCTTTGACCTGGACATCACCAAGGCTCGCTCCTGGATTGGGTACGAGCCCCAGTGGACGATAGAACGGATGATTGCGGGCGCCGTGAGTCTGGATGCCAACCGCGGGGAACAGACCTGAGTTGCCAAGCTCTATGTCAGACGCTGAAAGGGAGGGTAGGGATTGTGTGCAACCGCTTGAGCAGTCTGGTGCCGGTGGTGTTCTTCGTGGTGGTGACTGCTGTGGCTGTAGCCCTGATGACAGCCCCCAGCAGTGAATGTGGGATCGGGCCAGGGGCGCGGATCTTTATCACCAAGTGCTATCCTGCGCATGGTAAGCTCTCGCAGGCGGATTTCTACCAGCTTCGCGACGCGGGCTTCACGGTGGCCTGCAACAAGTGGCCGGAGGACCTGCCCACCTACTTCAAGCGCGCCGCCCGGGCGGGTCTGGACGTGGCGACCTTCAGCGGTGCAATCGTCCGCCCCCCAGATGAAGGTAGCCAATGGATCGGTCGGTCGGGCAAGCCGCTCAACTACGCCTGTCCGACCTCAGCCTATCAATGGGAACAGCTCGGTAACCGGCTGGTAGAGCAGGCCCAGTTGTCTCTCGAATATCCCAATTTCAAGTGTGCTATACTGGACTTCGAGATCTACGATCAGAACAAGCGGGATGTCGCGGGCTTCTCCGAATCGTATGACGATGCGACGTTCAACGAGTTTGTTGCCGCCCACGGCTTGCAGGTGCCCGCGGAGGTGAGCGCGCCCGGCTATAACCAGCGCTGGAAGTACCTCAAGGATCATGGCCTGCTGGCTAGGTACACCGAGTACCAACAGGAGCTGGTTCGCCAGCAGGTGCTCAAGATCCGTCCGCGTATAGATGAGGTCAACCCGCGCTTTCAGGTGGGCATCTACGCCTGGGGCTCGTTGCTGGCTCCCGTCTTTCCGGCGCTGGCCACCGAGCAGGCGCCGGTGCTGGCCATCCAGGCGCACACATACGGGCGAGGGCCGTATACACGTGAGCACGGGTATCCCGCCGATGAACCTGATCGCACTGGGCTCAAGAACAACCTGATCGGCAACTACCTGCGGGCGGTGGCCTCGCGCAATGCCGACTATCCCCGGATCTCGCTCGCGGGGCATTATCCGCAGGCGAAGGGGCCCGCGGACGGGAGCCAGTATAAGTTCACTGTGCGCGATAGCTTCAACTCCGTGGCGGCCGCCGATGGCTATTGGATCTGGACGGACTGGGGCAAACCCGGCGGCTTTGAAGGCAGCAAGCAGGACTGGATTGACGCAATGATGGCGTACTGGACTGAGGCGAACGCCGCGCTGGACGAGGGCGACTGGACCTGGGCTAACCGCCAGCCGATCCAGATACCCAACCCTGAGGCAACCGAGCCGGCCTATATCGTCACACTCGGCAACGTCGCCGCTGGCGGCGAGATGGTCATCTGGGATCCGATCAGCGGTTCGGAGCTTGGGGCTTTCGGCGCCGATGCCGACGCCCCCAACGTAGCGCTCGCCTGTGGTGACGTGCTCGATAATCACGCCGGCGACGAGATAGTCGCGGTGACAGCGGATGGCACCGTGCGGTTCTACCGCGCCGGTGGGCAGGATATCGTGGGAGGGTTCAATACTAGGGAGTTTGCGGATGAGCCAGCAGCCCGCGTCGCGGTGGTCAATGGTCGCATCTTTATCGGTGTGGATGAGGGCGCGCTGGCCTACGAGTATGATGGCACCGGCAAGCTGGTCGGCGAGGTCGAGTTCCCCGTAGTCACCGGCGTGTTGAGCAGCGAGGAGGACAAAGCGGTGGCAGTGAGCATTCTGGGGGGCGAGGCCCGAATATGTGATCTGGAAAGCGCGGAGCTGCTCAAGTCGGTCAAGGTCGGTCACGGCCTGCGGGCGCTGGCCATCGCCGACGTGGATACTATCGCGGGTAATGAGCTGATCACGCTCAACGCGGGGATGGTCAGGTACTGGCATTATCCCAGCGGGGCGCCGCTGCTGCGCTTCCCGGTCGGGCAAGACTGTGTGGATATGGCCGCTGGCTACTTTGGGCTGCCCGGGCAGCAGTAATCGGGGGAGTATTGTACCTGAAAAAAAGTCAAGAATCGCGCCAAAAGAAGGAGGAATGCGTCTTTTGGCGAAGAATAACGGTGTTATAGCGTACAAAACGTGCACGGAAGGAGCTTGCGAATATGGCTGATGCGGTTCTGATGGTCACCACTAAAGGCTATGGTAAGGTAGTAATGCCCGATGCATTCAAGCAGCAAAAGCGTGGAGGGAAGGGGGTTCTGGGTTACAAGGTAACCGACGACAGCGGGCCCGTGGCTGTTACTGAACACGTGGTTCTCGGTGAGGGAGAGCGTGTGCTTATTACGACAGCCCAGGGCCGGGCCATAATGACGCCAGTGGACGATATCTCCACGCGCAGTCGTACCGCGGGCGGCGTAAAGCTAATTGATGTAGCGGTCGGTGACCGGGTAGTCTCGGTCATCATCTAGCTGCATCGTTCTGCCCAACCCCACTCCCGCAGGTGTGAGCTGGACAATCCCCCGTGCGGCCGCCTCGTCGCCGGGGGAGGCCCTTATCATCGAATTATACTGGCCGCAGCCGTCGCGTGGTGGCTGCGGCCGGCCAGTTTTACTGGCCAAATGGGCGCGTCAGCTCGGGATTCTGCCTGGCCGGGGGCTGCCGTCAATGAGGGCCTGTGGGCTGCCGGGCACCTTGCAATATTGGGCCAACTAGGGTATGGTATACGCAAAGAGATAGAATCTAGCTGTTAACGCCGCGAGCTGGGCGCCGGTTGGGGCCGATAGCACTGCGGCGTCGTACTGCTGGCGTACCCGCAGGATAACCACTGCGCAGATCTGCTGTGCTGAAAGAGGGGGTATCGTGCCGAGAATATACTTTGTTGACGTAACCAACCGCGATGGTGAACAGACCGCCCGGATTGGCTTAGCCAAGCTGCAGAAGACGGTGATCAACTGGCTCCTGGACGAGATGGGTGTCTACCAGTCCGAGATGGGCTTTCCGCTCAATCCGCACGAGTGGAACTACATCAACGCCAATGTTGCGTTGACGGAAGACACAAACGACAACGGCCCACTGATCAAGCGACTGCAACTGAGCGGCTGGTCGCGGGCCGTCGCTGACGATGTTATTCAGGCCCAGGCGAACACCCGGCTCAAGCACTTCAACCTGTCAATTTCGACCTCCGAGCAGATGCTGGAGTGGAAATTCCGGGGGAAGTTCTCTCGCGAGGACATCATCAAGATGGCGGTGGATTCGGTAGTCGCTGCCAAAGAGGGCGGGGCGATCAGCGTCGGCGTAAACGCCGAAGATGCCTCGCGCACCGATATTGACTTCCTCATCGAGTTCGCCCAGGCCGGCAAAGAGGTGGGAGCGGATCGTTTCCGTTATTGTGACACGCTCGGCTACGAGGATCCCTTCCGCATCTCCGAGCGTATCGCCACGCTGGCCCGGGAGACGCAAATGGGCATGGAGTTGCATTGCCACAACGACCTGGGCCTGGCCGTAGCCAACTCGGTAGCCGGTGCGCTGGCTGCCTGCGAGGCAGGTGTGGACGCCTTCATCAACACCACGGTCAATGGCATTGGTGAGCGGACTGGCAATGCCGACCTGCTCTCCTGCATCCTCGCGCTGAAATACTCGGCCCGGTGGGGCGCCAATCCGTATCTGGACGAAGCGATTGATTTGACCAAGTCCTGGCAACTGGCTAATTATGTCAGCCAGGCCTTTGGCCTGCCCCTGCCCATCAACCAGGTGGGGGTGGGCGCTAATGCCTTCGCCCACGAGTCGGGTATTCACGCCGACGGGGCGCTGAAAGATCGGCAAAACTACGAGCTGTATGACTTTGAGCAACTGGGCCGCGGCGAGAAGCAGGAACTATCCACCGGCCGGGTGATCACCACCGGTGCTCACGGTGGCACCGCCGGGCTTGAGTATGTCTACAGTCAGCTAGACCTGGCTCTGCGCGATGAGGAACACGCCAAAGAGACCCTGTGGCTGGTGCAGCTCGCCAATCTGCACACCCAAGCTCCTCTGACCGACGAGGAACTGTGGCTTATCTACCACTACCCTGACCAAGTTCGCCAACTGCTCACGGTCACACCCTAGACCAAGGAGGCGCGCAGCTATGCGCAAAGAGTCGTTGGCGTTTCTGGAATCTTTGTTGACCACACCCTCGCCGTCGGGCTTCGAGCAGCCGGTGCAACGCATCATCCGCCAGACGGTTGGTGATTGGGCCGACGAGGTTAGCACCGATCTGCACGGCAATGTCATCGCCGTGAAGAATCCGGGCGTTGAGCCCCGCGTTATGCTTGCAGGCCACTGCGATCAGATTGGATTTATGGTCCAGCACATCACCGACGAAGGGTACGTACGCTTCAGCGCCATCGGCGGTGTTGACACGGTGCTGGTCCCGGGCTCACGCGTGCAGATCTGGGCGGCCGACGGGTCGGTGCTGGGAGTAATCGGTCGCAAGCCGATACACCTGATGAAGCCCGAGGAGCGTAGGAAGGCGGAAGTCGAGATCAGCAAGCTCTGGATTGATATCGGTGCGAAGAGCAAAAAGGACGCCCTCAAGCGCATCCAGATCGGCGATCCGATTACCTTCGACCTGCGTATGGACCGGCTCTGGGGCGACTTGGTTGCCGCTCCCGCCTTCGATGACAAATCGGGAGCCTTTGTGGTGATGGAGGTGCTGCGCCTGCTGCGGCGGCGCAAGCTCAACTGTTCGCTGCACAGCGTCGCCACGGTTCAGGAGGAAGTGGGGCTGCGGGGCGCGACTACCAGCGCCTATGGCATCAACCCGCTGGTGGGTATCGCCGTGGATGTCACCTTCGGCAGCGACTACCCGGATGTGGACAAGGCGATCACCGGCGAGATCAAACTGGGCGAGGGCCCGGCTATAGCCAAGGGTGCCAATGTCAACCCGGTGCTCTTCGACCTGTTGGTAGAGACCGCCCGGGAGAAGAAGATCCCGTATCAGTTGGATGCCGCGCCCCGGGCGACCGGCACTGACGCCAACGTCATGCAGCTATCGCGTGCCGGCGTAGCTACGGCGCTGGTGAGCATTCCCAACCGCTATATGCACACCCAGGTGGAGGTCGTCTCCCTGTGCGACCTGGCCAATGCGGCGAAGCTGCTGGCCGAGACCGTAGCGCGCATTGATGGAGAGATGGACTTTACCCCGCAATAAGCCGTGGGGGGTTCGTCGGCATCCGCACTTGTACCTCTGATATCATCCGGATTGCGCGGCGCCACCACCAGCCGGGACACTTATTATTGAGCCCCCCAGGGAGTGTGCAGAATGTGTGGAATAGTCGGTTACATTGGTCCCCGGTCCGCGGCCGCGATCTGTCTGGCGGGCCTCAAGCGCCTCGAATACCGAGGCTACGATTCTGCCGGTATTGCAGCGATAAGTGATGGCCAGCTTGACGTGCGCAAGGTGGCGGGCAAGCTGGCCAGTTTGGAAGAAGCGCTCCAGGCCGAGCCGGTGGCGGGCGCGCCGGGCATCGGGCACACCCGTTGGGCCACCCACGGCAAGCCCTCGGTCACCAATTCTCACCCTCACCTGAGCACCAATGGCCGCATCGCGGTAGTCCACAACGGGATTATCGAGAACTACGGCGAGCTGCGCGAGCAACTGATTGCTGAAGGCTTCAAGTTTCTCTCCCAGACCGATACCGAAGTCATGCCGCACCTGGTGGAGAAGTACTATGAGGGCGACCTGCGCGAGGCAGTGCGACGGGCGGTCCTGGACTTGCAGGGGGCGTTTGCCTTTGGCGTGATCTGCGCCGATAGCCCCGATGAGCTGGTGGCCGTACGCCGCTTCTCGCCGCTGGTGGTTGGCCTGGGCGAGGGTGAGAACTTCATCGCCTCCGATATGGGCGCGATTCGCCCGGAGACCGACCGGGTCTACGTTATTGACGACGACGAACTCGCCTCAATCACCCGTGATGGGGTGGAGTTGACCGACCTGGCGCTGAAGCCAATCGAGCGCGAGGTCTTTGTCATTCCCTGGCCAGCGGATGCCGCGGAGAAGGGCGGGCATAGGCACTTCATGCACAAAGAGATCCACGAGCAGGCCGACGCCATGCACGCTTGCCTGGCCGGCCGGCTTTCCTCGCCCGATCAGCCCATCGTCCTCGAAGGGCTGCAGATGACTGACCAGGAGATTAAAGGCCTGCGCAAGGTGGTCTTCACCGCGTGTGGCACGGCCTTCCATGCCGGGCTCGTGGGGCGCTTCGTTATGGAGAACCTGGCCCGGGTGCCTGCCGAGGTGGACCTGGCCGCCGAGCTACGCACCCGCGACCCGGTGGTGCTGGACAACACGCTGGCCGTTGTCATCTCGCAGAGCGGCGAGACCGCCGATACGCTGGTGGCGCTGCGCGATCTGAAGGCCAAGGGTGCTCGGGTCGTCTCCGTGCTCAACGTGGTGGACAGTTCCATCGCGCGGGAATCTGACGGCGTGGTCTACATCCAGGCGGGGCCGGAGATTGGCGTCGCCTCCACGAAGGCCTACACCCTCCAGGTCCTGACGATCGAGCTGATCGCGCTGCACTTCGCCGAGGTGCGCCAGACCGCCGAGCATGCGACGCTCCGGGCGCTCAAGGAGGCGCTGCTGGCGGTGCCGGGGCAGGCGCAGACGTTACTTGACCGGGAAGACGATGTCAAGGCGGTCGCCGAGGTCTACTACCAGATGTCCAATTCGCTATTTTTGGGCCGCGGTGTCAACCTGCCCTCCGCGATGGAGGGTGCGCTTAAGCTAAAGGAAATCTCCTACATTCACGCCGAGGGCTACTCCGCCGGCGAGATGAAGCACGGCCCGATTGCCCTGGTGCAACCGGACCTGTTTACCGTTGCTATTGCGGTCGCCGGCGAGGTCTATGAAAAGATGATCGGGAATATCCAGGAGATCAAGGCGCGCTCGGGTCCGGTCATCGGCGTGGCCAACGACGGTGATAACGTCATCGGCGACGAGTGCGACCATATGATCTGGGTCCCGCCATCTCCCGAATTGGTCTCCCCGATCACCATCGCGATACCTCTGCAACTGCTGGCTTACCACATGGCCGATCTGCGGGGCGAGCACATTGACCAGCCGCGCAACCTGGCCAAGACCGTAACGGTTGAATAGCTAGAGCGTAATGCCGAGATTTCCATCAAGGGAATAAACGCGATGACTCAGTTGAGGGTGAATAATGAGGGTGTGCAACAGGCGGGCGAAAAATGGCTGGATTGGGTCACGCCGCTGCCCAAAGAAGCACGCCTGACGGGCATTGCCGTGACGCTGGTGGAGCGGATTTGCCTGGCGGTGGCCGCTGAGTCACCCGAGCTGATCCACTGCGCCGCCGCAGAACTCCAGGCGGCTCTGAAGCAAGTGAGCGGCGCGGATGTGCCCGTTACCGACGAGCCAGGTCCGGCGCAATTCGCTATCACCTTGCAGTGGGGCGGGCTGGTCACCGACCCCCTGGCGGATCTGCCCAACGGTGATCAGGCCTACCTGATTGCGCCCACAGTTGATGATGACGGTGAGGTCAACGGGCTGCTGCTGGCCGCCCGCAGCGCTGTGGGCGTCTACTACGCAGCGAAGACCTTGCAGCAGTTGCTGCGGGCGCCGCTGGCTAGCAGTAGTGACGGTCTCCAGGTGCCGCTGTTCGAGATCACCGATTGGCCGGACCTGGAGGAACGCGGCTTGTGGGGCGGGAGCATAGTTGACGATATGGACTGGCTGGCGGACCGCAAGATGAACGTTCTCGAGGTGGCCTGCGACCTGCAGATAGACGGCCAGGGCCGCGGCCGGGCCTCGGTGGCCCCGGATGTGCTGACCCGTGCGCGCCGCCGCGCCATCAAGTTTGTGCCGTTCATCACCCACCCCAAGGCCTATGGCGAGGCGACTATCTTTCCCCACTATCCGTACCTGCGCAG
>JALGTU010000110.1 GCA_029821195.1 Candidatus Zipacnadia bacterium
CGCCGACCTGCTGGGGATTGGGACTAATCTCGTCAATTATCGCCGTGACCACGTGGCCGACGTGGCGGATTACCGTGACCGCATAGTGAATCAGGGAGGGATCATAGTACCATCCCCCCCACGTCATCTCGTGATCGCTGTGATCCCACGTATCGTGTATATAAATCTTATTAGTACCGGTATCGTAGCCAAAACCCATCATCGAGTGACCCATAACCTGAATCATAACCGGCCGGCCGGCGTCAATCTCGCCCTGGAAGTCTTCGTAGGAGAAACCTTGTACGTTGCCCTCGTATCCCAGGATGTACTGCGTGAAGTTCTGGTTGACCACATAACCGCGCGACTCGGCAAACAGGCGCATACCGTGGCAACCGTCGCGGTAGTCCGGCTCGCCGCCGGTGTAGTCATAGAGCGGGCTACCGTCAGTGTAGCCGAAGAAGATGGTCGCGCCGTCGGTCGCGCCCCACGCGTACTGATTAGTCCCCATGAAGTCGGCGGTGCAATCAGCGTGCTCGTGTTGGGTCCAGCCGCCGGTCATATAGGGGTCCTGCGCTGTGCTACCGTACGCTACCCAATAGTCGTCAACGTGCCCGCGCTCTGCAAGGCCATCATAGCCCATGTGGGTGGCACTGAGCGAACACTCGCCGTAACTCCACGCCGAATTGGTCAGGGGAAAGCCCCCCGTTGGTGGGACCGGCGTACATGTTGGGATAGCCGTGGGTATCGTACCAGCCAAACATCATCGCCGCTGTGGTGGCCGAGCAGCCGTAGCACCAGTCCAGAGCGGGAACGTCTTCAAGAACATTGATCCCCATCTGTGGATTGGACTTAGGAACAACGACCGCTCGGGCTCGGAGGACCGCCGGCGGCCGACCGGGGACAATTATCTTATCCACCAGTTTCCCGTTGTAGACGAACGTATCTACGACATAAGGGTTATCAGCAGGCCATGCGACCGGGCTGGTGCCGACAATACCTGCCACCGCGGTAATGACTACGAGGAGACCGACAACAACCGGCAGCCGTCTGAGGTGAGAATAACAGGGCATCTTTGGAACCTCCTAGGGCACGCCGCAGTTTTGGGTGATCCGGCACAGCCAATGATCCGATAGCAGCAGTAAGGTCGCCCGGAAGGGTAATAATCCCCTTAGCCGACTCATCCGAGCCCTCCCTGTTCTTGATGACCCGACCTGCTGCAGAATCAAATGGCTACTTGCACACCTCTCCCGTCCCCTCCAGAACAGTTATGGAGGGGACCCAGTGTGCATTGGCCATAATCGAGATTCTTGACACTGCTAAACAGGCTACTTTAGCTTACATCGCAAGCCGATTCAAATCAAGCATAAAATGCCTTCTTATCCACAAGGGACATTGGACGACGGCGGCGAAACATAGTTTAAGTGCGTGTCCTGTCCTCATCAAATCGTTGCAGGCAGGTGATAGTGCTTGAACAATAGCCAGGTGGTCTGTATGGTCGCTGCATTGACGCTGCTTGTCGCTCCGGGCCTGCACGCTAAGAGTTTCCCGGTCAACCACCCCGTTTTCCCCGTCGATCTGGAGAAAGTGGATGTGAGCAAATTGCGTGCGGCGACCCAACGGGTGATGGAGTTCACACCTGCCCAGATTGACGAGCTACTGGTTGCGCGCACTACTTTCCACAATATTGACTGCCCGAACTGCACCGGCGGCACTCTCTCTGACCCCAACCGCTGGAAATGGTCAATTGACGATCCGGACCACATTAAATGCAAGTTCTGCGGGATGGTCTTTCCCAACGACCAGTACCCGCTGGACAAAGTGACCCAGATCACCGACTCAACTGGGCAGGTGCACCAATACCGCTACTGGGAAGGCGAGGACGGCTACAAGCACTACTTGCAAATGGCAATTGATTACTTCAAGCAGAGCTATATGGAGGGCATGGTGGACAGGCTGTCGTGGCTGTACGCCGCCACGGCTGAGGAGAAATACGCCCGCCAGATAGCGCTAATCCTCAACCGGCTCGCCGATGTCTACCCGCACTACAATCCACACGGTATCTCCGATTGGAGCACGTTTAAGCCAGTCATCTACGAGATTCAGCCTCCCCCGCTACCGGAGGACGGTTTGTGGCCTGTACCTGAGAGTGGGAGCGGACATAGGCGCTTTCCGCCGCTGGGCAAGGCGATATATCCGTACTGCTCCTCGCGGCGGGGTGGCGGCGGGGACAACTGGCACTATGGCGAGATGGCCTACCGTCAGGCCTACGCCTACGACCGGATTGCCAACAGCCCCGAGCTGGACAAGTTATCCGAAGAGCTGGGCGAGGATGTTCGGGCCAAACTCGAAGACTACTTCCGCCAGACCGCCAACTACTCGCGGACTTTCCCGATAATCTTAGGCAACATGACCCCCAAGTTATGCCGCAACTTCGCTGTCATTGGGCGCATCATCGGCGAACCGGAGTTCGTTCACGATGCCTTCCGGCGGATCTGGCGGATGTTGGAGGTCAACTTCTACCCCGACGGGATGTGGCGTGAAGGCACCCCCTCATACCACAACCAGACCGTGAACGGCCTGGTAGCCTATACCCGCGGCGTATTGAAGGGCTATTCGGACCCTGAAGGTTACGTCAACCCCCTAGACGGTCTACACCTGGAGAACACCGACCCGGACAAGGATCTTCCCTTCCTGGCCGAGGCGCAGGCAGCGGTGGGCAAGCTGAAGCTGCCTACGGGCCACTATGCGGCAATTCACGATTCCTGGGCCCAGACCAGCCTGGGACGCTCCGTGGGCAGACCGAAAGATACACCGCTGAAGTCACATTTGCTGTGGGGCTACGGGCATGCGATACTCGGCCTGGGAGCCGGCGAACTCGCCACGCAGGCGCACCTGCACTTTTCCGGATGGTACGGTCATGGGCACGAAGACAACCTCAGCCTGCTGCTATACTCTCATGGCAAGGAGCTGCTGCCCGACCTCGGCTACACCCACACCGATTTGCGGACCTTCACAATGAACAGCCTGGCGCACAACGTGGCAGTGGTTGACGGTAAAAGACAACAGGCCCGTGGTGGCAACGTGCCGGCAGACGGCTACCTGGTGGCCTACGCGGTGCTGGGCGACCTCCTGCGCTATGCGGAGGCAGGCGCAGAAGGAGCTTACCCCGGAGTCACCCAGGTCTACCGGCGAGCGATAGCACTGGTCGGCTTGCCACAGGGCGGCAGCTATGTGCTCGACATCTTCCGGATCACCGGTGGCAGCAAGCACGACTGGGTTATCCACGGCAGCGCCGATGAAGATCAGACACTGAGCGTCAGCATCCCCTCCGGATCGTTCTCCGGCAGCCTGATGCCTCCAGAGATTGAATTCCCCCCGGGGTGGCCCGCCGAGAGCCTGCCCAAGACGATAGACGGTTATAACGCAATGTATGGCCTGTTCGACGATCTCTGCATCGGACCCGGCGACGAGACCTTCTCGGCGACGTTCTCCTATCCACAAGAAGACAGCCCAAAGCTCCAGACTACCATACTGGGCCAGCCCGAAACCGTGGTCTATATCGGAACGCTACCCTCCGTCCGCCGCGCCGCTGAGAGCAATGAGAAGGCCTGGGACTTCCGTATGCCGGCGCTGCTGCTGCGCCGCGAAGGCGAGAAGCTGGAGAGCATTTTCGCGGCAGTACACCTGCCCTACCAAGGCGCACCGCCCCTGCAGCGTATCACGCGCCTTGAACTCGAAGATGGGCCGGCGGGCACAATTGGCCTGATCTGCGAGGGCAACGGCTTCACCGATTACCACCTCTGCGGCCCGGATCCCGAAGGTGAGATGAAAGCTGCCGGGATCCCGCTTAGCGCCACGGCTCGCTACGCCTTTGTACGCACTAACAACGACCAGGTTACCCAAATGGCCCTGGTTGACGGCACTGAGGTCAGATTCGGCGACCAGGAGATCGCCTTACCCCCGGCCGCCTCAGGAGAAATCCTGGCTGTGCGCAGGCAGGAAGCGGGCGACGCGGAAGATGCTTTGGTCGTGGATGCCGAGCTGCAGTCGCGCCTCGGTCTGCCTGATGAGCGAATCATTGTCAGCTTCGGCAACGGCATGACCTACGGACTGGCGATCAGCGAAATCCGGCGCGAAGGCGAAAACTCAGTCATCGTACTGACTCACCGGCCCGGCTTCAAGCTGGCTGAAGATGGCGAGGGCGCTGTCATGACTTACTTCCCTCACAAGAAGTCGCCAGGCCGGCCGCAGTTCCAGTTGCAAAACATTGCTGTTTCGACGACAGCGCCGCTGTGAAATGGTCTGTGCGAAGTTGCCGAGCACTGGCCACATGCACGCTTGACAGTGCCGGGGGGCGGGGCTTATAATGCCCCCCGGACACTGATTTGTGCCATTCAACGGGAGGGGGCCAAGCCATGCCCTGGTCTGCCGGTCGAAGGTTGCTTCTCAGTGCAGCAGTCTGCTTGCTGGTTTTCCCCACGGTTTCGCCGCTCGCGACGGCCCAAACTACCGACTCACCCATCCCACCCCAGCCCCAGGTCCTCTGCACAGTCAACGGCAGTCCCGTCACCTGGGATGCCGTGGCCAAGGCTGTCCAGCAGCAGTGGGGCCGGGAGATCCTCGAAGATCTCATCAAGCAGCAGCTTATCTTACAGGCGGCCCACACCCACGGGTTGACTGTCACCGAAGAGGAGTTCAATAACCGGCTAGCGGCTGTCAAAGCCGAGTTCAAGTCGCTGGAAGACTTCAATCGCATGATGCACAAACGGGGCATCAAGGGCCCGGCCTTTCGCCAGCGGCTGCGCGCCCGGATGTTACTGGAGAAGTTGGTCGTCAAGCTCGGGGGGATCAGCGACGCGGACGTGCGCGCATACTACGACAAGCACATCAGCGACTACCAGTCACCCGCCCAGGTACACCTGCACGCGATAGTCGCTCCGGATGCCGAGCAGGCGTACCAGGCCCGCCAGGAGGTGGCGGGCGGGGCGGACTTTGACGCAGTTGCGCTGCAGGTCGGTGGCGAGATGGCAGGCGACTGGGGGTGGTTGGCCCGCGAGGACCTGAGCAATGCGCTTATCCGCGAAACCGCTTTCAGCCTGAAGCCCGGTGATGTCAGCAATCCGATCTACATCGAGGGAGAATACTTCGTGCTCTGGGTGGCGGAGACGAAAGCGGGCCTGGACCGCAGCTTCGAGGAGGTAAAGGACGATATTAGTCGCAGGCTGCGGGAGGAGTGCGGCATCACCCCCGAGAGCGTCCTGGCCGGACTGTGGCGCAAGGCGGAAATCACTGTGCCCTGGAAGGCCTACTACTATCTGGAAAACGAGTACAAGCAGCTTGGGGTAATCAAGGTGATAGTTGACGGGCGTTACGTCGCGATGCCCAGCGCACCGGTTATGCTCGAAAGCGGTCATATCCTGGTTATGGCCAAGCCTCTGCTCGCGGCTATGAATGCGAAGCTCACCTGGGACACCGATACTCAGACCCTCACCGCAACGACCGAATCCGGGGTCGTTCAACTCACCGTCGGTTCTGTGCAGGCCGCGTCGGGAGATCGCGTTGTGCTGATGAACGAAGCCCCCCAACTCCGCGAGGGCAGGCTCTTCGTCTCGCCCCGGCCAGTGATCACCGCCCTGGGCGGCAGTGTCAAGTGGGACCCAGTCACCTACACTCTGCTGGTGACCTCGGCGGCGCAGTCCGAGACCGATGCCAACGAGTAGCATAAGGTGCCAGCCAGACGAGTCCGCCACCAGCGTTGCTGCACTGATTTCGTGCGGCAGCGCTTTTTCTGTCGCACCCGGGTAGCCTATGACCGAGGAAGGCTCACCACCAGATCACGATCCCGCCCTGCGCGTACTGCACGAGCGGCCTGAAGAATGCGCTTACCGCTCGCTGACGCGGCGCCAGCAGGTGGTATTGGCCGGGTTAGCGATAATCCTGATCACAGCTCTGGTCTGGCGACCAATCTCTGCGCTCGTTGTGCTCAACGCCATACTGATCGTCTTCTACCTGGTTCACTCCACCTACAAGTTCTACCTGGTCTGGCTGTCGCTCGACCAGCCGCTGATCGTCGAGGCCAGCCCAGAGGAAGTCGCCGCGCTGCGCGACGAGGACCTGCCCAGCTACACTATACTGGTCCCGCTGTATCGTGAGGCGCGGGTGCTGCCGGCGCTCGTCGAGGGGCTGGCGCGCCTGGATTATCCCGCAGACCGGATGCAGGTCATCCTGCTGCTGGAGGAGGATGACGCCGAGACCCGCCAGGCATGTGAACAGACCGACCTGCCCGCCAACTTCCGCTCGCTGGTGGTGCCGCACTCGCAGCCCAAGACCAAGCCCAAGGCCTGCAACTACGGTCTGGAAGCCAGCGATTCGGACCTGATCGTCATCTACGATGCGGAAGATCGCCCCGAACCGGACCAGCTCAAGAAAGCCGTCGTTACCTTCGCCAAGGCTTCGCCGCAGACGGCTTGCGTGCAGGCCAAGCTCAACTACTACAACCAGCGCCAGAACCTGCTGACCCGCTGGTTTACCGCGGAGTATTCAGTCTGGTTCGATCTGTTCTTGCCCGGCCTGACCGCCTCCGGCGCGCCGATACCACTGGGCGGGACATCCAATCACTTCCGCACCCCGGTGCTGAAAGAGCTGGGCGGCTGGGACCCGTTCAACGTCACTGAGGACTGTGATCTGGGCGTGCGCCTGCACAAGCACGGCTTCCGCACGATTATGACGGACAGCACCACCTGGGAGGAGGCCAACGGCCGCCTGTTCAGTTGGCTGCGCCAGCGCTCGCGCTGGGTCAAGGGCTACCTCCAGACCTACCTGGTGCACATGCGTCATCCCGGGAAGCTGCTGAGGCAACTGGGCCTGGCCGGCTTCTTCAGCTTCCAGATGACTATCGGGGGCTCAGTGCTCTGCTTCGTCATCAATCCCATCTATTGGCTGCTGACGGCGCTGTGGATCGCTACCCAGGCGCAGATCATCAGCGCGCTCTTCCCGCCGGTCATTTACGCCCTGGGCGCACTTTGTCTCGTTGCCGGCAATTTCGTCTTCGTCTACCTGGCTGTGGCCGGCTGTATGACCCGCCGCTACTACGACCTGGTCAAGTACGCGGTATTCAGCCCGATCTACTGGCTGCTGATGAGCCTCGGCGCGTATAGGGGTATCGCCCAGCTCCTGCTGCAGCCCCACTATTGGGAGAAGACCGACCACGGCTTTGCCCTGCCGGAGGTCGAGCCATGACCGATGCGCCGACCGCGACATCCCGGCGCCGCTGGCTCCGCTCGGCTGCGGGCGCCCTGATATTCGTGCTCGTCATTCTGCTCTGCCTCCGCGTGGGCTGGGCCGCGGTCACGCGCTACTACCTGGTCAACTGGGACGGCCTGGCCGCGGTTGCCCATGCCTACGACGTGCTCTACAAGGAGTCAGGTGCCCACCTGGCTCTGCTTGGGTTCGTTGAGCCGCCGCTGCCGGGCCTGATTGCCACGATGCTTGCCGGCCTGGGCCGGGCGCTGCTGCATCCCGCATTTGTGCCGGCTGCAATCGGCGCATTGCTGCTGGCGCTCGGCGCGCTGGCCGTCCGGAGAATCGGCGGGGAGATGGGCCTGGGAGAGTGGTCGTTGCTGTTCGCCGTTGTCCTGGTACTCGACCCGATTGTGCTCAGCTATGCCGCCGGTGGTGCGCCCGCCGTGCTGCTTATTCTGCTGCTGCTGGGCGGGGCATACTCGCTCAGCCGGTGGGGGGAGCACCAGCGCTTCCGCGACCTGCTGGCGGTCAGCCTGTACCTCGCCGGCGCTTTGATGACACGCTACGAGGTCATGTTCGTGGTGGCCGCCGTGGCTGCCTACACCGCGTACCGTTCGGCCCGGGAGAACGGGGCGCAGGGCGCGGAGGGCACCGTGATCGCCTTCTTGCTGCCGATCGTCTACGTCGCCGCCGCGTGGATCGGCGTCTGCTGGGTGATTGAGGGCGATCCCTGGTTCTTCTGGCGCAATACGTTCAGCGAAGTGCCTTTCGGCCCGCTGCGTTACCCGCTCACGGCGATTGGCGAAGTGCTGCGGATGTTGCTCATTTGCAGCCCCCTTCTGCTTCCCGCGGCATACCACGCTCTCCGCGACCCGGGTCTGCGGGCGCGCGCGGCCGGCCCGCTGTTGATGATCTGCGGCAGTGGGGCCGCAGTGATCATTCTGGGGCCACTGCATGCTTCATTGCCTGGGGATGCGTGGACGCAGCTTACCACGCTGGTCGCTGTCAGCATCGCCGCTGGCCTGGTAGTGGTGATGATGGCGGCAGCGCACCTGGCACAGCGCAGGGCAACTCACCGGCAACGAGCTGTTGTGGTGGTCCTCGCCGTGGCGGCTTTACTGGCCAATCTGTGGCTGGTTCGCGCGGGATACGGACGCCCAGACGACCCGGCCGCTGTACTAAGCGGAAAGATATCGTTTGCCGACGACGCCAGTGACGAAATGCTGGCCGCCCGGTATCTCTGTGCGGACCTAGACGCGGGTGCCGAGCCGGTCATTGCCGGTTGGCCGGGATTCGCGGTAGCACTATTCACCCGCCAAGTGGACAGAATTACCGTTCTACCCACGGTCCTTTCTCGCTTAGAGGACCGTCAACTGCGGCCAGGCGATATTGTAGTGTTGAAGGAGCGTACCGGCCCGGGGGGTCTGGCCAGGCCGGGCTACAAGCACAAATGGGACGACCGCTTGCCCCCTTCGCTACGCCTGGAGCCTCGCTGGTGCACGCAACAGTGGATCGGCTATGAGGTTGTTGAAGGAGATGGGCAGCGGGCGAGGATCAGGCCACGGCGACCTTGATTTCTGCCAGGTTGCCCTTGCCGATGCCCGCCTCAGCAGCCAGCCCAATGTAGGGAATGTCCTGCGGTTTCAGCCCCAGGAGTGTGGCCGCGTAAGCGTCAGCCGCGACCATATCCGCGCTGACCAAGACCGTATGCCGCTCCTCGACCATACCCGGGCCTTTGGGCCCGCCGGTGACCAGCACACGCGTGGCATCCACGATGTTGAGCGTCGGCCGCAGCGACGCGGCCAGGCCGACGATGTTCTGGTGTAGATTGAGGCCCGGAGCACTCTCGCCGCCGGCGCGGTGGTAATTGCCCCGGTCCCAGACCGTGCCCATCTGGTTCTTGAGCGCCACCGTGGTCACCGTGGCGCTGTGCGACTTAACGATAGGCAGGTTTATGTACACGTCACAGTCGAGTAACTCGGTGGCCACCTGATCGTTCTGGAT
>JALGTU010000111.1 GCA_029821195.1 Candidatus Zipacnadia bacterium
CGAGCTGGTCATTTGATGATGCGGTATTGCCCGGGTCGCCGTACTGGTGGGTCCAACTACCAGCCCCGTCCAGCGGACCACGCACGAACCTGAGCCATGTGCCTCTCGACTCTGCCTGTTCACCCCCCCTGCTGCTGGCTGGATTCAGCCAGTCCTGCAAGGCCTGTGGGCTCAAGGTCTCGACTGTCTCCGTGCTGGCGGGGGGCTGACCGATACACAGCACGCCGCCGCAAGGCTTAAGCACGCGGATGGCTTCCGGAGCGGAGGCGCTCAACCGGCCCGATACCAGCGCCTCCTCGGAAACGATCAGACTGGCGAAATAGTCCGAGTAGGGCAGGGAATCCAGCTCGCCTTGATCTACACAAACCCTCGTGCCATAAAGCCCGGCAGCATCGAGGGCAAGCCGGGCAGCCTCCACCTTCTTGGCGTCCGGTTCGATACCGTAGATCATAAGGTCGGTGCGCTTGGCCAGCTCGTAGGCCAGGCGGCCTGAGCTGCTCGGTTAGGTCCCCTGGCTTCGCCCGTTTCAGCGCGGTACGCTTCCCGGTAAGCTGCCGCTGCGTCCGGCTGGCTTGGACATAGGCAGCTCGGTCCAGAGCCGTAATGCCGGCGTCGTTGAGCATGTACGAGGTCTTGGCGGTCAGCACCAAGCGGCGTCCAGGAAACCAGGCAAAGCCGACGTTCCCTGACTTCTTGTCCAAAGTGACCACCTGGCGCAACGTCCCGGAGTAAAGATGGTCGTCGCTGAGTAGCGCGTAGGTGCCGCCGATGATGCCGATGGAGCGCCAACTGAACTTTCGCTGATGAATAAACCGCCCGTCCTGGCGGTCGAAGCAAGCAGGCATAGCCCGCCCGGACGGGATGAACAAGTAGGTCTTGTTGAGCAGCAGATAACCTTGCGGCGAGAACCCGTTCTGACCTGCTTTCAGGTCGCTGACAGTATCGTTCTTCCATAGCAGCGAGCCATCTTGTGCACGCACCGCGTAGACGTAGACGCGCTCGCCCGGGAATACGCCACAGGCGAAGTAAGCTATCCCACCATCCGCCACCACGCCGGTGCGGACCGGCCACAGCGAGATCATCTTGCCGCGCCCGAGTACTCTTTTACCGTTGGGCGCGGCGTGGAACTTCCAGATGAGCCTGCCGTCGGCGGCACTGAGGCAATACACATAGCCGTCGTCCGATCCCACATACACCCGGCCGTTGTGGACTGCCGGCGCCAGCCGAACCGGCCCACCAGTGAAGAACTGCCACCGAACTCGCCCCGTGCCAGCATCGAGTGAGTAGACTTTGTTATCAGCCGACGAGCCGAAATACACAGCGCCGTCAGCCACTGCCACGTGGAAAGCGTCGTCAAATTTCATCCGGGGCAGTTCCAGGTTGCCTTCCACCGGCACGGGCTGAGGATCAGGCCACGCTGGCCGAGGCGGGCCCGGGGGCCGGTAGACCCACTGCTCCCCGACCGGCAAAGTGACGGTTGTGGGCGTAACCCCACTGCGGGCGGGGTCGTGCATGTAGGTTGGCCAATCTGGCGCGGGAGCCAGGCTATTGGTTATCGCGTAAACTACCCACACTCCCGCGATACTCAGGACAACTATGAGGAGCAAGAGCATCCCCAGGGACAACTTGGAATAGCCAGCCGCACCGCGCGGCATATCACCCGAACCAGCACTCATCGCCGGGACCTCCGCTCAACAGTCAGCGTTACGCTCAGGCTCCCGCAGGTAGTCTACACAATTTTTCCCGAATATTGCAACTCCTCTTTGCCCCGGGAGTTTACAAACGTAACACCAGGTGCTACCATAACCCCAGCGAGGCAAGACATTGCCTGGAGTCACATTTGGGAGAAGCCAAGTCCACACTTTGTGCCTCAATCGGCCACTGAACACGACCTCGTCCTGGCGGGTAGGTATGCTATCCATACAGCGCATCCTGCGTCGCGCCGCCGCGCTCCTGGCGATCGGCATTATTGGGCTGGGCAGCTTCCAGTTCGCCGCCCTCGGGTGTCCATATTCGATCCGCGAAGCGGGATTCATTGTCCGCGATCCAATCCCGTACAAGCTCACTGTGTTCGTCAAGGACGACACGGCGGCCACCGAACAGTTGGCCCAGTGGCTGGAGTCAGCAGCCGACCAGTACTTGTCTAACTCAAACGTGGCGGCGGAGGTGGTCAACCTCGATCAGGAGCCCGACCACGCCGCGAGGCGTTATCTCGAGGCACTGGCGCTCAAGTCCTTCCCGGTAGCTGTCCTTATCTCCCCCAGAGATAAAGCGTTGTGCCTGCGCGATTTGAGCCTGAGCGCGGTCTCAGCAAAAGCGGTCGAGGACGTGCTACGGGGAGCGGTTGTCTCACTGCAGCGTGAGCAGCTCGTGGCGCGTATCATCACAGATTGGTGTGTAGTGATCGTCGTCGAAGGGACCGACGCAGTGGAAAACCAGCGAGTTGCGCAGGCGGCAATCGCCGCGGGAAGAGCGGTGGTCGGCGCGACGACCGAGATGGGCGAGAAGATCAAGCGGCCCCGTATGTTATGACGCTCTCGGCGGATAAGCCCGGGGAGCAGGTTTTGCTATGGAGCCTCGGCCTCGACGGTGAAAAGACCGAAGCGCGGCTGGCTGTGCTCTTCGGTATGGGACGCCGGATCGGGCCGGTGTTTGGTGGTGCGGAGGTCACGAAGATAGGCCTATCGAATCTGTTCCGGCTGCTGGGCCGGAACTGTGCTTGCACCACCGATCCAAGCTGGCTGTTGGGCCCGGCCGTGCCTCTGTCTTGGGGGAATGACCTGGAGTTGCAGGTCCGCGAGGAGTTAGGCTTTGATCCGAATAACCCGGCGGTGGCGGGCACGCTGGCGGGCGTTTGGACATCCCTGGGCGCAGCCGATAACAGGAGAGAACTGCTCTGTCTATCACCGGTCTACTGCTGCGCGAGCTCCAGCACCGCAAGCTGAGCTTTCTGCCCGGGCTGGTCGCAGCCGACCAAGTGGCCTACACCCTCGGCATCCAGCAGACAAATACTACCCGTGCGCAACACCTTCGTGGGCACAATTCTTCTCCTTTGGCAGTTTGTTGCGCGGGACTTTTAGTTGGTCACGAACTGATGGTCGCCGTCCAGCGCATAGCGCCGGGCTGTAGTGCAGCCATCGGCTTATGATTCGGCGCTGCACCGGCTTTGTCCTTCATGATTGACCTCGCCGTGCGATGCGCTCATAGGTATGTTTGCGCTTCGAGAACGTTAAGGGAGGATGGAATACTTGCGAGGGAAAGGGATACGGAATCCGCTGACAGTGCACATACCCGGGCTTTTAGCGGAGGAAGTAACCCCGGGAGGTGGGCTTTGCGTCAGTGGTGACGGGGACGCCCAGCTTGCGCAGGCCGTTTTCGTCCCCCGCACCGGGCTCGTGAGTAAGGTGCATCTGCGCGCCGCGGAGTTGGGGAATCATCTCGACGCCACTCTTGGCCGCCGGGTTGCCTGCGGCGCTGATGCCCAGAGCTACAAGCACCTCCTGCACATTGAGGCTCGGTGAGTTAGAGCCCAGATAGTTGGCCTTCAGGTCGGTGAGACTCTGGATGACGTTCTCTGGCAGCAGGTGCATGCTATCCGGTATACCCGCCAGGTACTTGATGCCATTTATGATTGCCGCGGATGCGGAATGGAACAGGGACGAGTTCTTCCCGGTGACTATCGTACCATCAGGAAGTTGCAAGGCGGCACCGCAGTAGAAGCCGTCTTTGCCCTTCTTTTGCTTTTCCGCCTCGGCGGCGGCTTGGCGCGCAGGCTCAACGACCGGCCGATCAGTTGGCGATAGCCCCAGCCGCAGCATCAGCTTCTCGGCACGCTCCAGCACCTCCCGCGAACATAAACTGCGGTGGAATTCGGAGTAGTGGCGAAAGTAGCGGCGAATGACTTCCTGAGCGGCGGCCTCACGCACCACATCATCGTCTACAATGCCCGCACCCGCCCGATTAACGCCCATGTCAGTGGGTGACTGGTAGACCAGTGTCCGGCCGCTATCGCCGGCGATGCGATCAATAATGCTTTTGAGAATGGGGAAGTTGTCAACGTCGCGGTTGTAGTTAACCGCCATCTCGCCATAGGCCTGGAGATGGAACGGATCAATCATGACAATGTCGCCCAGGTCCGCGGTGGCCGCCTCGTAGGCAACATTAACCGGATGATCAACCGGCAGATTCCATATCGGGAAGGTCTCGAATTTTGCGTAGCCCGAGCAGATACCGCGCTGGTGATCGTGATAAAGCTGCGAGAGGCAGGTTGACATCTTGCCGCTGCCGGGACCAGTGCCGGCGATGACCACCAGCGGGCCGCTGGTTTCGATATAGGGGTTGCGGCCGTAACCATCCTCCGACACGATCCGGTCTACATCGTTGGGATAGTCGGGGATCTCGGGCTGAGTGTAGGCGGCAATGCCCTTGGCCCCCAACTGCTGCATGAGCCGCTCAGATGCCGGGCCGCTGTGGAAACGCGTCACCACCACGGCAGAGACGATAATGCCCCAGTCGCGCAGATCGTCTATGGCCTTGAGTGTGGCCATATCGTATGTGATCCCAAAATCACCACGGATGCGCCCCTGCTCCAGGTCGCCGGAGTATACACAGAAGATGACCTCGATCTGGTCCTTGAGTCCCTGCAGCAGACGCATCTTAACGTTGGGATCGTAGCCGGGCAGGACCCGAGCGGCATGGAAGTCAAAGGTGAGCTTGCCGCCAAACTCCAGATAAAGCTTACCCGCCGCGCGCTCCACCCGCTCCAGGATGGCTTTCGTCTGTTCGCTGAGGTACTTTTCGTTGTCGAAGCCAATGTCAGACATAAACCCAACCGTCCAAATCTTCCTGTTTCTTAAATGATTGCCCAATACTCCCGGTGTGCCCTCTCTCTTAGGTTTATTATTCTTCACTCGATACCTTGGTTCCTCCGAGCCGCTGGCTTCTTATTTGTCTATCGGAGCGTCGGGTTGCCGCGTGCTGTAAGCACTGTTGGGATTGGACCGAACCTTCGGGGCGGCCGATTCGACATACACACAAAGCCGAGCAGATAAGCGACACCTGATGAAAAGCGCTGAGCAACTGTGTGCAGGCTATCGCTGAGACCGCCCACCGGCACCTCTGAGAGCGCTACGGCAAAGAAGTATTCTCTTCCTCCGCCCTGCTGGTAGAGGGCCAACTGGACCATCGGGGTACTGCTTCTATAGTCGCAGAGAGAATCCAAAGGCTAAACTGAAGCCAACTCTCCACGCACGCAGTTAGGGACGGACCAAAACTCCGCTGGCTCTCCCCATGCGCAAGACTGTGGACATTCTTCCCCGCCATCGGCCTCGGTTTTCAACCGCCCTTTACAAATTCCCCAGAATCGGGCCTTCAGGGCTTGGCCGGGGACACCCGGTTGACGCACTACCCGCAATTGCCTACAATTCACCGAAGAAAGAGAGCCTCATCGGCACAGGGATGCGGCTCAGTAAAGACCGCGATCGCTGGGTAGGCAGCGACCTGACTTAGACCCCGCGACGCGAAGAGCTGCTGGATTCTCTTTCGGCCTGTACAACCTGAAGACCACGAGGTAAGGAAGCAATATGACAGCGAATTTGGGACACGACGAGTTGTTGACGTTCGACGCGCTCATGGCCGACACGGGGCGCGACATGGCAGACGCCCTGGGCTGCGCACGTGATTACCTGACCGCGACGCCACGCGCCGGTCTGTTGGCCAGCGTTGGCCAAACGATTGACGCAATCCCCCCAGCGCAATTTCCCGATAAGCGATGGTTCCAACGCTCCTACGGGCGCAGCGTGACGGACAAGCCGGACGATCTGCTCGCCGGTCACCAACTGTTCTATATCACCGAACAGCGGCGGCTTTTCCTGGACTGCACCGCCGGCCACTACCAGATGACATGGGGCTACGACCATCCGCAGTTGCGAGAGGTGCTGCTTGATGGCATTCAGCGTGGGATTGTGTGGGACAATCACAGTAATGTTCCTGCCGCGCCGGTCAAACGGCTGGCGGCCAGGCTTATCGAGCTGGCCAACCCGGGCGCCGACTTAGCCCGCCTGCAGGCCGACGACAGCAAGTTAAACACCGTGCTCCTGGGGGTGGCCACAGGCACGGCGGCCTGCGCGGCGGCAATGAAAATAACGCTGAAGCACTATGCCGGGGAAAAGGCTAACGAAGGCGCGCCTGTATTTGTCACGCTGGACGGCAACTACCACGGGACCGACCTGTTTGCCCAGCGCCTGCGCGGGATGTGGCCGGAGTATTTCACCAATGTCGAGATAGTAATGGTCCAACCCAATGACGGACGGCAGCTTGAGCAGGTCTTCGACCAGTACGGACAGCGCGTCGCCGGCTTCTGGGCCGAGCCGATTATGATGAACCGCGAGGCCATCGTGGTCGAGCCGTGGTATCTGCAGTTGGCACGGTCGCTGTGCGACCAGACTGGTGCGCTGATGACGCTTGATGAGATACAAACCGGCTTCTGGTTCCCCGAACTGCTGTACATGAACCGTTGCGGTGTCGAGCCGGATTGTCTGGTGCTGGGCAAGGGCTTGACTGCGGGCTTTCACCCATTGGCGGCCGTGGTCTATCGCGGCCGCCTAGACACACTACAGCAATATGACGCTATCAGCACCAACGGCAATGCCGCGCTCGCTGCCTACCTGGGGCTGGGCTGCATCGCGTTGGTACAGGGCGAGGCCGAGCACATCGGTCAGGTCGGCGAGCATTACCACGAGCGGATGACCGAATTGGCCGCCGACTTTCCGGACCTGCTGGTGGAGGCGCGCGGTGAGGGCCACATGTCAGGGCTGAAGTTCCGTCAGGTCGAAGACGCATTGGGCTTTCACCGGTGCGCTGTAGAGCGTGGTCTGTGGCTGCGGGTCCACGCCTATCACGAAGGGCACAGCACAGTCCTGACCAAGTTCGCACTGCCATTGGACATTGAGGTGGCCGATTTTGCGGTCACGGCCATGCGCCAGCTTCTGGAGCAGCGCCCCTGGCAATAGCCAAGTGAGAGGAGAAGAAAGATAGCCGAATACATCCTCACCTTCGACCTGGGCACGACTGCCGTGAAAGTTGCCTTGTTCGAGAGGGCTGGCGGGTTATTGGCGCTTTCCAGTCGGCAGTATGAGCTGTTGACACCCCGGCCGGACTTCGTTGAGCAGCCCATTGAGACATACTGGGAGGCCTGTGTAGCCGGGACGCAGGAATGTCTCAAGGAACACGACGGCCAGGCGGTGCGAGCCATCGGGCTTTCCAGCCAGGGGCAGACTTTTGTGCCCCTGGACGCAGAGGGGCGGGCGCTGCATAACGCTATTGTGTGGCTTGATGCGCGCGCCACTGATCAGTGCCGTCAGATCGCCGCCCACTTCGACCGCCAGGATAACTTCCTCAAGACAGGGGTGCCCGACTTCAATCAGATCGCCTCCGGCCCCAAGCTGCTGTGGCTCCGCCAGCATGAACCAGAAGTCTTCGAGAATACGGTGCACTACTTGATGCTGCCCGACTATATTATCTGGCGTCTGACCGGTGAGATGGTGGGCGATCCTCAGGACCTGGGCTCTACGGGCATGCTTGACCGGCAACAGGGGCAATGGTGGCCACAGATGCTGGAGTTTATAGGAGTGACGGAAGAACAACTGCCGGCAATAGGGTATTGCGCCCAGCCGGTGGGCACCGTACTGTCACAGCCAGCCCGCACGTTGGGTATCAGCGAAGAGGCAGTAGTAGTGGTGGGAGCTAATGACCAGACTACGGCAATGTTGGGGGCGGGCAATGTTCGCCCTGGTATTATCACGGCAAACATCGGCACAGCCCTGGCGGTAATGGCTACCACCAAGCACGACGTCCGCGATTTCAGGTATGGGATAAACGCAGGGCGGCATGCTGTGCCCGAGCTTTTTGCCCTGCTCTCGTTCACGCAAACGGCGGCAATGACATTGACGTGGTTCCGCGACGCTCTGGTGACTGACGGCAGTGATTACGGCCAACTCCACGCGGAGGCAGCGTCGGTCCCCCCGGGCTGCGATGGCCTGCTGATGCTGCCCCATCTGACCGGTACGGCCTCCCCCGACTTCAATCCGCACGCCCGCGGTGCCTTTGTGGGGCTGTCGCTGTCCCACGAGCGGGCCCATCTAGTAAGGGCCATTCTGGAAGCGGTGGCCTACTGTTTGCGCGAACACGTGGAGCGACTGACGGCGTTGGGGGCGACAGCCGAGCGGGTGCGGGCGATCGGCGGCGGCAGCCGCAGTGACCTGTGGCTGCAAATAATGGCCGATGTCACCGGTCTGCCCATCGAGCGGCCAGTTTGTGCGGAGGCAGCTTCCCTCGGAGCAGCTATCTTAGCTGCTGTCGGTGTTGGCTATTACGATTCGCTGCCGGCAGCCGCCGAGGCGTTTTACCAGACCCAGCGCACCTTCGTTCCGGATGCGGGAAATTCCGAGACCTACAACGATATGTATCAGCGGTTCAGGCACACCTACGAGATTCTTTACGGGGCAGATGCCAATGACAACTGATTTGGATTACAGAGAAGTTGACAGCCGATTTTACGAGCAACATCTACGGGATTTTCTCCCACCACGAATCCTTGATGTGCATATGCACGTACATCGCCAGTCCGCCGTGCCGGCGTTAACTGAAGAGCTGCTGGCGACCAATTGGGCCGCCGCGGTTTCACATCCCCAGTACCTGGTCCAGAGCGCTGAGGAAGACTATGCGAAGCTCTTTCCTCATAGTGAGGTCTCACGCCTGCAGTTTGGCTCAGTATGGCGGGGCACCGACCTGGCGGCGACCAACAGCTACTGTGCTCAGACGGCCGACCAGAAGCAGGTCTGGGCGCTGGCAGTAGCGGACCCGGCGTGGTCAGCAGACCATCTACGTGATCTTCTAGTCGCGGGTAACTTCAGCGGCATCAAGCCGTACTGGTCGCTGGTGCCAGATAAGGCGGAAGCAGAGGTGGGGCTTGATGAGATGATTAGCCCGCCCCAACTCGAGGTGCTCGATGAGCTGGGACTCATTGCCATCATCCACGTACCCGGCCCCGAGCGAATACGCGATCCGCACACGCTCCGAGTCCTACGACAGTGGTGCCGCCAATACGAAAATGCCACTTTTGTTGTGGCCCATCTGGGCCGCGCCTATTGCATGCCCTTTGCCCAGGCCTCCTTTGCGGACCTCGCCAGCATTGAGGGTCTGTTGTTCGATTGCTG
>JALGTU010000112.1 GCA_029821195.1 Candidatus Zipacnadia bacterium
GTGGTTCGACACCGGTCTTCACGGCCTACTGCGCAAGTACAATATGCGATACTGGGTTGACTGGAATGGAGAGAGACGCGAAGTTGACCCCGTGCTGGTTGACGAGGAGCTTCACCACTGGATTGACTGGCGCTGCGATCGGCTCGCCCACTTTGTTGGTCAGCTCCACCAGTATGCGCACAAGCACGGCCTGGTGACCTCCGCCGCGGTGAAGAACTTCTGGCCCGCGCAGACACCTACCGGCGCTCAGGACTGGGTCCGCTGGGCCAGGGAAGAGCTGGTGGATAAGTTTATGATGATGATGTACTACGATGACCCGGCGGTGTTTACCTCGTTACTTGAGTATCATCAGCAGTTGCTGGTGGGCACTAAGGCCGAGTACTGGCCAGGCCCCGGCCGTCACTCTGAACAGTGGAATACCACCCCCGAGGGCCTCGTCCAACAGGTGCGTATTGCCAAAGCTGCTGGCGCAAACGGCGTTTGCATATTCAATGAAACACACATCACCGACGAGGACCTCGCCTTGCTAAAGGATGTGTGAACATCCCTATCGCGCATTGTTCGCGAAGACAACGTGGCCCAAGCCGGTAGGAGCGACATTCTTGTCGCGACTGCTGCGCCTGCGCGAAACATCCGCCCGCAGGGAACTGTAATTGCTGCTGAGTCTGCAAAGCAATGCAGGAGAAATTGCTGCCCGCGGCGAACTATATAATACCAGTGTATGTACCGAGTTAACAGCCGACAGGAGAAACTCTCATGGGCGATCTGCGCAAGCGCATAAGCGAAGACGAAGGCTCTTTGCAGCGGCTGGCTGCTTACATCCCCGGCTTTACTGGGTATCGCGAGCGCCAGATACGGCGTAAGGCCGACCAGCTGCTGCGCGATTACCTTGTCGGGATGATTGATGACATCCGCGAGGATATTGACGAGTTTCTCAATCGCTGGACTCGCGAGCATGGTCTTGCGGAGCTGGACGATATTGATCGCGTCCGCCGCGAGCTAGGCAAGGTCCGCGACAAAGTCCGCTTTGCCGACTACGGCTACACCGGCTGGTTTGACGCCGTCAAGATCAAGGAGGACGAGTTGGACGCGCTATACGACTATGATTTGGCTATGCGCGAGCAGGTGGTTCGGGTCGGCAAGACGATTCAAGCGCTGGTCCAGGCTGCCCCGGAGAGTGTCCAGGGCACCATTCGCGAGGCTCTGGCCGAGATTGACTGTCTGGGCGAGCAGGTTGAGAAGCGCGACGAGATAACCACCGGGCTTATCCCGGAGTGATCTACCTGTTGGGTACGACCGTATCCTGAACATGGAGGCAACCTGTTATGCGCGGCATCCAGGTACTTGAATGGCGAGATGTAACCGGTGAGGATATCGTCCAGCGGATACCCGAAGACGGCCCGGGTGATATCAGTGTCGGTGCGCAGCTCACGGTCCGCGAGAGCCAGGCTGTGGTCTTCTTCCGCGATGGACAGGCCCTGGACGTCTTTGGCCCTGGCCGTCACACTCTCACCGCGCTGAATTTGCCCCTACTCCAGAGCCTGATCAATATCCCCTTCGAGGGCACTACGCCCTTCCAGGCGGAAGTCTACTTCGTGAATATGCGCGTCTTCACCGATATGAAGTGGGGCACGCCCCAGCCGGTCATGTTCCGTGATTCGGAGTTTGAGATGATCCGGCTCCGCGCCCATGGGCTCTACACCATGCGCATCAACGACCCGCAACTCTTTGTCAACATGGTCGTGGGCACCGAACACCGCTATGCCACGCCCCAGATACAGTCCTGGATGCGCGATTTCATCGTCTCCCGTTTCAACACCATACTTGGGGACAATGTCACTACGATCCTGGACCTTCCCGGGCGGTACGAGGAACTCTCTATTGCGGTGCGCTCGCGGCTGGGCGAGGACTTCGATCGCTATGGCATCGAGTTAGTGGACTTCCTCATCAATGCTGTAACGCCGCCCGAGGAACTCGAGGAAATGATTGATCAACGCGGCGGCATGGAAGCAGTTGGCGACATGGATCGGTTCATCCGCTACTCGACGGCGCGCGCCATTCGGGATATGCCGGGTGGCGAAGGTGGGGCAGGCGGTCCCGCCGCGGCGGGCGCGGGCCTGGGCGCCGGTGTCGGCATGGGAGCGGCGATGGTGGGAGCCATGGCCGGGATGTTCCAGCCCGGCCAGCAAGGGGCGCAGCCCGCGGCAGCCCCACCGGTTGCTGTGCCGCCGTCGCCGGGCGGGGTCTGTAACAAGTGCCAGGCGCCGCTCCCGCAGGGCGCGAAGTTCTGCCCGAACTGTGGTGCGGTGGTGCCCCAGGCGGCGTTCTGCGCCGAGTGTGGCGCGCAGTTGCCGCCTGGTGCCAGGTTCTGCCCCGAGTGTGGGCACAGTGCAACGCCGGGAGCAACTACTCCGCCTGAGCCTGGCGGCGAGAGCGGAGAATAGTCCCTGACCAGGGCAAACCATAGTGAACGGGCTGCGTCTCGACGGCGTGGCCCGTTCTTGTGCGTGGTGCGCCGCCGAGATCCGGGGAAGGTGGATTGGGCAGGGCTGACGAACGACTGGTGGAATTGCATACAACACGCCCAGCGGAGGACGGACCAATGAACTTCAAACCGGATGTAGTCGGACGCGGGTATCTCCAGGCCTGTTTGCGCGTAGAGAATCGGCCCGGTCGCCCGCCGCGGCCCGAGGACAAAGATGAGATTCTCGAACGACTTGACGCCCTGCACGCCGCCGGCGTACCGGCGTGGTGGTACAGCGTCAGCGGCAAAGGTTCTTTTCCTCTCTTCCCGAGCAAGGTTCTGCCGCATCACCCTGACGCGGTACCCGGCATGTACGAGTGGCTAGCCGAGGAAGTCCACAAGCGCGACATGGTGCTTTGCTCGTGGGAATACCTCTGCACGGCTCCCTACCTGATGCAGCAGCACCCGGAATACGGGATGGAGTTCCTCGAGTTTAAGCAGCCGTTGGAGTTGTCCCAGGAACAACGCCAGCAAGCTGAACAGCGTCATGCCCTCTATGGTACGCCTAATCCCGTCCCTTGCTATCTGTCTCCCTATGGCGACATGCTCAAGGAATTCTGCGTCGAGGTCTTCGAGGACCTCGGCTTTGACGCCATCTGGTTTGATGGCTGCTTTATGAGCGCTACCAATACGACGCCGGGGATGCCCATGGGCTGTTGCTGCCCGCGCTGCACCACCAAGTTCCGCGAAGACACGGGCCTGGAGATGCCCCGAGTTGAAGACTGGGATAACCCCGACTTTCGGGTTTTCATCAAGTGGCGCTACGACTTCTTTGGTGAATACTGGCGGTCGCTCTGCGACCACGTTCGCAGCAAGAGCAAGCACGGGTTGGTCTGCCTCAATCACTTCCAGCGCCTGGGCCACCCCACCGGCTTCGGCGGCCCGCTCAATCACCTCGACATTGATGGACTGGTAACTGCCGAGGTGGATCAAGCTCCCTACCAGAACATTATGCAGCTTAAGTACCTACGGGCCATCAGCAACCGATATCCCCAGGAGAACTGGGCCAGCCAGCAGCCCGGGGGTCCCAATGCCGACCCCAACGACATGGCCTACTTCGGTATGCTATGCATGACCGGAGGTGGGCATATGGCCCTGGGCCTGGGCGCGGCACCCAAAGACCAGGTGAGCACGCTCTCTGCCATCGTCGAACAGCTCGAGCCTCGTGCCCCTTACGTGGGAGGTGAGCCCTTCCGCTACATCGGGATTGTGCTCTCGTCGAATACCAAAGACTTTGCTTTCGGCGGCGACGATATGCCTACGTGGCGCTCAGTCCACGGTATCCACAACATCTTCATGGCGGCGCAACTGCCCTCCGAGATCATCCTCGATAACCAGGTCACCGTCGAGTACCTGAACACCTTTCCAGTCGTGGCTCTCTCCGATGTGCGCTGCCTGAGTGATACACAAGCCGAGGCTCTCACGCGTTACGTCCAGCAGGGCGGGCTGCTTCTGATCACTGGTGAAGTCGGCACGCTTGACGACCTGGGCTGGCCGCGTGAGAACGGGGCGCTGGACGAACTCATCGGCATCACCAACCGCTGCCCTGACCGGGTCCCGCCTCCGCTCATTGCGCCCGTGGGGGACTGGGCCTCGGGCCTGGCGGACGCCTTCCACCTGGGCGGTTCCCAACGCGGGCAGCCCGAGGGGGCCTTCCGCGATCTGGTGTGGGCTGAATTCGGCGACGATGTCGAAATCCTCGCTCACGGCGGCCACGCCCCGATTGTTGAATCAGGACGCAGCGAGGGGGTAGACGTAGATGACCGCGAGGCGCCGCCCGCCATTGTCACCCGTCAGGTCGGCAAAGGCCGCGTCATTTACGTCAACCGCGACGTCGGCGGCTTCTACTCCCACACGCCCAGTCGCCAGTACCGCAACGTCATTACCGCTCTCCTCACCGCCTACAGCCAACCACCGTATGACGTCGAAGCAATGCCTCACGTTGCGGTTACTGCCTGGAAGCAGCCCGACGGCCGTATCTTCTTCCATCTGCTCAGCCAGATTCACGAGCTGCTGTATATTCCGGCGACCGCGGGCCGACCGGCGCTTAACATGGGCGAGGCCCCGCCCAGCGGCCCGATAGAGATCACGCTGCCCTGGGAAGCGTCGGCGGTATCGCGTCCGGTAACCGGCGCGCCGGTCTCTCTCGACATTGCCGACGGTCGTTCAGTCATCAATATAGACAATGTAGACAAGCACGACGTGCTGGTCGTTGAATAACTTGAGCAGTTAATCTGGAGGCGAGCAAGATGAACTACCAGCCCGACAAGATCGGCGGCGGCTATCTGGAGACAGCGGTACGCATCGAGCGACGGCCGGGCATTCCGCCCTACTACCCCACGCGCGAGGAGATGCTGCGACTCATCGAGTTCGTCGAGGCCTCCGGAGCACAGGCCTGGTGGTACTCCTGTGCCGGCAAGGGCTCTTACCCGCTCTTTCCCAGCAAGTATCTGCCCTCGGTTCCCCAGGCAGAGGCGGGGCTATTCGAGTGGTTCACCGAGCAGTGTCATAGTCGAGATATTGTGATCTTCTCCTGGGAATATCTTTCGACCTCACCGCTGACGACACGCGAGCACCCCGATTGGTGCATGCAGTTCCTCCAGCCGATTCAGGGAAGTTACGGTGGTCGCATTGATCGTCACCTGGAGGTCTACGGCAACCAGAACCCCGCGCCCTGCTTCAATTCTCCTTACGGCGAACTGCTTATGGATTATTGCGTGGAGGTCGTTGAGGATCTCGGCTTCGATGGCATCTGGTTTGACGGCTGTTTTATGGGCCCCGCCAACACCTGGCCCGGCGGCAGAATAGGCTGCTGCTGTCCCCGCTGCCAGAAGCAGTTCAAAGACGAGACCGACCTGGACCTGCCTATCTTCGAAGACTGGTCTGATCCGGTCTTCCGCCGTTTCATCCAGTGGCGGCAGCAGTTCTTTGCCGACTACTGGCACCGGCTGTGTCAGCATGTTCGTGCCCACAGCAAGACGGGGCTGATCGGCCTGAACAACTTCCAACGCTGGCCGCATCCCACCGGCATCGGCTGCCCGCTCAACGAGGTCAATTTCGATGGGCTGTCCTGTGCGGAGATCAGCCAGCAGCCCTGGCAGGCCTTTCTGATGATGAAGTACCTGCGCGCGGTCAGCAATATCCACACGCCGGAGCTATGGATGCAGCACAATCCCTACGGCCCCTGCGGCGAGCCGGATCACATGATCTACTTCGGCGAGCTGTGTATGACGGCGGGCGGCTTCCACGCCGAGGGCCAGCCGGTCAACCCGGGGGACAACATCCCGACGCTCCGCGCCATGGTGGACGAACTTAGCCCGCGCATTCCCTATGTCGGCGGCGAGCCGCCGCGCTTCGCCGGTATCGTCCTGTCGTCGAACACCAAAGATTTTGCCTTCGCCGGTGATGACAAGCCCACCTGGCGCTCCGTCCACGGTCTGCACAACCTCCTGATGCACGCTCACTGGCCCTCCGAGGTTATCCTCGATAACCAGGTCCGGCTCGATTATCTGAAGACCTTCCCGCTGGTTATCCTCTCCGATGTCCGCTGTCTGAGCGACGAGCAGGCACGGGCGCTCGAGGATTATGTGCAGCAGGGCGGCCTGCTGCTGGTGACTGCGCAGAGCGGTACTATGGACGACATCGGCCAGCCCCGCGAGACCGGCGCGCTGGACGATCTCATCGGCATTACGACGCGCTACGCCGACCGCCTCCCGCCCATGGCAGTTGTCCCGAACGGTGACTGGGCGCGGGATTTGCCCGCCTACTTCCGATTCTGGCCCGCCGGACGCTATGCCACCGAAGACTACCGCTCCGACGACCTGTGGGCGGAGTTCGCTGATGACGTCGAAGTGCTCGCCTGGGGTGCTGAGTGCGACGACGATGCCGGGCAGAGCTTGACCACCAGCCAGGAAGATCCCCAGGCAGCCGCGCATGCCCTTGTCACCCGTCCCGTCGGCGAGGGGCGCGTCATCTACATCAACCGCGACATCGGCGGCTTCTACTCGGCCACGCCTTATCGGGAATACCGCGAGACGGTAATCGCGCTCCTGTCTGCCTACACTGCGCCGCCTTACGCCGTTGACGCACTCCCGCACGTGGTAGTCACCATGTGGAAGCAGGAGGACGGGCGCATTTTCTTCCACCTGCTCAGCCAGCCGCAGAATCTGCGCTCGGTGGCCCCTGCGCCGAACGTAGACATCGGCACCGTTCCGCCCACCGGCCCGGTCACCATCACGCTGCCCTTCGCAGTCAAGCAGGCTACGCGCCCGGTCACTGGCGAGTCGGTTGAGCTTGAGGTTGCCGACGGCGTCTCGACTATACAGATTGCTAACGTAGACCGCCACGACGTTATTGTCGTCGAGTAACACACAATATACTGTGGGGCCTTACCCGCATTGGCTCCCCTCTCCCGCAGGGAGAGGGACTGGGGGTGAGGCCGTCGCTTGCCCTGAGCTTGTCGAAGGGTTGCCGGTTGGTACGACAGGCGTCCCGCCTGTCGCCCACTGGGACAGGCGAGACGCCTGTCCTACCGGTGGTACAAGTGGGCACCTGTGCTATGATGCCAGCGGCCTTTCGCGTCGCTCATAAGAGGGAGGTCTTTCGATGAACTACAACCCGAAGGTAGTAGGTGGCGGTTACCTACAGTCGGCGGTGCGGGTGGAGCACCGTCCGGGTCGCCCGCCGCGTCCTGAGGACAAAGATGAGTTCCTCGAGAAGCTGGAATACTTGCATCAGGCGGGCGTGCAGGCCTGGTGGTACAGCGTCTCGGGCAAAGGTTCGTTCCCGCTGTTTCCCAGCAAGTACCTGCCCCATCATCCCGATGCGGTGCCCGGAATGTACGAGTGGATGGCCGAAGAAATCCACAAGCGCGACATGGTCGCCTTTTCCTGGGAGTATATGAATACCGCACCGTACTACATCGCCGAGCACCCGGAAGATCGTATGCAGTTTCTCAAGCTCCGGGAGCCCACGCCTGCGGACCAGCGCGAAGCTGCCCTCGCTCACATCAATGGGACGTACAACTGCGGCGGCAGCCCGGTGCCCTGTTACCTCTCGCCGTACGGCCAGCTCCTCAAGGACTTCTGTGTTGAGGTGGTCACTGATCTGGGCTGGGACGGCCTCTGGTTTGACGGCTCGATGTTTATGGGCGTATGGGGCTGGCCCGATGGACGGATCGGCTGCTGCTGCGAGCGCTGCCGGAAGGCCTTCTACGACGACACGGGCCTGCACATCCCCGAGTACGAGGATCTGTCCGATCCGATCTTCCGCGAGTTTGTGAAGTGGCGCTACCGCTTCTTCGGCGAGTATTGGCGGGAGCTATGCGATTACGTCCGCGACCACAGCCCCACCGGGCTGATTGCTTTTAACAACTTCCAGTGTATGACTCATCCCTACGGTGAAAGCTGCCCCCTGCACACGCTCAACATTGATGGCCTGGTCGCCTCGGAGATCCGCCAGCGTCCCTTTATGCTTTCCCTGATGATGAAATTCCTGCGCGCCGTCAGCGATCTACACACCCCCGAGGTCTGGATTAGTCAGACCCCGAAAGGGCCGAATGCCAACCCCGACGACATGATCTACTACGGGATGCTCTGTATGACCTCGGGCGGCTTCTCCAGCATGGGCCTGAGCGGCGGCCCGCGCCACAATGTCACCACCCTTCGGGCCATCGGTGACGCTCTCAAGCCGCGTGCTCCGTACGTCGGTGGTCAACCCGTGCGCTATGTAGGCATGGCGCTCTCGGTGAGCACGATTGACTTCGCTTATCCTGGCGACAGCGAGAAGCCGTGGCGCTCAGCCTACGGCATACACAATATGCTCCAGCATGCCCATCTGCCGGTCCAGCCGGTGCTGGATGACCAGGTTACCGCCGATTCCCTCGCCGCTTACCCGGTGGTGGTGCTGCCAGACGTGCGCTGCCTCAGCGACGAGCAGGCGGCAGCCCTGGAGCAATACGTGAAGCAGGGCGGGCTGCTTATTGCTACCGCCAACACCGGGGTACTCGACGAAAACGGCTGGCCGCGCCAGCGGGCGGCACTGGACGACTTGCTGGGGATCATGCAGCGGCGGGACGAGCCGGCGCCGGCGAATATCACGCCTCAGGGTGAGTGGGCAGACGGCTTGCCGGACTACCTGAACTTCGATCCGCCGCGCATGGGTGAGCCGCCCAACACCTTCGAGCCGAACGTGTGGGCGGAGTTCTCCGACGATGTCGAGGCCCTCGCGCTGAGCCGCGAGCCTTCGCCGTCCGGCGGGCAAGTTCATACCTCCGAACCCATCGTGTCTGACCCACCGCCAGCGATTGTCACACGCGAGGTGGGGGAGGGGCGCGTCATCTACATCAATCGGAATCTGGGCCACTTCTACTCGCGCGTCCCGCGCCCGCTCTTCCGTGACATCGTCCGCCGCCTGATCGCCGCCTACGCGCCTGCGCCACCCTTCACCGTCGAGGCTCTGCCCCACGTCGTTGTAGAGGCCTGGCAGCAGACGGATGGGCGCATCTTCTTCCACCTGCTCAGCCAGCCGGAGGACCTCCGCTACGTGCCCGGCGATTGGAGCTTCCGCGCGCCGATCAATCTATGCACCATCCCGCCGGGCGGCCCGGTCACCATCGAGCTGCCCTTCGCGGCCCGTGCCGTCTCGCTACCGGTCTCGGACAATCCGTGCCGTCTCGCTACCGGTCTCGGACAATGAGCTGCAGGTGGAGATCGCCGCTGGGAAGACTACCATCACCGTAGCGGGTTGGGACAAGCACGAGATCGTCGTGGTCGAGCCATAACTTGGCGCCCGCGGCTCCGGTACGACAGGCGTCCCGCCTGTCGCTGCCCCTCTTGGCATACCACGCGTGCCGGGCACGCGGCCTATCTACTGGGGCGGAGCGAAGATCACCCGCTCCTCGGGTTTCTCGGGTTGCGTACAACACCACAGATACCGGCTGTCGCTCGACCACGCATTCCAGAGCGGCCTCAACCTGCCCAACTCGTGCTGCTCACCGCTGCTAGTGTCTACCAGTATCATTGACTGAGTGAGAATCCGCATATGCGCCGGGCACGCGGCAGCTCGAAGCGCTCCAACAGGTCATCGGCCAG
>JALGTU010000113.1 GCA_029821195.1 Candidatus Zipacnadia bacterium
CAGCATTCCTGAGCTCATTATCGCACCCCCGGATCAGTCCCTGGCTGAGTCAATGGTCACCGATGTGGTGACGGTTCACCCGGATACCGACCGCGAAGACGTGGTGCGGCTGGTGGATAATTACGACCTCATGGCCCTGCCGGTGGTGGATGAGGCGGGCCGCCTGCTCGGCGTGGTCACCGTTGACGACGTCATTGACGCGATGCAGGAGGAGCATACTGAGGATGCCAGCCGGCTGGGCGGTACTGCCGCACAGGCATTGGCTGGCGCGTCGATATTGCGGGTTGCCCAACTGCGTTTACCTTGGCTAGTTGTGTGCTTGGCAGGTACTTTTGTCTCGGCGACGATAATCCGGTTGTTTACCGACAGTGTGTTAGGACCACTCATTGCTCTGGCTGCATTTATCCCTGTCATCAACGATATGAGCGGTAACAGTGGACTGCAATCCTCAACTACGATCGTGCGTGCACTGGCGCTGGGGCTTATGGGACGAGCGGGCACCCGGAAACTCATTATGCAGCAGGTCTTCAGTGCAGCACTTGCCGGCTTGGTCTGTGGAATCCTCGCCGGAACTGGTGCGGCGTTATTGACCGGTAATATGGGATATGGGCCAATTGTTGGCTCCACAATGTTTTTTGCGATAACCTGGGCCTCAATAATGGGCACCATTATGCCAATCATTTTTACCCGTCTGCACATTGACCCGGCGTTGGCCTCCGGGCCACTGGTGACTACCCTTAGCGACAGCTTCGCGCTGCTTATCTACTTTGGCCTGAGCTTGCTGCTGGTGCACGTGGTCGGGCTGTCCTGAAATCTCGCCTCCTGGGCTGGACTATGTGTTGCTTTTTCCCTTCGGCCTGCTTATACTTAACCTTGGTGGTAAGGAGTTGCTGAGGGAGTGAGACAAATGGCTGGACGGATTGAGTCCGTCGTTATTGTCGCGGCTGTGCTGGTCACCCTCGGGGGCTGTGGTGGTGGTGGGTCGGGACCTGCCACGGCGACGGGGGCAATATCCGTATCGGTAATCTTCCCCGAGCCAGCGCAGACGAGCAACGTCGGCCCCGGCGAACTGCCTAAGGCAACCCAGAGCGTTCGGATTCGGGTGCTGCCGGCCAGTGTGAGCATTGGGTCTATGCAAGCCCAGCCAACCCCTGCCCAGGGAGTCGTGCCTGACACCATCATACAGAAGGGCGAGGTCGGGGAGCCCGTTTCGGCTACCATCACGGGCATACCTGCGGGCGACTATCTGGTCGAAGCTTTGGGTTATGAGTCCCTCGACGGTACCGGTGATGTGATCGCCCAGGCAATGGTGCCGGCGCAGGTTGTGGCAGGGCAAACGACACCGCTGAACATGATAACGGAAGCGCTTGTCACCCTGGTAGAAGTAAACCCCTCTGAGTTGACTCTGAGGGTGGGCTACAGCAGCCAGTTGGCAGCTACTTGTTACGACGCAGATGGCAACGTCGTAATAGCCAGCGTGGCGTGGAGCAGCGACGATCCGGGCGTCGCCCAGGTCAGCGCAGCAGGCCAGGTTACGGGGCAAGCTGGCGGGAACGGCACGGTCACTGCTCTCGAGGCGGTATCGGGCTAGCAGGGCACCTGCCAGGTTACTGTCGAGGAACACGTCGGCGATTATACACTCGAAGAGGCCATGGCTATCCCCAATGCGACCAACCCGGTCGCCGGAAGTCAGGCCAACGTGGACGCTTTGCTGGATTGGGAGGACGAAGACAACGTCCCCTCAGATGCCGGCGAGCTTCAGCAGCAGCTTAACCAGTGGGCTGACGCCGCCTGGGATGATCCCAACGACGCCGCCGCGCAGTTGGGACTGGCCATGGTGATTTTGGCAACCGCTGGTGACCACGGTGTGACCTACCTGGGCTATGATCTCTTTGAGGAATTGGATCTGCAAAGTGTCACCGGTATGGCCTTCAGCGCGGACCTCGCCCCGGCCAATTTTATGGGCGATGCGCTGGCTATCGCGCATCTGACGGGCGTGCCGCGCATCCGGGGCGGTACGAGCCCGGTCCGGCCGATGAGTGAGGACGAAACTCCTTCAGTCGGAGAGCTGCAGGACTGGCGCGAGGCGGTACGCACGGATATGCTGCCCGCAATCGCGAATGCTCAGGAACGAATGGCGGCTATTGGTGACCAGGCTGCACCCAGTCTCCTGCTGTTGTCCTACACCGATGACGATGACGGTGAGACTTATAACGTTTATGCCGCCGACTGCCAGTGTATAGCGGCCGGACTGCAATTGATCCGCAGCGGGCTGCTGATGGTCTCTGCAGTTGACCCCGACTATGGGTCGTACGTTTGGGACCTGGATATGAATCAGCGGGACACGAATCAGGACGGCATTCTCACGCTGGCTGAATATGCCCCCCCGGCTCCGTTCGGCGATATTGACGGGACAGCATGGAGCCAGGCCGGAACGTGCCTGCAGGATGGTGTCAGCCGGCTGATTGATGCGCTGGATAAGCGACAATCCGCTGATCCAGACGAATGCGTAATGCGGGCGCTGGCCGAAGCTACGGACACTCCGAGTGAGATCCGCGACTACATGAGTGATGGCCTGGCAGTACTCAGCGGCCAGGTCAACGTCACCGTCGAATATGCCAATGCTGACTGGGAGAACGGACAGTGGATTGACGAGGGCACCATGCAGGTTCCCTTCAATCTAATCGAATTGTGGCACAACCCGCCCGCCAGCTTCCGAGGTCTGGCCCCCCAATTGTATATCGGCCTGAGTTATGGCTACTATGAGTTGGAGGCTGAGGAGCCGTCCCCCGCACTCACCCAGGACGGGGTCTTCGAGTTCCAGTTGAGCCGTGTGAATTCGGACCTGGAGCAGGTCTACTATGAATCCTGGCAGTGGGGATTCGAAGAGCTGCCCATTGTTATCTCTGGTGCCCCGCATCATCTGCACATCCCGGCCGATAGTCGTCTCGGGCGCCCCGAGGCTGACCTCGACTTCAACTGGGACTGGTCGCAGTTCACGGGCACTGTCACGGCCTTGACGGTGACGCCGGTCACCGGGCAGGTGGTTGCGGGGGAGTGGAATCACCGCACCACGACTGACGCCAAGTGGGACGACATCCCCGACAAGACCCTGTCGGGTGTCTTCCCGGATCCCGACGCGGTCAGAGACCTCGTAGACGAAGATTACGACAGGACGGTCTTGACGTACGGGTCGCTTGAGATAACCGATGAGCCGTGGGGGGTGTGGTGGTAGGAGAGACTGTGTAATGGCAACAAACGCTGATGGCGAGGGGAGCAGGCGCTGGCCTTGCCATTCTGGATAGTACGCCGGAGGATCTTGCTTGCGTTGTTGATATACTTTGGGCTGAGTATTGCTTTGCGCGCCGGGGCCGGCCCACTGCAAAACGTTGCTACTTCCTGAGGAAACGCTGTTCCCTTATCCCTGGCAATATGATATAATATACGCGTCACAAGAGCCTCACGAAATCCAAGGAGGGAGCAAGATGGGAAGACGAATTGCAACGGTGGTAGTTGGTGCGGCTTTGTTTCTGGCCCTGGTAGGATGTGGCGGAGGTGGAGACGGTGTTGATCCACGGCTGATCAATCTTAGCGACGCCATGGCGACGCCTGATGCAACGAATCCGGCCGCCGCAGGTCAAACGTGCCAGGATGCGCTGGAGGCATTGCAGGATAGTGGGCCTCCTGAGGACACTGCGGCCCTCCGAGCTGAATTGGCGCTGTGGGTGGCGCGTGCGCAGGCCAACCCCAATGACACGGCATGCCAGGTGGGGCTGGTGTTGGCTATTCTGGCAGTTGCTGGTCACAACGGTGCCTATTACCTGGGATATGACCCATTTGAGGGACTTGACACCCAGGCAACCGCGGCAATGGCCTTCGGGGATGAACTAAGCCCCAGCAGTTTCGTCAACGACGCGCTGAAGACCGCAAGTCTGAAGGGCCTGCCTCAGATGCGTGGGGGGGCTGGCGGAGTGCAGCCGATGGATGACGGTCCGCCCCCGGTTAGCGATCTGCAGCAATGGCGAGCGGCGGTGAAGCAACACCTGTTGCCGGCACTGCAAGACGCTGTCGAGCGTCTGGGCGCTATCGCTGACCTCGCAGGTGCTGACGAACTGCTGTTGTCCCTGGAGTTGGACGGCGGGACGCACAATCTCTATGCTGCCGATTTTCATTGTTTGGTGGCGGCTCTTCAGTTGATGCGCTGTGGGGCCTTGATGGTATCTTCAGTAGACCCCAACTACGGCTCGTACAACTGGGACCTGAACCTCGACCAACGTGATGCCAACAGTGACGGTATTCTAACCGTCGCTGAATACGCGCCGCCCGCTCCGTTCGGAAATATTGATGGTGCGCCATGGACTCAGGCGGGGGCCTGCTTGCGGGACGCTGTTACTCGGCTACGCCAGGCGATTGCGGACCGGCAAGTAGGGGACCCCAACGAGGTGGTGAATCAAGCGCTGGACGGTGATGATCCTCAGGCCCTTGATGACTCCCTAGCAGCCGCCTCAGGATTGCTGGCAGGCCAGGTCAACGTTACGGTCCAGTATGGCACGTGGCCGGCTGATGGTACTGCCCAGATTCCCTTCAATCTGCGCGAGTTGTGGGACAACCCACCCACCAGCTTCCGCAATCTGTTGCCCCCACTGCTGGAGAACCCGCCTGGCTCCGGAGAGTTCGCCCCCGACATGGACAGTCTGCCGGACAGGACCTTCTCCGGCCTACTCCCCGATCCTGATGCTATCGAGAACCTCATGGCCGGTGATTACGACAGGATGTCCATCTGCTATGGGGACTTTTGTATAGGCGATGCGCCGTGGCTGCCATAGTACGAGGTGGTGGCTAACGGTGTACAGTGATGGCGAGGGGAGCAAGTGCCCGGGCTCCTCTCGCCACTTCTTGTTGTCAGGAGCCCACGCTTTACTGCTGGTGCTGCTAGGTACTGGGCTGCTCACCCAGATGCAGCATCCAGCCGCGGCTGTCAGCCCCTACGACCTGTTCTTCCAGGCAGATAGCGCCGCGCTGGCTGGTGGCGGCGGCGACGTGCCCGGCCAGATAACCGGGCGGCCTCAGGTGCGCCGGCCCACCGGTCTTCCCGAAACGGACCACGCTCTGGTCCGGCTCGATTATTGCTCCCAGACCCCGCTAGTCCTGCGCCGGGGTGGTATAACGCTGGGCAGATGGCACAGTGACGTCCGGCGGGAACAGTACATCTCGCCCCTGGGAAGGACGGAGCAGGAATCAGGCTGGACTCTGGGGCTGCAACGCCAGACTACCAACGACCATATCTGGTACGATTTCGAAGAGAAAGAGTACACGTTCCAGTCGTGCGGTAAACGGTACACCAGTGCTCTGGCCTATGCTGCAGGCTCGGGGTGGCGAGTCGGCGGAGCCTATGGCTGGGGAAAACTCAGCGCTGCCGCGCAGGGGAAGGGTGTCGCCGACATCCTGGGCCTGCCCGCCGGGACGACTCAGTGGCCTACGCTGCGCTCCGATGACCGGAGCTATGCCCTGGGGCTGGCGCGGGTTACGCCGGAATGGGAAGCGGGTATCCAGCACGATTGGTCGGAACCGACGCAGACACTGCACGTCACCACGGACACCGGCCAATATCTGGCGCCCATGCAGACCAGCTCCGAACGTACCGAGGCCTACCTGGCCCGTCATCAGGGCAGCGAAACACTTTTCATAACCTGGCACGACTCCCGTAGCGATAGTGCGGGCAGAATCCTGCTGGGGCTGACTGCTCGCGGTGATACCGAGTTACACACCGAGGGTTGCTTGGTCGGGATTGGCTGGCGGGCGACCCAAGACGCCCGGATTGAGCAGCTTCAATTGGACTGGCGCGATAGTAGTTTCCGGACCTTCGATCAAGGCTACCGGGGCGTTCTGCCTGGTTTGATGGCGGACGTCTACGTCCTGCGTGCGGACGCAGATGTGTCCACTGTCTCCTTGCGCTACGGGTGCCAGCGCCCGTTGTCGGGGAATTGGGGCTGGATGTCCGCGGCCAGTGTTCACTCCAGCAAGATTGCGGGCAACTGGCGGATAAGGAGTTCGCGGGGCCTCGGGCAAGATCCCCAGACCCACTCGGAGGGCCACATCCCCAATGGCCGTGTGCGGATGTTGGCGCTGTCACTGGGCCTCATCTATGAAAATGAGCGGTGCGCGGCTGCGTTTACCTATACGGGAGGCTACGCAGAGGTAAACGACGCGTTGAAAAGGCTTTTTCACAAGGAGAGGGTCGAGCCCGGGGAGGGGCCTACGAATAAGCTAAAGCCAAACCCCGTTGCGGCGCTATCAGCGGAGTGGCGGTTCTGAGGCGTGGCAGATAGAGGTAGAGCACTACTGAGCAAGGCGCTCCTCAAGTCGAGCGACCGCCTCCCCGGCCAGGTCCCGCAGCAGGGCGAAGGACTCGGTGATCATCTTGCGGTGAAAGGCGCTCAGAGGGTCGGGCAGCTGGCGCGAAGCCTCGCCCATCGTCAGCCCCTGTAGACTTAGCATCAACTTGGTCGAGCGGGGATGAGCCAGGTTGATGACGGCATTGAGCAGGCAGGCAATCCGGTGCGCCGCCGTTACGTCCTCGCCAGCCTCCGCCCTTGCAAGCATCAGCACGTGCAGCCGGGGCATAACATTGGGCGGGATCGCCATCGCGCCCCGCGCACCCATCGCCACAGACTCCAGCAGCGAGGGGATGGCGGCCGGGAGAACGGCCAGCGCAGTGCCCGACGTGGCGTGGAGTTTGGCGTGGGTAGTGTCCGGGTCGCCAGAGTTCTCCTTAAAGGGATGGTAGCGGCCCGTCGCTGCCAGGCGGCCGACGAGCTCAGTGCTCAACAGCCGCCGCTCCGGTACCGGGCACTCGTACAGACCCAGGTCACACGGAACCTCCTCAGCCATGCACAGGTAGTACGCCTCGAGTTCGTCGTCGGTGCGGCAGAAACCGGGCAGGAGCATAATCACCGCGTCCACGCCCCGGTCGGCCATCTGCCGGGAAAAGGCGATGTGCTCGGAAATGTCCTCGCCAAAACTGCCCGAAGCCGCCACCGGTACCCGCCCCGCCGAGACCTGTACCGCCACCTGCGCCAACTCCAGGCGCTCTTCGTTGGTCAAGTCCCACATCTCGCTGGAGAGGCAGTTGGCAAACAAGCCGCCTACGCCCGCTGCAATCTGCCATTCTAGAAACTCGCGATAGGCGGGCCAGTCAATGGTGCCATCGTCGTGCATCGGCGTGATCAGTGTCGGCCAGATGCCGGTGTACTTGTTGATGTCATCATTCATTGTGGAAAACTCCGTGGAAACTGTTGATATGTGTATAGGTTTTAGACCCGATAGCTATAAATAGCTTCATAAAGTTGAGTGCTAAGAGTTGGCAGATGCTGAGGACAGGATGACGGCGGCTTCACCCCCGACTCCTCTCCCTGCGGGAGAGGGGGGAACGGCCTGACTTGCTTCCGGGTCAGCCTTGAAAGCTTGGCGTTGCCAAGCTTCCTGCGACAGGCCCCTCCGAGAACGCTGTTGTGTATGCTGTACTGACTTGTTGGAGGGGCCGCGTCGAGCGTGCGAGGCCGGCCCGCGTAGTACCTAGGCCCCGCCAAACGGTGCCGTACCAAATAACTCCGATCAATCCCTGCAAGTAGTCACGCTACTCAGCCGGCAGGTACTCGACCGTCAGCGTCGGCCGGTGCGTGTCTTCTTCCTCCTCGCGTGAGAATATGTTGTAGCCCACGCGTTTCTGGGACTCCGGATAGGCTTGGATGACAAAGGTCAGCCAGCGCGGCGCCGCAGGATCAGTGAGCAGGCCAGTCACCAGCTCGGTAGCGTCCACGTCCTGCGGCCAGGATAAACCTGTGCGCGCCAGCATATTAGCCTCGTCAGCCAATTGCTTGCCCTCGTCGCGCGTACCGGGCGCATTCAGGTAGTTTATGGCATCCTCGGCTAACACAGCGGGGTCCCAGCTCTGCGCCGGCGGGAGCGTGAATATCTCCACTGCGCCGAATAGCCGTGTGGTGCGCCACAAGCGCAGAGTCGCCCGCTTGACTTGCTGCACAGCCCCCACTGCGTGCAGGTCGAAGGTCAGGTAAGCACGCGAGGGGTTTTTCCCCGAATAGACGCTCAGGCTACTGCCTGTGCCGAAGTTCCCCTCCGGCTCAGCGGGATTAACCCAGGCGTCGGCGGTGGGCAACAGCGGAGCTATCTCGGGGTAGAACAGCTCCGGCGGCTGCTCGTTAAGTACCGTGCTGCCCTCGGGGACCGTAAGCCGCGATACGTAAATCTCCGGCTTGAGGTCGGGTATGACCTGGGGCCAGTTGACCTGGTGGGTTTCGCCGGGATATATCTCGGGGAAGTCCACTGCGCCGACGGCAGCGCCGCCTGCCTTCGGCACCAGCTCGACGCGGACATTGTGCGCGGTCAACCCGCCGCGATTCTTGACCTGGATGCAGTTCTCATAGCTGCCGTGGGGCTTGCAGTAGATGACTGGTGCGACGAAATACCGGTAGAACAGCTCGTCGGTGGGCTGGACGAGGGCGGCGGAATCGCTGTAGGCCTTGTACACTGCCAGGCCGGGAAGCTCGGGGAAGTGCGTGCGAATGTAACGGAGCTGCTTCTCGACCCCCTCGGCGGTCTCGCCCTTGTCGGTGGCGATGCCGAAGACGGTCTTATGCGCCAGGCCGTGGTCGTAGAAGGTAGCGATACGCTTGTCGAAGCTCTCAAAGTTGTGGCCGAGGCGGTTCAGATAGACCTCTTCCATTATCAAATCGGCGGCGCGGCGCATTGCCTCCATATAACCGGGGTGCGAGCCAACTACCCAGATGTATAACTTGGCGTCGGGGTACTCCTGGCGGATACGCACCAGCGCAGTGCCCTCGACTTCCGCCTGATTACCACGGTAAGAGCTGTACTCGTCCACTGCGAAGCCAACAGGATTGTAAGTAAAGCGGTTGCGGGCTGCATCAAGGCGCTTATTGAGGTCTATCTCCAGGTCATCCTTCTTGAAGACCGCCATGTGCACGGCGAGCGGGAGCACGCCCTTGTCCAGAATACTCATTATTCGCGCGCCGTCGGAAACCGCGCAATACGCGGTGCCCCAGCGGGTGCTCCTGGGAACGCCGTACCAGACACAGTGGAGCTTGCGGGCGGTGACGGGCAATTCGTGCTGAGCTTCGAGAGCCGCGCCGTCAGGGCT
>JALGTU010000114.1 GCA_029821195.1 Candidatus Zipacnadia bacterium
GCGGAGAGCACCTGCTGCGGGCGGGTGACGGTGACAGTCCGTGCTGGCTGTTCGTCGAACACTACCCGCTGCACCATCCCCTTGGGGATATACACGTACTCGCCGTTGGACTTCAGTAGCACATGCGAGATTTGCTTGCGGCCGGGATGTTCGCGCGGGGGCACCGCCGCCCAAATCGTGTCGTCATCGCCGCCTCGCGCGGGGCGACCCTCAGCCGCCAGTGGATCAGCCAGCACTCCACCCCAACTCATCTCTTTCGGCCCATAGATCTTGACTTTCCTGCCCAGATTCGCCCGTATCAGATCATCCAGGCTGGCCACCTCCTCCGCCACCTCAAGATCTCTCACCTCCGCCACCGAGCGATCCACGGTCACCCCGTCGTCGGGACTGTACAGCCACAGCGTGCCCAGACTGGCCTGCGGGACCTTGTCAAAAGTCACCCAGCCTGCGCTGGGCTGGCCCTGGCCTTCGGCCATCACGAACCCGTACCCGTGCTTGAACACCGCCACGTCAATGACTCGCACCGACGTCTTCTCCGTCTCTTCAGCCATCGCCGCGCACGTCAACGCCAGGACCAATCCAACCATCACGCTTGCCTGCAGTCTGTTCACTGCTCTCGCCTCCTTGACCAATAATTGTGGACCAGTAGGGGCACGGCAAATGGACGAGGCCCACCTACCCCTTCATCACCGCTATCGGCACAAGCCGGGCGACTTTGTGGGAGAGCCCCGCCTGGTGGCAAACCTCTACCACCCGGTCTACATCCTTGTACGCTTCGGGCATCTCCTCGGCGACCGTCTTCTTCCCCGCCGCGCGGATCATGATGTCCTGCGCCTCCAGCTCGCGGATAACCTCGTTGCCGTGCTTGCGCTTGCGCGCCGCCGTCCGCGACATCTGCCGCCCCGCACCGTGACAGGTCGAACCCCAGGTCTGCGCCATAGCCGCCTCTGTGCCGACCAGCAGATAGGAGGCCGTGCCCATATCGCCCGGTACCAGCTTCGCAGGCAAGCTGGGATGGCCGGGCCCGAAGGCGCGCGTAGCCCCCTTGCGGTGCACGCACAGCCGCTTGCTCTGCCCGTTGACCGGGTGCTCTTCAAATTTGGCGATATTGTGGGCCACGTCCCACACCAGCTCCAGGCCCAGCTTCTCGTCCCCCTGACCCAAGGCCTTACTGAAGGCCTCCCGCACCGAGTCGGTGATGGCCTGCCGATTGGCCCAGGCGTAGTTAGCCGCGCAGGCCATGTGCCCGTAGTAGCGCCGCCCTTCGGGTGAGTCAACCGGCGCGCAGGCCAGTTGCCGGTCGGGTAGCTCGATATTGTACTTGCGCACCGCGGCCTGCATCACATCCAGCGCATCGTCGCAGACCTGGTGGCCGAAGCCGCGCGAGCCGGTGTGGATCATCACCGTTACCTGGCCAGGAGCTCCGAGGCCAAAGACGCCAGCGACCTCGGGGTCATAAACCTCGTCAACGATCTGAATCTCAATAAAGTGGTTACCGCTGCCCAGCGTGGCGAGCTGCGGCTGGGCGCGCTTCACTGCGCGGTCGCTGAGGCCGGCGGGGTCGGCGCCGGGCAGGCTACCGCGCTCTTCGGTCGCCTCGATGTCCTCGGGCCGCCCCAAACCCCATCTAACCACTGCCTGGGCGCCTTGGACGAATACCTCTTCCAACTCACGCCCTTTCATCTTGATCTTACCCTTCTCGCCGACGCCCGCCGGGACGGTGGTGAATATGCGGTCAACAAGCTGGGCCAGACGACCACCGAGGTCGGCCAGCTCCAGGTTGGTGCGCAGCAAGCGGACCCCGCAGTTGATGTCGTAGCCCACCCCTCCGGGGGAGATGACGCCCTCGGCGGCATCAAAGGCGGCCACGCCGCCGATGGGAAAGCCGTACCCGTAATGGCAGTCGGGCATCGCCATCGAGGGCCCGACGATTCCGGGCATGCACGCGACGTTGGCGACCTGCCACAGCGCCGCGTCATTCTTCAGGTCCTCGAAGAGCACCTGGTCGGCGTAGACTATCCCGTCGGTGTGCATACCCGCGCTCGCCATCCGGGGCAGTCGCCACCGGTAGTCGTCCACCTGTTCAATTGGTCCTTCGTAGCGCTTGGCCATCGTACTTATCCCCCCCAGTTGTCGGCCTCTTCGTCGAAATCCGCCCTGCCCTGCTGCGGCAAACGTCCCGGAAAGCAGACTACGCACCGGCGGCCCGCTGCGACCAGCCGCCCACACTGGGCACAGGGCTGGTAGCCCTGCTCTCGCCGCCACTGCTGCAGCCGGCAGAAGTTCTCTAGCGCAGCAGTAAAGCGTCGGCTCAACTCTTCATCGCCGAGGTTCTGCGACAGTCCCGCTATGATCTGGGATTCCTCCTCGGAAAGCTCAAGCCGGGCCAGTTCGGCAGCATCGGGCAGCTCTTCGCCCGCTTCTTCCCACAGTGCCGGGTCCGGCTGCGCACGGCCGACCCGGCCACTGCTCGCACGGATTTCCCCGATGAACTCGCCGCCCAGCCGCTGGTTCAGCTTCTGCAGAATGATCTGAGAGTCAAGCTGCAATTGCTGCGCCCGCGGCGCCGAGTCGCAGTGCACCATCACTACGCCGTCTCTAACCCGCGTCACCCTCGTGTGCTGGGCATACCACGGCCCCACCACCTCCGCCCAGACGAAAGCGGCCAGCATTTCGCGGCTCTTGGCCAGCAACCCGTGATCGGCCAGGTAGTCGCTCAGCACCTGGCCCAGGCCACTTATCCGCGCGCTGCGCTTCTTACTCATCAGTGCCAGACACTCCCCGCTTCTGCCTGACTATCCCTTCGGCCAGCTCGTGCCAAGCCGTCCAATTGCACCGGCGCAGGGCCTCAGTCGCCGTCGCACTGGTCACCAGCACCTGATCGAAGCCCGCCAGCAATTCCAGCAGCCCCGCCGCTCGGGCCGGGTCCAGTTCCGACAGGCAGTCATCGAGTAGGAGCACGGGCATCTCACCGCGGCGCCGCCCGATAACCTGTGCTTCCGCCAGCTTGAGCGCCAGGGCCGCGGTGCGCTGCTGGCCCTGGGAGCCGAACCGCCGCAGACGTCGGCTATCTACAGTCACAACTACTTCGTCGCGGTGTGGCCCGACCTGTGTGGCCCCAAGCAGTGCCTCGCGGGGCCACTGCTTTTCGAGCTGCTCGCGAAAAGCTGTCTCCCGCTCCTCGTCGTCACCCCCGCCAGCCAGCACACTCTCGTAACGGGTCTGGAGTCGCTCAGTACCCCCGGTCAGCGCCCCGTGCATGTCCGCCGCTACCGGGCTGAGCTGCGCCAAAAAGCGTTCGCGGTCCGCGCTGATACGGACTCCGGCCTCCACCAGTTGACCGGTCCACGGCGCCAGCGTTGGCCCGTCAGCTTCACCACGCGCCACCTGCTTGAGCAACTCGTTGCGCTGAGCCAGCGCGCGGCGGTAACGCCGCAGGTCATCGAGGTAGCGGGGGGATATCTGCCCTATCGCCATATTGAGAAAGCGCCGCCGCACGCCCGGTGCGCCCTTGATGAGCTGGAGATCATCCGGTGAAAAGAAGACTGCCGGCGCCTGGCCCACGACTTGGAGCGCCGAGTCGCAAGCACGGCGGTCAATTTCGACGTGCTTCGGTCCAGTCAGATACGAAGGCACCGCCTCGCCGCCCTCAGCCACCTGACCCTGTCCCTTGAGTGTCACGGCTATGTTTGGCGATGCGCCGCCGCTGGATCCAAATTGGCCGACGATCCGCGCCCAGCAGCTGCCCCAGCGAACGACCTCGTGATCGCGGTTGGTGCGGGGCGACTTAGTCGTGGCCAGCAGCAGTACCGCCTCCAGCAGGCTGGTCTTACCCGACGTATTCGGGCCCACGAAGACGTTCAGGCCTGCCGGCAACTCGAGGGTTAGGCGGCTGTAACAGCGAAAGTTTTGCAGGGTAAGCTCACAGATGTACAAGCGGGACAACTCACTTCAAAGCGAGTTTTCTGGAAAAATGCAGCCCCGGTCCGTATCGGTCCGGGGCTTGCGTTGACTGACTGCAACCGCTGGTGGGTCTGTCCAAGTTGTGGGCGCCGCCGCCGCTACCGCTGCTTTCCGCCCACTACATTATCTGCATAGGCATAACCACGTAGATATAGTCATCACGATCGCTAGGCCGTATGACCCCGGGCTCCAGCGGCCGGGAGAGGGTAATCGTGACCTCGTCGCTTCCCGCCGCGTCGAGCATCTGCAGCATGTACTGAGCGTTGAACGCAGTCTCGATCGGGTCGCCCTCCAGCTTCGCCGGGATGTCCTCCTCAACGTGCCCCACGTCGGGGCTATTGGCGGTTATCTGCAGGCCGCTGTCAGTGGTGCGCAAGACTACACGATTCGCATCCTCTCGGGCCACGATCAGGGCCCGGCGCAGCGCGCTGTCCAGCTCCTCGGTGCTCACTGTGATCCGCTTGTCGAGATTCTCCTCGTCCGGGATAACCTTCTCGTAGTTGGGGAACTCGCCCTCAATCAGCCGCGACGCCATCGTAATCGCACCCACCTTGAACTGCACCAGCGTCCCCGCCAGTGATATCTCCGCCGGATCGTCCGATTCCCCGTCCAGAATCCGCAGCAGCTCATTGAGCACTCGCACCGAGACGATTGCCCGCTGTTCGTGCTTAACCTCACTGTCACTGGAACGCAGCGCCAGGCGATATGTATCAGTAGCAACCAACTGCAGCTTCGAATCCGAAACCGCGAACAAGACCCCCGTGAGGATAGGACGCGTCTCATCGTCGGAAGCAGCAAAGGCAGTCTGCCGTAGGAGCTCGTGCAGCTCACTCTGAGGAAGCGAGAACTCCACGGCCTCACTTATCTCGGCCAGCATCTGGAAATCGTCGGCCGAGACGCCGCGGATATCATAGCTAGCGCTGCCACAAGCAATAGCCATCGTATCAGACTCGTTTGCCTCTAGGCTAACCTCGCCCCCGGGCAGGCTACTCGCAATCGCCGTCAGGTAGCGAGCTGGGACCGTTATTGCTCCCTCGTCAGCGACAGCCGCCGGGATGGTAGCATCTATGCTGACATACTCCAAGTCAGTGGCTACCAAGCGCAGGCTATCGCCCTGTGAGGATAGGTAGATGTTGTTCTGAACAGGCTGCGTACTTCGTCCCGAGACCCCTCGGGCTACTGTCTGGACGACTTCGTAAAGGTCATCCTGCGAGCACTTAGCGTTAAGCATAGACGTTCCTCCTTGCGACAAATACACCGACCGTTGCCCAAAGCAGGCGTGAGGTGATACGAATTGATGTTGGCAGTGGCGAAGCTTTCTCTGGAGTTATGCAGGATTCCTCTACTCCTAAAGGCTCTGTTATTATGTATACTTATCTAGTAGTAGTAGTAGTACGGCCGTGGATTATGTGGAAAAGGCTGAAAAAGCCCGGTAGCTTAAGGAATGTCTGTGTAGATAGGTTCTCGAAAACACTGGGCAAAACCTACTCAGTTATGCACACTATCCACAATGCAACTAAGTATGCCTCATCTTCCGCAGGTTGTCAACAGGTTCCTGGTGCGCTATTAACATAGGCTACTGCGTCTCCATGGCTCTCTTATACTCATTGATCTCCCAGAGCACCACCTCGTCGGTCTCGAGCAGTTCGCTGACCTTATTATAGGCATGCAGCACGGTGCTGTGGTCGCGCCCCCCGAAGAATTCTCCGATCTTGGCCAGGGAGCTATCGGTCTTCTCGCGGGCCAGGTAGATGGCGATCTGGCGCGGCCAGACGATCTCCTGGTTGCGCTTGGGGCCGAGCATATCCTCGAGGCTACAGTTCTTCTGGTCGGCGATATACTCGGCGATATACTGAAGGGACAGCCGGCGTTGCGGTGCGGAGGCAGCCGAGTAGTCGGCGATGATCTCCTCGACCACGGGCAGAGTCAGCTCTTCGTCGGCCAGGGAGACATGGGCGCAGATCTTGAGCAGCGCGCCCTCCAGCACGCGGATGTTGGACTCGATCTTCTCAGCGACGTAGGCAAGGATCTCCCGGGGCAGGCTTAGCCCCTCCGCCTGGGCCTTCTTGTCCAGGATGGCGATGCGGGTTTCCACGTCCGGACAACGCAAGTCGGCTACAATACCCATCTCCAGACGGCTCCGCAGCCGGTCGTTCATTATCTGTAAATGCCGGGGCGGCGCATCACTGGCGATCACGACTTGCTTGTTAGTTTCGTACAGGGTGTTAAAGGTGTGGAAGAACTCCTCCTCCGAGGCGGGGCCCTCAATGGCGGCAATGAACTGAATGTCGTCCACCAGCCAGACGTCCACGTTGCGGTACTTACGCCGGAACTCGGCGGTGCGATTATCGCGTATCGCCGCGATTACCTGGTTGACAAAGCTCTCCGCCGAGATGTACGCAACTTGGGCACCAGGATTCTGCTCGACAACCTTATGCCCGATAGCCTGGAGCAGATGCGTCTTGCCCAGACCGACCTTGCTGTGGATGAACAGCGGATTGTAGCTCTTGCCCGGGGACTTGGAGACTTGCTGCGCGGCCGCGTGGGCAAACCGATTGCAGTCGGCGACCACAAAGTTATCGAAGACGTATTTGCGATTCAGCGGTGTACTCCCGAATGTAGCGAGGCTGGGCTCGGGCACCTGCATCAGTGAACTCTGGGGAGCCGGTGGCGGCTCGGAGCGCTCCACTACCTGCATTTGCACCTGCACTGGCTTCTTCACCAACTCACTCAGACAGGCGCTGATCGCCGGGAGATGTCGGTCGGCCAGCCAATCGCGCGCGAACTCGTTGGCCACACCAAGTAGGAGGGTCTCACCGTCGTATGCTATCACCTGGGCACTGCGCAGGAAGCTGTCACATGCAGCGTGGCCCACGCTTTCGGCCAACTGGGGCAGGGCTGACTGCCAGAGCTCATGGAGTGCGGGTGGGGAGATGATTTCGGGCATGCCGCCACCTTTTTTCTGTTCGCAAAGTGAATTCTTCAGACTCCCAGCAAGGCAAAGCACAGTACAATGGGTGGAGTTGCAAGTGAGAGGAGGCCGCTCGATTCGGCGATTGTGCACCCCGTAACTGCTGACGAGGTGCTAAGCTGCGAGGCAATGATGCGAAGATAGGCTGCGAATGCTACTGGAAAGTAGTGGTGCAAAGGTGTGCGGCTCTGATATCCCCTCCCATTTCCACAATAGTTATCCACGGCTGTGGAAAAACATCTGTGCCCTACTATTGTGCCAGTATAGCACAGGCTGCCCTTCATTTCAAGAGAAAAAACTATTACTTTCCGGCTTTAGTGTGAATTCCTTGTAACTTCTCTGTATCAGATTGGATGATCCGCGCCGGTCCCGCATAACTGTGCGTACTCCCCTGTTCTGCGCACAAGACCCTTGCCAGCCACTTGCAGGCGGCATGCCTAGTCCCAGCAGCCCGGCTCGATGACTCAATGATTGGTCAACGCGCGTGCGCGTCCCTCCTCCGAGGGCATAGTTAATCTGTCGCCAAGTATCCCCGGAATCCACGGACATTTCCCCAATTCCTTGTGCACACCTGTGGAAAACTCGGTGGAAAAGCGGGTAGGTATTGTGGAAAACTCTTGGACAAGTGCCAATCCTGGGTGCCAATCGCTGCCAGGTATCCGGCTGCTAGACTGCACTCCTGATGCAAATGAGTGACGTTGAATACCCTCAAGCTACTAGCGCAGAGGCTGCGCCATAGTTAAGTTCAGGCAGTGGGGCAGCCGATAAGAGGCTAGGAAGCGAGTGAGAAGATTTGCGGGCGGTATCGCGAAGTGGCCAGGAAGGAAGAATCGCGATCATGGGGAATATCAGAGTTACAGGGCGCAATGGTACTACAGGATCATTGTTGACTATGGGAACTTCTGCCTCTCAACGCTCGCCTGCTACGCCCGAATGGGAGCAGGTGAGGGAACTCTATAAGCAGCCCAATCCGCAACCCGGCGAAGTGGTAGGCCGGATAGTTGCCGCGCTCAGTCCTGAGACCCGGCAAGAAATGCACGGCCCCAGTGTGGTCCCCAGTCTCAATGCCCTGCTGTGGGGCAGTTGCCACGTGGCTAAGCACGGTCTGCCGCCTCTGGTGGAAGATATTTCGCTGCTCACCACCGGGCCGCCAGTCATCGCGTTAGCCGCCACGGTGCGCAATTATGCCCAGGAACACATCACCGATGGTCGGCTCAGTTCGCGCTTCGGCGAGTTGGCGCTCGACGCGCTGAGTAACACCGTCATGGATGCTGCTGCCGCCGGGCGCGGTCTGCTTAGCGTCACTGCCGCCGAAGCGGCGGCTAACTTCGGATCGTACGCCGCCCAGCAGAATCTAGCGGGCCTCAGCGAGAACTTCCTCGGTCACGACTTTGATCATCTCTTCCGCTACTTCGTCGCTCGTGATATCGGCGACTTCATCGGCACCGAGGCCTTCCCCACCGTCAGCCACGGCTCGCGCTTGCTTGACGACGTGGCCCACTATTGTCGGGAAAGCACCACGCAGGTCAGCCTTGCCGCCTTCGAGGACCAACTGCACGAAGCCGTGGCCCTGCCGCTTCACGAGCGGATCGCTAAGCTCGAGCCCGTCATCGCGTATGGAATTGTCACCGGACTAGGGGTGCTAGCCGGGGGGCATTAGGAATTGGCTGCCAGGCTCATACAAACTGGGGGCGGGGCACACGCCGATCTGGCAGGCGCCAATGCCCTGGCGCAGGCCGACTGGCTGCTCGACTGGGAGTCAGCGCAGCGCAATGCTGTCCTGACTCTCGACCACCTCGAGCGGTCCCTGCCGGCCGCCCTCAGTCCGCTCGCGCGTGATTTTGTGGACGTCGCCACCGGGATCTTCCTCGCCGACATCGCCGTCCCGCGCGGGCGCAATGAGCAATGGGTCCGCGACATTGAGTTGCGCCTTGTCGTGCGCGAACTCGACTTCTGGCAGTCTGTCTCGCGCCCGCTCACGCGCCTGGTCCATCTGCTCACGGCTGATAACTTCACCATCACCTTTTGCCCGCGCCGCGACGAGCAGCCGCCACGGTTGCGGGATGCGGATGCCGGGGCCGGCTACGACGCCGACTGCGTGGCACTGCTGTCGGGCGGAGTGGATTCGCTGGCCGGCGCGGTGCTGCTGCTGCAAACCGGCCGCCGCTCCCACTTCATCATGCACTACTCGGGTAATCCCACGGTGCGCATGGCCCAGGATAATGTCGCCGCCCTCCTGGCCGAAAGCTGGCCGGATACCCACCTGACCAGTGCGCTGCACATCGCCCCCGATACCAGCTCCCCAGCCGCCCTGCCCTTCCCCCCTCCGGATAATCGCGAAGAATCGCGCCGGGCGCGCTCGCTCCTGTTTATGACACTGGGCGCTGTCACCGCCGCCACCGCCGGGCTGGAAGAGGTCTACATCCCCGAGAACGGCGTGCTCACTGCTGCCCTGCCCCTGACCCGCGCCCGCGTCGGCAGCCTCTCCACTCGCAGCACCGACCCGGGCGTCATCAAGCTGTTCAACAGCCTTTGTGAACAGGCCGGCTGGAGCTGCCGGGTGCAGAACCCCTTCCTGTACCAGACCAAGGCCGAACTGATCCGCGATGTCCTCCGCCCCGCGCTCAGCCCCCTGGACATCCAGAAGGCCGTCTCGTGCTGGATGACGGGGCGGCACAATCGCCAGTGCGGGGGCTGCATTCCCTGCCTGCTGCGGCGCCTGGCGATGCTCGCCGCCGGGTTGCCTGACGAGGCCTATATGACCGATATCCTGGGCGACCCCCTGTCCCACAGCGGCACCGACGCCTTCACCAACCTGGTTGACCTGCTCACGCAGGTCAGCACGGTACTGGGCAAGAGCGACGACGAACTGGTGATGGAGTACCCGCGCGTACTCGACCTGGCGACGGCTGGGGCGGATGTCGAGCAGATACTGGGGATGCTGCGCCGCTTCGCGGGGGAGGTCAAAGAGGTCCTCACCACGCGCTTCCGCGCCTCCGCCGCCCTGCTGGATGTGGTCTAGGATGGAGGTACACTCGCGGCTAGCTGCCACACGCCCAAAGGAGGGACGAGCGCATGGCCCAATCCACTAGCATTCCTCTGGAAGGTCTCCTCAACCTTGTGGGTACTCTTGACGACAGCGAAGGCGACGACACGTCGAGGGAACGACTCCGCGACTACCTCCAGAGAAGCGTGACAGACATCGGTATACTGCGTGACTACGCAGAGACATGTCTGCGCACTTCAGGGCCGTAGTATAACCGTGCTCTGCAGGACATCGTCAATCGTCTCGGAGAGATGCTAGGCTTTGCGGTAACCTATGGCCGCTACGCTGGAACGCGCAACCAAGTGGGCTTCGATGGTCACTGGGTTTCCCCACATGGCCAGCACATCGTCGTTGAAGTGAAGACAACTGATGTCTACGCCATAAGGACCGCGACTCTCCTCAACTACATTAACGAACTGGTCTCCCAGGGGACAATTGCTGAAGACGCTCCAAGGCTTGGACTCTACGTCGTGGGCCGACCCGATGCTGACCTCAATCAGCTTCACAACGCCATTATCGCCGAGAAGAGGCTGCAGGAACTCCGGACGATTTCAGTGGATTCTCTGTTGTCTTTGACGGAGCTCGCCGTAACATACGACGTCACGCACGAGTCGGTTGTGGCCGTCCTATTGCCTTCCGGTCCTCGCCTTGATGCGACCGTTGACCTAATGGCGAGCCTTGTTGCTCAAGCAGAGGCATCAACTCGTCCCGAGCCGCCGGTCTCCCTTCGCGAAGGCGAAGTACCCCTAGCAGAGATCCAGGAACCCGACGAAACCGGACCCGCATACTACCTTGCACCGGTCAAGTGGAAGGAATTTGACTCCCCGATGGATGCTGTAGGGCAGCTCATAACGGCAGGGAAGTGGGGATTTGGCGAGCGGACGCCGCTCCGGCGAAGCATCAAGCCGGGAGATTGGATATGCTTCTATGCCTCTGGCCTGGGCGTATTTGCCCATGCCCAAGTTACAACGGCTCCGCAGCATAACCCCCTCCCTGACCTGCAACGGCATCCGGAAGCCTATCCCTGGACATTCGATATCGCTCACCAAGCTATCTACGAGGATAACCCAGTTGCCATTACAGCTGAGGTTCGATCCCAACTGGATGCCTTCGCCAACTCGGATGTCAACAGAAACTGGGGCTGGTTCGTGACGCCGACCCGCAACTTGAGCGAGCACGACTTCAAGATACTGACGCGGCAGGCACAGGTGAATTCGTGAAGGCGTTAGACCGCGGGGCGTGGCGCGGTCAGTCCTGCTCACAGCACCCTCGTCAGCTCGTCCTGGTCGTAGCGGGGGAGAGGGTGGGTTTGGCCGGC
>JALGTU010000115.1 GCA_029821195.1 Candidatus Zipacnadia bacterium
TCGGCGTCATTGAGTGCTAATATAGCTTTTATACACCATGAACCTGCAATTGTCAACACCAACTCGCATTATGCTGGTTGACAGCAAGCGCATATTTATTTGAGACCCAAAAGGTGATCAATCTTGGGCCTGTCAAACCCGACTATTGCGTGGCTCCCGATCAACAACACTGGTACACCCCGAATGTGGCGGCGCTTCATCTCCTTCTGCGCTCTGGGATCTTTTGCCGCATCTACTTCCTGGAATCGAACGCGCTTTTGTCGCAAATACTGTCTTACCGCCGCGCACCAGGGACAACTGGCGCCTGTGAAAAGTACTACCTTCGGCTGATGTGAACGCTTCATTTGTGCTTGATTACCGCTCCTTTGTGGTGGGCTTCACTATACCTCACGCCGCACTTTCTACACCGGCTGACCTAGCCTGTCTTTGGCCTCTTGCAGCAATTTACGTACGGGCAGATTCTGAGGACAGGCCTCTTCGCACTGCGCATAATCGAGACAATCGTCAATAGTCTTATCAAACTCGGCATACTGCAGACGTCCCTGCGGCCACTCCCAGTCAATCCGCTTTTGGTAGTCCAAAAGTTGCAGCATTCCGGGAATGTTTATCTCTGCAGGACAAGGTGTTTTCTCGCCTCGCCCTTTGCACACTCCTCAGCCACTGCGTCCAGATTGTCCCTTAGCAGCTCGACGGCTTCCTCGATGGTCTTTACTCTTACAACCACGCATAACAGTTTCTTCAACAGCCGCGGCAGGTTGGGGCCGAAACGAGGATTGGCCCACACATCCACGCCTTCGAGTGCGCTCAGCGACTTCTTCGCCTTCTGGGGGTCGCCATGCTTCATGCTCTCATCGCCCCCATACTTCGAATTCTCCCGGCGCTCGATGAACTCTGCTCCGTCGTCGGTGAACCTGTAGACGTCGAAATACTTTGCCATGCCTGCATGATCATCTGTTACTAGGTTCTCGCCGTCGTGGGTGCTGAAAGCAACCAGAACTTCCATACTATCACCTCGAAGAGTAGAATTGGTACCATACCGCCTGGTAATTGACCTCCGATAGAGTGCTACCCCTGCTTCGGCTGCCCCATGACAGGAAGTAGATCACTTGATGGCGTCGGCAATATCCGCAGCCAAATCGATTATCCGGGCGAGGCGCTCATCAGCCAGACGATAGCAGACCTTGTTGCCCTGACGCTCGGGGATAGCAAGGCCACGGTCGCGCAAGACCGCCAGGTGCTGAGAGACGTTGGCCTGGCTACGATCCAGATGCTCCTGCAGATCCGTGACACAGAACTTACCACTAAACGTTTTGGCTAGAATGCCGAGTCTCGTCGGATGTCCCAGCGCTTTGAAAATCTGTGCGAGTTGCTCGTAATCTGGAGCAGTCTGTTCGGCGGCGATAGCTCTCACCCCATCATCTGATCCGGGATTCATCTTTGCTAACTATCTGAGGTCTCTTCGCCATCGGTTTCGATGATCACCCTGCTGTCAAGTAGATCTACACTGCGGATCTGTCCGCGTATGGTTTGCGACGTTGCTAGCATGGGAGTAATTATGACCTCCCCCTGTTTACACTCGAGTAGCGCTACATCATCAAACGCCGGCTCACCAGCAACCGAACCATCTGACTGTTGTAAATAGACTGCTGCCAGGCACATGCCCCTCGTCTCCTCTAAAGTTGTTTTCCCCCCGGTATGTTATCTGGCACTGGCGCGCGGTTCCAGCAATTTGTCAACAATATTAGGAACCTCGTCACCAGTCAGCTGTATCCGACGCCCTGCCAGAGATGCAGCGAAGAGTTCTTCGTGATAGTGAATGGCGCCCAGGGCCGGCAGCCCACGGCTGCGAAGTTCATTGACAAGGGTGGATGCAATATCCACTGAGTGGACTTTGTTGACAATTACGCCCACGAAGTTCGCCCCTACCTGTGAGGTTAATTGTTCTACTTTTTCTGCCAGCATCAAGGATTCCAGTGATGGTTCAACCACTGCCACCACCGCATCAATGCTTGTCTCTACGCCGCGACCAAAGTGTTCTATCCCTGCTTCCATATCCACGACAAGCACCTCATCGTCGGCCAGTTGCAGCTTCTTCAGGAACTCACGACTCAACACGCCCATCGGGCAGGCGCAGCCCTCCAATGACTGGTGAATCTTGCCAACAGTCACCAGGACTCGCCCGTCGTTCTCCACGACATAGTCGGCGGGCAGGTCGCCAACAGCAAGCTTGGGCTGTGATAGGACTGCCATATCCGAGGTGTTGCCGTCCGAGAAGGTCTTTTGCATCTGTCGCTGGACATTCTTCTTGCCGCCCACCAGTTCCAGCAGAGGACGGGGTGGATACTCAAAGCCCAGCATCCAGTGCAGGCAAGCATTTGACTCGTCGGAATCGAGTACTATCACTCGCCAGTCTCTGACAGATAGCTCCTCAGCTAGCAGCGCTACTATTGTGCTCTTTCCGCTGCCGCCCTTGCCACATACCGAAATTCGCTTGATTGCTCTATCCTCTGATGTCTGACTCATTGGTCTTAGCCTCGCCTAGTTCAGCAGCAACGATGAGGCTACTCATTGATAGTAGTATTCCTGTATTCGGATTATCTAATATTCTATCACTTCCCTATCTCGCTGTCAATACTCAGGCCGGTGCAAGGTAGTTACGCCTATCACTGGCCTGCATAGACTTTGCGATTAACGCAGTGTGGCAGCGGCTTGCCGGTTAAACCAGCAATTACTTCCAGCACAATGATAACTGCCAAGGTAAGAAGTACTCGCGGGGCCCTGGGACTAGCATAACAGCTGGTATCATTCATGGGGGCATCTATGGAAAGGGAAGTCAAGGCATAAGACGTGCTCTCTGCACTGGCTAAGTGCTGGGCTTCGCTAGGGCGCGGGGGTGGACGCAAGATAGCTCAAGCTCGACGGTCTGCATCTTTATGTCGTCGCCAAGCCTCATCTGGCGGCCTACGAAGACACCAACGATGCGGAGCGTTTGGCCCTATATCTGGTGGTGCGTACGCAGAAAGCCAGAGGCAAATCGGCAGCCAGCGCCAACAGCCTGAGTTGGTTTGAGACTGGCATAATGACCTGGCCGCAAAATCTGGAGGCCTTGGCCCGGCTCAAAGGCATATGGATGTCGGAGGCGATGGCGCATACCAGGAGCTGGTGTATCATGCTGCACCTGGACAGTTCAGAGAGCGCAGTAGGTGGCGAGCAAGAAAGCGCCTCGTATAACTGGTGCTTTAAGTTTGTCTGCTACCACCCTTTATTTTGCTTCAATCAGCTTGGGGACTGCGAAGACGCCCTGCTGCGCCTAGCCCATGTGCACAGTGCCGAGCATTGGAAGCAGCTGTTAGAGCAGATCTACTATGTGGAGTTCGCCGGGCAGTGCCGCAAGCGAGTCATCATCAAGGTGATGGGGGAGTAACAGAATACGCCTCGGCAGCCTCTTGTAGCTGCCTCATCGTCTCCCGATGCATCGGAGAAGGCGGTACTCCGTTCAGCAGCGGATCCTCGGTCTCTTCCATCCACCCGAATAACTGGGCCATCAGCTCTTCTTGTACTTCGGTGTGTTGCGCACTATCGGCGAGGTTGTCGAACTCCCAGGAGGCTGCGGTCAGGTCGTACAGTTCAATGTAAGGATGATAGGTGTAAGGTGGATCGGCCGGTACCTTGGTTATTGTAGCCGGCTGCCAGGTTATGCCGTTGTCCACAGAGATGCAAACCTGAGCCGGCAATGTGGGATGGTCTCTATCCTCGGACCAGCCACTGACCAGGGCAACAAGCTCGCCGTTGGCATTCAGGCCCACCGCGTGGTTAATGCCCACCGGCTCAGGAGCTTGTAGGGTCGCAAAACTAATCTGCAGGCACTTTTGGTCAGGATATGGTCTGGGGGCTGGAGATGGGGGGTCAGAGTCAGCCGACGCTGACTTGGGTGCAACACCACGGGAGCGCTGTGCGGGGTGTACCGGCAACTCGCAAACGTGCGCCTGGGAGACAGCATCTGCTGACGAAGAGCGGGGCTCTCCCTGTCGTGATCATTGCACAGCAGACGGAGACAGAGCGTGGCTAGCGGAAACAACAAGACCAGAAGCGAGTGACCGTAGCACCAGAACAGACAGCGACAGGCAACGACGGGGAACGAGGGATGAAGGTGTCAAGGGTTTTGTCGCGAACTGGAGTGAGCGTCTCCGCGAGGAGGTGGTCTGCCGTGACAAATCCGGCTCGACACGAGCGAGATTACCTAAGGGTGAAGACTGAGATGTGCCGGAGAGGAGCGAGAACGATGCGACGGGTACTATTGGCTGCTGTGATGATGTTGGTAGTGACCGCCTGGGCACACGGTGTGCCCCAGATCGGCTCTGAGAAAGGTGTGTATGTGCTGGAGAATTCAGTCCTGCGGGCTGAGGTTAAGCAGACGGCACTGGATCGCGTCATCTACAAGCCCACAGGTCAGGAGGTAGTACCATCCAACTGGAAGGGCGTTACCAATCTGGTGGTCAACGCCCCGCGACCGCCCAAAGGCGAAAACTGCTGGTTGTTTCAGAACAGCTTTCACAAGCACCGCAAGTATGAGGTCGCAACAGGCGAGAGTGAGGCGACCCTGACGGTCAACTTTGACTGGGGGTGGGTAGCGGATACGCAGACCGCATACTATACGGTCAAGCAGCAGATAACGATCTTCGCGGATAAGCCCTATCTGCGTGTGCGCTACTATATCACTGCACAGCACCCGCCGGAAAAGGCACCAACCAGCTTCTACATTCAGGGAACCGGTCCGCGGGGCACTCATCTTGTCGAGCCCGCTGACCCGCTGCGCATAGAGAAGTTTGGGAGTGCCAAGTTGTCCGGAATGTGCTCCGATCCCAGCAGCTACTGGTTTGCCTACTGGGATCAGCCCTCGGGGCATTTCACAGCTTTCTTACACCCGGGCCAAACTGACCCCACCCGCTGCCTGTTTACCAGAGGCCAGTGGTATGTAGCGCGCTGGAAGGAGCCGTTCCTGGACCAGCCCGGGCAGAGCTACTCCGAGGAGCTGTGGATAGTAGCCGGTCAGATTCAGGACCAGGACCCGGGCCAGATTGCCCAGGCCGCAAGAGATGCCTATGGATTTGTCGAGAAACACCAGCCGATTCTGGCCGCTCTGCAAAGCCCTTATGTTACCCACGAGGAATTAGTGAGGCAGACGGCACACCTGCGCGCCGACGGTCGGGGCGAGCACATTGTCTTCAAGAATGAGCGGCTCTACGTGGACGGCAAGCCGTTTCTGCTCTTCGCACCGTGGGGTGCGTACTCCGATCGGTTTCCTCTGTACAAGAAGTACCACCTGACGGGAGTGATGGGTGAGCCCAAACACCTGGATGCATGCGCCGAACATGGTCTGATGCTGGTCACTGCGGCTCTGGAATGGCCGCACTATCGGGGGGAGAAACTCGAGGCGCACATCAATAGCCTTAAAAACCATCCCGCCGCTCTGGCGTGGTTCCTGGCGGATGATTATGGCGGTGTTAGCCCGGCTATGCTTGACAACGTCGAGCGAATCCGCAAGTGCGAGACCCACCTGCCGACGGTGGCGGACATAATCGGCTATGACGCCGACCGGCGCAGGGCCAGCGCCTTCATAGATATCTGCGCGCCTTACACCTATCCCGCCCCCATCCGGACGTACCGGTGGTACGCCGATTACTTAGATCACAATATGAAGAACATGGACCGCCAGTTCAATTGGACTTGTCCCCAGGCGAAGGGATATTCGCTCTTCCGTGGCACCGGCCAGGCCGGATTCTTCAACCAATTCCCGACGGCCGCCCAGATGCGGCTGCAGACCTACGTCGGGCTGGCCTGCGGCATTCGCGGTTTTATGTACTTCTCGGGAGGTCACTTAATCAACCACAAGCTGTCTGAGCTGGGTATCGTCTGCCTGGAGGTTGAGCCGCTGACCGAGCTGATAGTCGAGGCCGGCAAAGTACCCGGCGGCGCGGTCGCCGACAACAAGCAGATTGATGTACGGCGGATTGATTGGCACGATCACACGCTGCTTTTCCTGATCAACCATCGCCCCAAGTCGCAACGGTGGCCGACCGGCGAGCTTGCGCCGACGTTCACTGTTACGGTGTTCGGGACGGAGGACAGGTCGGCCTACAGTATGACCCTGGACAAGGACCTGCGGCTCAGCGTGCCCAGGCAGTCAGGGGACGACTTGCAAATTGATGTGTCCGGGCTGGACGTGGCGGCGATGGTGCTGCTGACGGCGGATCAGGAATACGCCCAGGGCCTTCAGCAGGAACTCGAAAAGCTTCGCCCGGAGGGGGCGGAGTTTGCCCGGACGACCAATAAGTACATGGCCGAGAAAATCTACGGGATATTGGATAAACTGGGCCGTATGCAGGCGCCGCTGGGGCGAGCCCCGGAGTTCTACCACCGGGCGGTGCGGGGTATAGATAGTGCAAATACTTTCACTGGGCAGCGTCGGGTTGCCCGCATGCTGCGCGCCGCACTCGGCGAGGCGTTGGCCCAGGCCGACGCTTTGGCCGATTATGCACCGCGCTATGCCCAGAACTCGATACTGATCAACGTGTGGCAACTGCCACAGTTCATGGCCAGCTTCAACTTCCGTGCACTCAAGCAGGCGGCGCCGCTGCAACTCACTCCGCCTCCGGCCGTTGAGCCGATGGTGCCACGTAAAGATCCGCCGGAGCCTACGCCGTTGGAGATCGGGGAGGTCCTTATCGGTGCAAAGCGGGGCACCCCCACCCGATTTGTGGTCCCGCTGCAAGCAGAGACCAGCTACTGCATATTTCAGCAGGCCCAACAGAGTTATCTCTATCTATACGCGGGTAGGGCTGCTTATCAAGCCAATCAGCGTGATTTCGTGGCTGTACCCAACGACAACCTGGACCTGGCCGTCACTCTGTGCCGACCAGCCGAGGATATGCAGCTTTACTTGGGGGCGCGTAGTGCCCGGGAATCATTCGGGGTAATCGCTACACAGCCGCTCACGCTGGGCGAAGAGCTTACCGGGCCGGCGCTGTCGGTACAGCATCCAGTGGCGGCCTACGAACTGCCTGCAACCGAAGGGGATTCCTTCCAGGTCACGGTGACGCCGGCCAAAGGTGGCACATTTGACGTGATGCTTTGCCAGGCCTACCCCCGCTACGCGCAGACTCTCGCCTCCGCGCGGATGAGCGGCGCCGAACCTCACAGCCTGCGCTGCACCGTACCCGACGACGCGCCGCTTGTCGTGCTGATCGAACGGGTCGGGGGCAGCAGCGAGTTCACCGTGGTGGCGCAACGAATTGCTGAGCAAGTGATGCCCGAAATAGCCGTAAAGCCGTTTCCCGGCGTCAAGTTCGCTCTGTACGGCAAAGACACCCCCCACCGCTTTCCCCAAATCCTGGCGGACCACGGCATGGGCGGCGAGCAGCTCTGGGGCAAGCTGGCGGAGACGGACTTGAGTCAGTACGAGGTAATAATTCTGCTCACGAACGCCATTAAGTACGATGAAGCCGGCGAACTCCAGGCCAATGCGGAGAGGCTAAAGAAATACGTGCACGACGGGGGCGGGCTAGTGATCTTCCAGCAAAACGGCAAGGAGACCTGGGATTCTTCGATTCTGCCCTACGAGATGGCACTTCGCGTCAGCCAATTCAACGGGACGCCCGTCCTGGCCGATGATAGGCTATTTCCCAACATAGATGGCACTGAGTTTGTGGACGGCGTTGTGGGGTACTACCCGATCATAGTCGCCGAGACCGACGAGCACTGGCACTACCTCGCCTATACCGACAACACCAAGCAGGAGGCACTTGTCGCGGCTTGCGATTACGGCCGGGGGCGAGCTATCATCAACCAGTTTGCCGTTCTGGATCGCATCGGCGAACAAGTGATGCGCAGTCTGATGATGCAGACCGTTCGCTATGTTCTGGCGAGCGACTGAGCAACCGCGCCGCGTTGGAGACGTTGCTTAATGCGCTCGGAGCTGATGTTGAGGTCACTCACGAGCCTAAGCACATCACCGCTGTCGGCGCGCGGAGTAGTTCGTGCCACCGGTTCTCGCTCTGTCACAGGCAGGACAATGCCCACAGTGTCGCGAATAGACAGCTATGCCTTTCACCGAGTATCTCAAGGAACTCCGCAAGCACCTTCGCCTCGGCGACGCCACCGAACATACCCATCGCCCCGCGCTCAAGACGCTGCTGGAGCAGGTTAGCAAGGGTATCACCGCCACTAACGAGCCGAAGCACATCACCGACGTTGGCGCGCCCGACTTCATCGTCAGACATGCGGATACCCCCCTTGGCTACATAGAATGCAAGGACATCGGCACGAACCTCGACCAGATCGAACGTTCCGATCAGTTCAAGCGCTACCTGGCCGCCTTGCCTAACCTCATCTTCACCGACTACCTGGAGTTTCGCTGGTATCGGGAAGGTGAGCTGTGCCGGGCGGAGCGCCTGGGCCGCTTGACGCCGGATCGCAGTGATGTCAAGCGCGATAGTGAGGGCGTCGTGCAGGTACAGGAGCTTCTGGAGGGCTTCTTCTCCGCTGAGCCGATTGCGGTCGGCACCGCCCAGGAACTGGCCCGGTATATGGCGGCCAAGGCGAAGCAATTGCGGGATAATGCGCAGCGGGTACTTTCGCAGGAGGGCGAGCTTGGCTCGCTCCATGCTCTGCACCAGGCCTTCCGCGAGACGCTCATTCATGACCTCGACGCCGACCAGTTCGCCGATATGTATGCCCAGACGCTGGCCTATGGGCTGTTCAGTTCCTGTTTTGAGCTGCGTCGCCGCCAGCCGGGTGCCGAGTTCGACCGCTACAAGGCCGAGCACTACGTGCCGCGCACCAATCCCTTCCTGCGGCAGGTCTTTGACCAGATCGCCGGCCCCGACCTCGACAGGTCGCTTGAGTGGATCGCCAATGACATCGCCGAACTGCTCAACCGCGCCGATATGAACCAGATTGCCGCCGACTTCGCACGTAAGCCGGGCCGCGAAGACCCGGTTGTCCACTTCTATGAGGACTTCCTTGGCGCCTATGATCCCGCCAAGCGCAAAGC
>JALGTU010000013.1 GCA_029821195.1 Candidatus Zipacnadia bacterium
CGACCACAGGCCCCCACCGGGCGCATACGTCGCCCCGCTCCACTGGCGTGAGAGGATGACCGGCGCCTCGGTGCGCCGCACCGGTTTGATGACAATCCGCTCCTGATGCAGAATGTCTTCGCCGAGCGGGCCGGGAATCAGCCAGCGTACCCCGACATAATCCTCCAGAAACTGGCAGACCGCCCAGTAGGTGGACCAGTCGCGGGGGCCGGCCAGAAAAGCGCGGCTGTCCTCGATAACGATCGTAAAGCCGTCGCGGTCAATTTTGGCCAGCTCTTCCCCCAGCACTTGCTGGGTGACCTGGCAGCTTCCCACGTAGAGGGGAAATTTGCCCGTTGCGGGTAAAAAGTCGTCCTCGGCTACCGTCGCGAATTCTCGCCCCGTGGACTTCTTGAGGTATTCGGCCAGTTCCTTATAAGCTTGTGCTTCGTATCCTGCTGCCGCCGGGTTGTAGACAATCGTCGCCTGGCGATCGCCGTCGAGGACCGGGAAGTCGGCGGCTGCCGGCAGCCCTCCTAAAGTCAGAATCGTGGCAATCAGTAGTAACCATGTTCGCATGGTATGGCCTCCCCACTATCGCTTGTGTTGGTGATTGATTTGTGTGGAAATGATCGTTAAGTGTACGCTTCGCCCTGCGGTAGCCCATTCCTCCCCCAAAGCGCCCCGCGTTTTCAGACCTGGTTCGCCGCGCGCTCGTCGGCAGGTGGCATTGCAGTGTACTGTTTGTGCTCGGGCGTGTTGCAGTGTACTGTTTGTGCTCGGGCGTGTTCTGATACCAGTAGGCCACGCTGGACCAGTCGTCGCTGCGGTTGTTGGCGTGCCCATGCTCGATGCCCATCACCAGTGACTTGGTGAACGGCACCGGGTCCAGCAGGTGCAGGCGATACATTGTCCAGAAGCCAACCCAGTCAGCGGCATCACCCGGTGCGCTGGGATTGTGCGGCGCCCAGAGGCTGACGCCGTGGTAGAGGGCCTGATTGTTCTGCATCCCCCAGGCGTGGCCGAAGTAGTCTTCGGTGCCCGTACCGTGCAGGTCGGGCGGGAATTGCTGGCCGTCCACGAAGAACATATCATCGCCTTCACCCCACCAGCCGCGGTAGTGGTTGTAGACGGAGAGGTTGCAGCCGACAAAGTGGCCTTCGCCCTCGGCATCCAGCACCACGTAGTTGCCCTTGCCGTCAAGGTTTTTGCCCTCGGGGCCGGCCCGGCGCTTGCTCCAGGCTGGCGAGTGCCAGATGGAGCCCGGCCCCGTCCAGCCGTCGCAAGGATTCTCCCGCTTCCACTGGGCGTGGAGGTAGAAGATGTCGTCGTCCAGCGCGTTCTGCTGCCGGTAGTCCACGTAGTAGTAGAACGATCGCACATCAGCCTCAGACTCGTTGGCGATCTCCACGCGGGCGTGCTCGCGGAAGGGCATCGGCAGCCAGCAGTTCATCGCCATGCGGCCGCCGAGGCGTTGGTCGGCGGTGCTGGTGCTGAAGGCGGCGCAGGAGTGGGTAGCGCTGAAGCTGTGCCCGACGTTGAAGAAGTCGCCCACCGGGCTTTCAATGCCCGGGCGCTCGGCGCCGTCCCAGTAGACCCGCAGTAGCAGCTTACGCAGGTAGTGCAGGTCGTCCTCGCAGGCGATGGTGAACCAGATGTGGCTTATTGCGCCGGGGCCATCGAGCTCGGCGATGGTCTTAGTCTCGCCGCTATCGAAGGAGATGAGATCGGCGTTATCCCCGGAGCGGTCGTAGCTGCTTTCCCGTTTGGCGCAGAAGTTCTTGCGGCGGGCCAGGTCGAGGTCAGTCATAATGATTTCTCCCATCTCAGATTACCGACAAGAAGTCGCGGCGTATGCTTGCTGCATAGCTCGGGCGCACTTGCGGCTGAACTCAATCATTCAGTCGGTACCAGGTAAGCCGGCGCTACTGCCAGCAACGCAGGGCTAGTGAGCAGCGGAATTGTCACCAGCCTGGCGGACTCCATCGGTTTGCCTCCGGCATCGTACTTTCGGCATCGGGGCGGTGTCTTCCTGCGCAGAGCTGGCTCGACTTGCGAATCCCCCGGTCTTTGCGTTGCGCCAATGACCGAATCAGCGCCACCAGCTTACTCCTGCAGGTAGAAATCCCGGAGGGTAACTGTTCCCGTTTCATCTTTACATCCCTCCTCGCAGAGCATTGCAGTAGGCTGGTGGGCTTGACTGCAGTCGGCGGCTCTGGTAGCATCAACATAAGCTTATGGTAGCCTGTCAGTTTGGGAGGCAGAATCATGAAGCGTTCTGAGATAAACCGGGCAATTGAAGAAGCTGCCCAGTTCTTCGATAGGAGGAGCTTTGCGCTGCCGGAGTTTGCCTTGTGGACACCGGAAGACTGGGATAAAACCGGATCGGAGGCTGATGAGATCCGCGATTGCATGCTTGGCTGGGATGTCACCGATTTTGGTAGCGGGGCTTTCGCTTGCATCGGGCGTACTCTCTTCACGCTGCGTAATGGCCTCCATGATGACCCGCACTACCCTAAGGTCTATGCGGAGAAGATTATCTACAATCCGGAAGGGCAACGTGCTCCGCTCCATTTCCACAGATCCAAGATGGAGGACATTGTCAATCGGGGTGGGGGCAATATTCTGATTGCTCTCTGGCAAGCTGGGCCTGACAATCAGCCCAGCGATGAGGAGTTCTCTGTCTCCGTGAGTGGCCTACGGCGCAAGGTTGCTCCGGGTGAGACTGTGCGCCTCGAGTCGGGTGACAGTATCTGTCTGCCGCCGCGCATTATCCACCAGTTTTGGGGCGAGGAGGGCACCGGCCCGTCGATGAGTGGTGAGGTCTCCAGCGTCTGCGATGACCGCTCCGACAACTACTTCCTGGAGAGTTGCGAGCGGTTTCCCGGTATCGAGGAAGACCAACCGCCCTTGCGTGTGCTTTGCCACGAGTATCCAGCCAGTCAATAAGATCGCCCAAAGCGTAGTTGGCTTCTGCGGTGTTCGGCGCGAGTACGGCTATGGGGACACAATTTCGGATAGCGCTACGCAGCTCACCCAGATATCCCGCTTGCTAGCTGAGTATATCACGTACAGCTTGTCTTCGTGCACAATCGCGGTGGGGTAGGCGTAGCCCGGCTCGGAGTCCGGAATGCCCTCGATGCGCGGTGCAGGGGAACCGGCGCGCAGCGCATAGACCTCCGTGAACAGATAGCCATCGCGGCTGACTGCTACCGTCAGCGGGTTGCGCTTGTAGTGTTTCGCCTCGTCCGCGTTGTCGAAATCGGGCGCCACCTGGTTGCCGATTAGCAGGGTCGTGCCGTCGTCGAGGGCCAGCGTGGTTGACTTGCTGGGCGAGTCGGGGATGTCAGTGGGCACCGCGTCGGGCCAGGTCTGGCCGTCGTCGGTAGAGATGCTTACATACAGGCGATGGCTGTAGCTATCGTCGCGCAGCAGCATCACCAGGTTGCCGTCGGGCGTGGGGTAGACCGTTGGTTCGCAGGGGTGGATGGGGTCAACGCTGCCTGGCTCATTCAGAGCGTCGTCGAAATTCCACGGGGGCATGTTCGCTGGCTGGCTATACTCCTCGGCAACACCCCGCGCAGTCTGAGCGATAGCCGGGTCATCCGGCCGGAGCACTTCAACCTGCAGCTCGCCTGGCTCGGGCAGGTTATCCCAAAGGGCGAAGATCGGCCCCAGCCCCCCGTCCGGCCCGATTTCACGGGCCACCGGGCTGTAGCCGTGCCGCGCGCGGTGGCGGTGGTCGGCGTCGCGGTGCTCCTGGCGCTCAGTGCGCGCGATGTTCTCCCAGCCGATGTTCTTGTGTAGGCCGGCGATCGCGAAGAGTCGGCCCTGGGTTGCCAGGAACTTGATTGCGGTGAACGCTATGCCTATAGTCGTTCTCTCTTGGACCGGCACTGGCGAAGGGAATAGCTCCTGCCAGTGCGTCCAGGTCGCAGCGTCGGGCGAGGTGGACCAGTAGATGCGCTGACCGGGGCCGTCCTCGCCGTCGGGCTGGTCGCTCCACATTGCCACGAAGCGCGCCTCGTGCCAGGTAAGCGCCGGATGGTGATTGTACCGGCCGGCCTCCTCGGTAGCGTGATAGATTTCCCGGTGCTCAGCATTCGCCAAAATCGGGAAGCTGGCGGCGGGCCTGGTCAGGTCGGGCCGCGGGCAGTCCCACATGTGTTTTACTGGCGTGCCGCGATTGGTCGTCGTCATCTCTGCCATCTAGATCACTCCTGGTGTGTAGACAGGCGGGACGCCTATCCTACCGACGGCCCCTAACGAGCCAGTATGTTCACCCAGATCGGGCTGGTGTAGGCGCGGGGGCCGGCGGCCGCCGCGATGTTGTGCGGAAAGGTCTTGATTTCCCCCTGTTGCCGCACTTCCACGCGGTAGAAGTGCTCACCGGGGCCCGCTTCCTCGTCTGCGTGCTCCCACTCCAACTCGCGGGCGTCGGGGCGCAGCTCCGCGATAACGGCTTCGTCGCGCAGCACCGTCACCCGCGCAATTGCGTGCGGGCTGACGATGCTCAGTTCCAGATGCGGAGGCCCGGTGCACTCCAGCTCGCTGCCCATCATCCGACCGTTCACGCGGAAATCTACCAGCAGCCGGCAGCCGGTCGTGGCAAAGCAGCGGCGCTGCTTCAGGGCTTCGACGATGCCTGCGCGAGTGCGCTCGCGGACAAACAGGCCAGTGAGCGCGCCGCCCATCCCCGGTACGATACGGTGCCCGTCACAGGCTCCGGTCAGGCCAAAGCGGAAGCCCTGCTTCAGGTGGCGCTGCACCACGTCGCTGACCTGCATATAATCGTGCCAACCCGCGCAGCACTCCACATTCTCTTCCTGGGGATGGCCGAACAGCTCCCATTCTTCGTGGTGGGCGTGCCAGAGGCTGGCACTGCCGCCCATGATCTGCACGAAGGCCTCGTGGCTTTTGCCGTCCGTGTCGCAGCGTCGGGCCATCGGCTGATCGCGGTCGTAGTAGACCACGGCGCGGTGGTTCTTGGGGAAGCGCTCACCCGTAGGCTCGTGGAAGGTGTACTCGTAGCCCCAGAAAGCGACGAAGCGCTCGTCGGTCAGCGCCTGGGCGACGGCGTAGAGGTAGTCCACCGCGCTGCGGCTCATCACGATGTCGGGGTAGTAGTCGTTGTCGAGAAGGCAGCAGAAGTCCAGCCCGCCCCGATCCCGCGCCCACATGAGCAGCTCAAGCGGCTCGCCCTCGGCATCGGGCGAATAGTACGAGTGGTTGTGCAGGTCGCCCCAGATCAGCTCGAACTCTTCGCCTCCGCACGTCACCCGGTAAGGGGTACGTGGCCCGGTGATGTCCGTCGGCAAGTCAACCGGCTCCCAGCCGGCCCACAGTTCGCGCGGGTATTCCTTGAGAGGCGCTATCTGAGAACGCGAGCGCTCGAAAAAGCCGATGTCAACGAGCCGCTGAGCCGGTGGCCGCTTCGCGGCGAAAATGAGGGCCTCATCAGGCTGGCGACTGTTGCTGTCTACGGTGAAGCACGAGTTGCCGTCGCAGATGAGGTAGCTATCCGACCAACCGCTGCCGTCGTGGTACTTCCCGCAGAATTGGCCGTTGGCCACGCGTTGGGCGGCGCTTTGCTCGTCGCGATGCCGCTCCCACAGCAGCCAGATGCCACCACTGTCCGCTGCCAGTTGGGGCCGCCGTCGCAGCCCGTTGTAGCCCCAGTAGGTCTTCACCGGGAGCATGCCCCAGTCCAGGTGCGTGACCGTCAAGTCGTCGCCTCCGGGCGGCGTTGCCCAGCCCGAGCCGTCCCAGCGGGCGCAGTTGAGGTCGGTCTGGCGGCCAACCACGCCGTCGCGGGTGACGTCGGTGCAGGTTAGCCACGCCAGCCAGGCTGTGCCGTTCGCATCCACGCAGAGGGTGGGGAAGAGGTCATCACCAGCGGGCGTGCCGGGCAGCACCGTCAAATCAGTGAGCTCAGTCGAGTTCGCCGACAGGCTTGCGGTGACCACCCGCCAGGAACCGTCGTGGTAGACATCGGCAGCGAGCCAGACCTTGCCATCGCTGCCGGCTGCCAGGCGTGGCCGCATCTGCGGGCCGGTTAGTGCGGCGAAGGTGAGTGGCGCTGACCAGCCCTGGCTATCGAAGAAGTGCCGGCAGTGGATTACGGGTGTTGCGCCTTCGTCCCAGGCAGTGTAGGTCAGCCAGATATGCCCGGCAGCATCCGCGCACCCGGTCACGTGGAACACAAACTCTTGATCCGTGGGCAGGATGGTCGGCTCGCCCCACTGGTCGTCGCGCACACGCGCCACCAACTGCCACTTGCCCTCGTGGCGACTGACCCAGACGCACCACAGCGTTCCGTCGGGCGTGGCTATCAGTGCCGGCTCGAAGTTGAGGCCGGGGCGGCAGATAACCTCTGACTGGGGACAGGCCTCTGGCGACAGGACGCGGATGACCTCGAGGGGGCCTTCGGTAGCGTGCCAGGCAGCCCACGACCGGCTGGCAGCATCCCGGCATGCCGAGAACAGGCGCGGGGAATAGGTCGGGCGCCCGGAGGGTTGGTGAAAGTCGCGTTCTCGGCTGCTCGAGGTCATACTTGATGCTACTCGGGTGCGTCGCCCCAGTCGGGGATCTTGAGCAGCTCCCCGCCGCGCATCGCCGACTCGTGCGCCATTATCCCCGGTACCAGGTAGCGCATTGCCTCCCAGACGTTGATGCGGGGCAGGCGGCCGGTGTTGCAGGCGTCCACAAACTCGTGGGCCAGGTAAGCGTGCGAGCCGCCGTGACCCGTGGGCAGCTCCTCCAACTCCCGTGGCAAGGGCTCGGCCACCGACTCCAGCTCCACCTCTTCCCAGTCGTCCTTGGTTGTCCACTTCGGGCCCGTCAGGTCTCGCTCGAACGAGCCTTCGGTACCGTAGATGCGTATGGGGCCCTCGCGGTTGGGATGGCCCACGCGCCGAACCTCAGAGACGCGCGCCGCGGCGCCGTTGCTCATACGGAACAGCGCCGTCTCGTTGCAGAACGGGCAGGCGTTTATGGTGTCTTCCCGCCACCAGTCGTCATTGGGATATGTATAGCCCTGGCAGGAGACCTCGGTCATATGCGCGCCCATTACCGACACCAGGGCGGATACCGAGTGGGTGGGATAGTACATTGGCGTGCTCCCGGTCTTGTCGGGCCCGAACTGGTCACCCCAGCGGCGTTTTATCACTTCGTACAGCCCGTGGGAGAGGTCGTGTAGATACTCGGCCTCGCCGTAGACAAACTCGCCGAAGGCACCTTCAGCAGCCTTCTGCCGGCAGAACATCGTCTCTTTGCGGAAAAAGGTCGTCTCGCCGAGCATATAGAGCTGCCCGGTGCGTCTGACGGTTGCCACGAGCTTGTCGCAAAGCTGCAGGGCCTCGTCGGTATTATTGCCGAAGATCCACAGCGGTGGAACGGCGCTGTAGACATGCTTGCCCGCCTCCAGGGCCTGGATCGTCTGCGGCCCGTGCAGCCAGTGCTGAGTGATAATTGCCAGCGCGTCGAGGTCTGACTTGCAGATCTCGTCGAGGCTGGCGTAGGTCTCGGCTATCTCGAACTCCTTCGCCCGTTCGGCCAGACGCTCTTCGTTCAGGTCACACAGGGCTATCCGGCTGACATCAGGATGCTGCTTGAACAGCGGAATGAAACTCTTCCCAAAGCTGCCCACACCGACCATACCGATGCTGATGCTCATTGCACCCTCCTGCGACGCATGATTCTCAACTGGTGGTGATACTCACGACTACAGCCAATTCTCCACGATCTTGACTTTCGCCTCGTCGGTATCTATCTGACGCAGGAAGCTGACGAATTCACTGTGCAGCCGGCTCGCCACCTCGGGGCGCTCGGCAATGACGTTGTTCTCCTGGGCGGGGTCGGAGGGCACATGATATAGCTCCGAAACGCCGTCTTGTTCCGCGCGCAGGTGCAGAGTCCACTCGTCATCGCGGATGGTTGGCCCCGAGATGTCATGGTCCTCGTCTGGCAGCGGCATGGAGCTGAAGGCATACCGGCGGCCTCCTGCGGCTTGCGGACTGTGGACGACCTCGGCGAAGGACTGCCCCTGGACGCTGGGCGGGATCGGCACCTCCAGCAGCTCCAGCAACGTCGGCATTATGTCCGGCGGTTGGATAAGCGCATCGCTGCGCCGGCCGCCGGCGATGCCGGGCACACGGATCATGAAGGGAATGTGCGTTATCTCGTCATACAGGGGCCAGGGGCCACGCTCGTCGGCCTCGCTGATGTTGCTCTTGCCCGTCCGGTCGTGCTCGCCCAGGTACATGCCGTGGTCGGTAGTGAAGACGACGATAGTGTTTTTATCGAGCTGCAAGTCCTCGATTTTGCGCAGGACGTGCCCAATCCACTTGCTGACCAGGGTGGCCTCAGCGGCATAGTGCGCCGCCAGGTTCTTTAGCTCAGCCTCGGTGTAGGCGGAGGCGTGGCCGTAGTTGGGATGGAGCATAGGTGTGCCCTGGTAATCCGGGTCGTACAGGTCCACCAGATACTCGGGCGGATTCCAGGGCTCGTGCGGATCGAAGAAGTCCACCCACAGGAAGAAGTCCTCCCGCTTGTAGTTCTCTTCCAGCCACTTGCTGACGTGCCGGGCGGTCACCGCCGGGAAGCGGTCTTCCTCCCACGTCCACTCGCGGTTGGTCCAGGCGTTGAGGTTGGGATACGGCATTCTCATTGCTGCCGGGCCGGCGATGCGGGACTTGTCCGCGGGCACCAGATCAGGAAACGGGTAATTGAACCGGGTAAACGGGATGTCACCTTCCTGGCCGCGGCTGAAATACCAGCCGGTGAAGCCCTTGTAGAAGTTGTTCTTGAGCAGGTGCACGGTGTCGGCAATGAGCTGGGTGGCAAAGCCGGCTTCGCTCAGGACTTCGGCGAGGACGGTGTCTTCGGCCTGGAGGGGGCCCCAACTGCGATAGGGAAAGGCATACCGCCCCGTCATCAGGTCGGTGCGCTGGGGGATGGTCGGGAAGCTGGCGGAGTGGAGCCGGTCGAAGCAGACGGCTTCCTGCGCGAACTTGTCCAGCTCCGGTGTCTTGATCCACGGGTTGCCGTTGGCACCCACATGGTCGTAGCGGAATGTGTCCGAGACTATCAATATAACATTCATTCTACTCACCTCGGTCAGATTGGTTAAAAACCGCTCAGGGCTTGTACAGCACCTCACGGTACAATGTCTTGGTGTTGCCGTCACCGTCGCTGAACTCAATGGGTATCAGATTCATGCCGGGTGCCAGGTGGTGTGACTCATCGAAGATGTACGGCTTGTCCTCGGAGTACGTGCTAACGGACTGTCCGCCGATTATCACCTTTACACCTGCATCGGCTACGCCGCGGACCTCGACGGCCTCGTCGGTCGAGATCCAGCCGAAGTCGGGCTCGAGGTCAACCAGCGCCAGCGGCGGCGTGAGGATATTCTCGATCTCGTGCGCCAGGAGCTGGCGGAAGCGGTGGATGTATTGCTTCTCAGCGCGGTAGGTCTGAAGGCGGAACTCGCGGGAGAGCAGCGACCCCCACCAGCGCATCGCCTGGTCAGCGGTGAAGCCGGGGTAGTCGGCCACCGGCCCCAGCGAGCGGAGCACTCGCTGCCATCGCTGGCGCAGCAGTTGCATCATCTCGTATTCGTCAATGCCCTGCCGGTAGTTCTCCCAGCGCAGCGACGAGTGCCAGAACGGTTCCTCGTCGGTGGGCGGGTAAAAGAGATAGCCACCCCCATAGAGCCGCTTGTCACCGTCCTCCTTGCCCTGGGTGACCAGCCCCTTCCCCCACGGATTCTGCACCTCGCCCGCTACCTTGTAGTAGCTGAAGTGCCACCAGACCACGCCCTCGAAGCCGTACTTGGCGCAGACTGTCGGGAAGAAGCGCAACGCGCCGGGATTCCAATCGGCGTTGATAATGTACGCTGAGTTCATATAGCACCACAGCTTCAACCCCCGCGCGCGCAACTCGTCCCAGCGGTGGACGTCCTCGGGCCGGGTGATGAAGAAATGCCACGGTACCACCCAAATGTCTATTGCCCCGGCCAGTTCGTCGGAGGCCTTGTTGGTGGTAACAAGCACCTGCAGTTCGGGAAAGACCTGCTGGCTGCGCCGCCCTAGCTTGGCCACCAGGGGATGGTACTCCTCGCGAATCTCGTCAACGATGTAGAATACTACGTTATCCTCCCAGCCGTGCGCCCGGTAGAAATCGCGCATCTGGGTGAGGTACTGGTCATAGACCGGCCAGAATTCGTCGCTGCCTACGGGATAGCCCGTGCTCAGGTAGCTCTTGCTCATCTGCTTCTGGCTCCCCAGAAGACTCGGCGGCAGACACACGGAGTGAAAGCCGGCCTCGTCCACGACTCGCTTCATGCTCTCCTCGTAACTCCTAGTGTCCAGCTTGAGTTTCCCACTCTCTCTGTCAAAACTGTACTTCACCCCTCTGGCCCCGTATTTCAAGCTGGTCACCTTGGCATCCTTCAGGAACTTGAACACCTCCGGCTCGGAGGACATCTGGTGCCCGTTGGTCGCAAAGGTCGGCTCGGTGGGCAGAGCAAAGCCCCAGACGGTCAACTGCACCGGTATACTGGCTGGGGGGATGCCTTCGCCCCGCAGCTCAATCGAGCCAGCGTAGCTGCCAGGCTGGGCATTGGCCGGGACGCTCACTTCCACTATCATGGTACTGTTCTCGTCGGCCGGTGCGGTGAAGGGCCTGCCCGCCTTGAGGGGATCGGGGATCATCCCCGTCTCCCAGCCGCCCGTCCCATAATACAGAGTCGGTTTCTTGATATGCACCGATACTACCCGCTGCCACGACCACGCTTCGGCGGGGATGGTCGCGCTCGGTGACGAAAGCGCGCTAAACTGCAGTGACACCAGCGGGATGTCTTGAGTCGGTCGAATCACCAGCTGGGCCTGCTCGGACTCGTTGCTGCACGCCGCCAGCTCCAGCCCGTCTGCGCGGATGAGGTCCTCGCTGGCCGAGAGGTCGGCTTTCGGGAAGACCTTGCGCGTGGGACTTTGGGCGAAGACCTGCATATTGGCGTCCTCGTGCAGCAGCACCGGATGTACCAGCATCGGCTCGGGCAGCTCGGCCGCTAGTGGCGCATCGGACCACGCAACGGCACCTGTTAAGAGTATGACGGATAGGATTATGCAGGCTCTGTGGGGCATTACCATGCTCCTTATTCTCGTGACCGTCTGCGGCGGCGAGCTTGGTCGCGGCGGTCAGTCGGGATTCTCTGAGATTTGCACCAGCGCCTTTACGCATTTGCGCTGCACCACGGCCTCGAACGCATCGCAGATGCACTCGAGGGGGAAGGGATGCGCCAGGTCCAACCACAGACCGGCATCGAGTTTGCCCTGCTGGATGAAGCTAACGACCTGCTCGTGAGCCTCCTCCTCATCGTAGCCACGGTCGGAGTAGGTAAAGCTGCCGCGGGCGTGGACCGGGTTGATTAGACACGAACCGTAGTCGTCCACGCCATAGATAGTCACCGTCCCACCATCTTTCGCGTGAGGAAGCGCTGCGTCGAGCAGTCCCTGCTTGCCGACGGCGTCAATAATGAAGTCGAAGCCCTCCGGATAAGCTTCCTTGATCGCAGTTTTCAGGTTTTCTGCCTTATAGTCGAAATAGTCTGCTACACCCGCCGCGCGGGCAGTCTTCTCGCGCTGAGCGTTGCCGATCATCGCCACAGAAGAGGCCCCCAGGTTGACGCCATGCGCCGCAAAAGAAAGCCCGTTGCCCCCCGAGCCGATGACCAGCAGGCTGGCGCCGGCGCCGAAACCCATACGGGTGATATAGCTGAGCGTCTCGCGCCAGGTGATAATCATGGTGGCGCTGGCGGGGTCAATTCCGGAGGGTACGTGCTGGTTCCAGCGCGAGCCACGCCACTCCTCGGTGGGGCGATCGTCCTCCCGGGCGGCCCAGTGATCGCAGGCGAGGCCGAACTCGGCGAAGCCACCCCAGTTGACACTGTACTCGCCTACCGGTGGGGTGCCCACACGGGTGATGATGTCGCCGACCCGGAAATTTCGCACCCGGGCACCGACCTCGATCACCCGGCCGACGCTCTCGTGTCCCAGCACCGTGGGGTAGGCAACGGGTATGTGGAAGCAGCCCGCGATGATGTGGGTATCGGTGCCGCTGCAGGTTGCCCCCCACAGGATCTCGCACAGGGCATCGTACTCGCCCATCTCCGGCAGCGGTATGTCCCGGACGACCAGCACTTCCGGTTTCTCCACAATCGCGGCTTTCATAGCTTAGTCCTCCTACCGAGTAGCCCGACCCGGGCCTTGGTAGTCGCGCAAAAAGGGCAGGCCGAACGGCTCTTCGAAGGGGCGGAAGGGCACCAGGGCGTAGATCTCGTCAAGTTGCGCCAGCACATCAGAGGGCAGCGGGCCCTTCTCGACGGCGGCAACATTTTCATCGGCCTGCTGGGGACTCCGCGGGCCCATCAAGACGCAGGAGATATCGGGATTGGAGATGACGAACCGTATGCACAGCTCAGCGATGCCCATATCTAGCTCATCGAGCAGTCCGTACAAGGCCTGGTACTGCTCGCGGCGGGGCGGGCTAAGCCACCGGGCGCCCTCGTTGATCTGCTCATCATAACGCTGGGATAGTGCGCCCTGCTGGAGTGGTGAGCCGCAGACGATGCCCATATTATTCGCCTTCGCCGCCGGGATTACGGCGATCTCTGCCTCCCGCCACAGCAGGCTGTAGTTGAATGCAGTCAGCACCACATCAAACTTGCCCGTATTGATGACGTGGGGCAGTTCGTATGCGGTCGTGCCGCCCAGGCCGGTGAAGCCGATGACGCCATCGTTCTTCAGCTCATCCATCACGTCGAGCACCGGGCCGGTGAAATCCTCCCAGTTCAGCCACCAGTCGTACTGGCGGGGACGAGCCGGCTCGTGGATCATCAGGATGTCTATGTAGTCGCGGCCCAGGAGTCGGAGGCTCTCCTCGACCGAAGCACGCAGGCCTGCGGGGTCCTGGGGATCGAAGGGTTGCGGGCGTCCGCCCAACTTGGTGGAGATTATGACCGGCGCCTCAACATCCTGGAGCGCGTAGCCTATCATTTCCTCGCTGTCGCCATAGCTTGGGGCGGTATCAATATAGTTACAGCCCAGTTCGATGGCTCGATGGATGGTGGCTCGGGACTGGTCATATCCCCCACTGCCCTTGGACGTGACAAATGCCCCGCCCAGCGCCAGTTCGGATACGGCCAGATTAGTCCGGCCCAAGACGCGTTTTCTCATCGCAATTAGCTTTCTCCTGTGGTTTGCCAATCTAGCACGCCTTGTAGCGCATCAGCGACTCTATCGCTGTTCTCCCCTCCAGTCGAAGACAATGCCCAGAAAGTCCTCGGTGTTCTGCTCAATCATCCGGTAGATCTGCGGGGCCTCGGCGGGGCTGACTAGGTGCGTGATCAGACTCGCCACGTTGAGTTTGCCCTCTGCTGCCCAGCGCATCGCTGCGGACACGCACGAATCATTGTGCGAGCAGGGGAAGTAGCAGGTCGGCATCACGCTGTGTATGGCATTGATGTCAATCGCCGAGGGCGGCGGATACCAGCCCTGGAAGACAAACTTGCCCCGGTGACGCAGCAGCGGAAAGAGACCGTTTACTACCTCCGGCACACTGGAGGTATCAATGATGATATCGAAGCCGGGCGGCGCGATTTCCTGTTGTACTTCGGCCAGGTTCTGTTGGGCCGGATTCACCGCCCAGTCAGCACCGAGATTGCGGGCTAGCTCCAGCCGGCTCTCGTTGACCTCGGCCACGCAGACCTGCGCGCCCTTGAGCCGCACCACCTGCGCTGCATACTGGCCGATCAGCCCCAGCCCGCAAACCAATACCTTCGCGCCGACCGGAATACCGGCCATCTCGATGCCGCGCAGTGCTACCGCGCACAAACCGGTCAGGCTGGCCTCGCGGGCAGAGAGACCCTGGGGCACGGGCACACAGCCGTGTACGTCCAGGGCATCCGGGGAGTATTCATAGTTGACGTTGACCACCGCCCGAGCCAGATGGGTGCTCATCCAGCTTCCGTCGTACGGCGGCAGCACCCGGCTGCGGGAGAAATTGACGCGTTGCCCTTCTACGTAGCCGCATTCCGCCGCTTTCTTTCCCGCCTCGATTACCTTCCCGATGCCCATATACCCGGGCACGAAGGGGAAGGTCATCTCCGCCCGCTTGCCGATATATGCCCAACGCTCGGTGCCCACGCTTACGCCGGAGGCTTCCGTCTCAACCACCAGGTCGTCAGCCGTGGGTTCGGGCAGGTCAATCTCCCCGACAACTGCCTTGCCGACTTCTTCGAAGATTATGGCTTTTGTGCGCAGAGCTGACATCGCAGTGCCCCCGACTTGATTTGGTCTCCTTGGCGCCACCGATTCACCGGCATATTACTTTCGCTCCCGATAGGCAGCAGGCCTTCACCAGTTAGTGGCAGGCACAGAAAAAAGCCCCCAGCCCGGTGACCGGGGGCTTGAGATACGGGATTGTGGGCGACGTTGGACTAGCTGGCCACCCAGGCCACGAAGTCGTCAAATTGCTCCGAGAAGCCCTGGTTGGTGCGGACGACCGGCAGATAGGTGTCAAACTCGTCCACAGTCATTCCATCGGGTTCGTAGCCCATCCGGAAGAGCTTGCTCTTATAGAGCTTCTCCATAATGTCCTTCGGAACGGGAGTCCACATCCCATCGGGATTGAGTTCACGCGGCTCACTGTCGAACTCCTCCTGGCGGTTGGGGAAGACGGTGATGAAGCACGAGACCTCCGGCTCGCGATGGATTGAGCGCAAGATGTTCCACGGACCCCGGCCGGACGCCGGCAGCATATGAGTCTTCTTCAGGCCCATCCCGCCGCGCAGCGGATCCATACACAGCAGCCGGTATTCGCGCTGGCGAATGGCGGTCGTGCACCAGGTTTTGACTTCCTCCCAATCGCTGACGCCGGCCTCCTGGAGTTCTTCACCGACCGGGTCGTCAACCCGACCGTCCATCTGGGTGCGGAAGCTGACCGGCGCGGTGCTGTTCTTCTCGATGATTGCGCCGAAGGCGATCTGCTGGGGCAGCGAGTAGTTGACGGTGATATTCACGCCTCTACGCTTGCTGGTAATCTCGGCAGCGGCGGTAAGGCCGGCCTTGGTGCCGGGGACCTTGAATACGGTGTTGGGCGTCCCGCCGAGAGCTTCCTCCAGCAGCGGCCAGACGTAGTCGGCCTGCTCGATCATGCTATCAGCGTCGAAGGAGTTCTTGGGGTTGAGTTGGAGGCTGACGTAGCCGATGCGTTCATTGGTAAGCTCCCAGATGGGGCGTAGCAGCTTAGCGTTGGCCACGACGACCTCGACCGTCATCTTGTAGGCCAGCTCGAGCGCGTCCATGTTGGGATTCTCTGCGCGGATGCGGTCGCGCACTGGCGTCCAGTATTCCGGGTCTTCCTCGCGGGCGATGTTGACCAGTTGCGGATTGGTGGTAACCAGGCTGGCCCCTTTGCGCATGGCCTCGCGCAGATGGGCAGCATAGTCATTGCCCCAGAAGGTATTTGTCTCGCCCTGCAGTGCCATCCGTTCCAGGCGGGCCAGGTTGCTATTCTCGATCTCGGCGGCGGCCTCCTTGGCCTTGGTCACCAGATCGTCCCACCCCCACTGGGCCAGCAGTGCGTAGTTCTTGCCCGCCTCGGCGGCCAGCTCGTCGTCGGTCAGCTTCTCCTCATCGCCGGAGTCAACGACGACGTTGCTTCTTAGCCGCCAATCGGCCAGCACGGAGCGCAGATCAATGGCGTTCTCGCAGAGCAGCTCAGCAATCTCGCCCTGCCGCTCCTGGGAAGCGCCAGCGTATTCGTTGTTTAGTTCCCGCCGCCAGTCATCGAGTGTGCTCGACAGGTCACGGGGCCTGGTCTTGAAGATCAGATCTTGCAGAACTTGGATGTCCTGGTCAGTCATAGGAATTGTCTCCTTCAGCTAGTGTTTTGGGTAGGTGAGCGTAACTGGCCTCGGACCGCAATCGTCCCCGAGTTGACCTCACCGGCAAGCAAGGCTACACGGCCAGCACTTCGGCAAGCTGCGGGCCGATCTGCCAGGAGCCCGTGCCCTCGTAGCGGCGTAGTACCTCCTCGTAGACGCCTTTCAGATAGATATGGGTTTCCACGTTGGTCCCACAAATCTTCTTGTCGCCGGCTCTGACCTTCTCGGCATGCTCACTCATATACTCAAAGCGCGCCTGGGTGCCGGCAACCAGGTAGCAGGTGTTCAGGTTGGTCTTGCCGATCAGGCTGCGTGGCACGTCGGCAGCGCCGGTTCCTCCGTGCTGGGCGAACGGAGCGTACACGCCCGTTTCCTCGATGATGGTCCGCTGGACAACCTCGAGCTTATTGGCGTCGGTGGGGTGCTTCTCGCCGGCTTTGGCGGCGTGCTTCATTCCAATGTCATAGGCGACGCCCTCGGCGCCAGTGTAACCGACGAAGGCGGCGGCCAGATGCGCGAACTCGTCAAGTTCCGCGCCTGACATTGCCTCATATTCGACTTCATCCCCGCTGGTACCGGTTGCGCCCAGCTCGGCCTCCAGCATCATATCGTTGTTGTTAAGGTCGGTGCGAACACCAAGGGTGATATCCTGGGTAATAATAAAGTCGAGCACCGGCGCGATACCCTCGGTGTCAATCATGCCCCAGGCCGGGTGCATAGTTCGCACAGTATCCAGGAAGTCGGCCCGGAAGCATTGATACTCAACGCTCCGCAGGTAGCTGCTATACGCGGCGAAGAGAGTGTTGTCCACCTCAGCGGCGAACTTGTCGAGTCCCTTGCTGCGTAAGTAGCTGATGGCCGCCTCAATCTTCTCTTCGTAGTTGACCGGTGTCGCTGCCTGCTCGTAGTCGGCATCGGCAGCGAATTTGGGCACCTTGAAGTGGTCCAGGGAAATGGCGACAAAGTCAGCGCCCCAGGCGTCGGCCTCCATTTCGATCCAATCGGCCATGGCTTTGGCGCCATTGATCACCGGGTTGGCGTAGTAGCTGACGCCATCGGGGACGAAGATCGTCGTCGGGTCTCCGCCGACCTTGGTGTTGGAGTTGTACGAGAACTGAACGATCACCGGCGACTGGTCGCCCTGGGCGGCGGCCTGGACGAACGCACGGGTCTCCCACCAGTTGTTGGAATTGTTGGCCACTAGCGTGGCCCGCTCCTCCACGGGCCGGAGGGTGCCGGCCTCGTCAAAGGGGCAGTAGTAGTCGAAGATCTTGCGCAATTGTCTTCCAGTCAAAAGCTTACCCATGCAATTTGCTCCTCGATTCAATTATCACTGCGCCCCAGGCACAGCCATCGGCTGGGACGCTTCGGGTGATGCGAAAAGCTGTCTTGTCCAGTCGGACTCAGAGAGATGCGTCTTAGCGCTCTATTCCCACAATCCGTCCCCCAGCAAGTTGAGTGGAGGACAGTTGATCGAGTTGTTCTGGCACAATAGCGCCGTCCCGGCGGATGCTTCAATTATCCGGTTACTCTCGGGCGTACTTGTTGCGTTTCATTACGTCGGCGACAGCATTGGCGAGTTCCAGAGCATCAGGTATCGGTACGCCCCAGAAGTTGCGCCCGATGATGCGGCCTTCGCCGCCTGCATCCATGATTATTTCGGTGGACTCTGTGAGCGCAGCCTTGGCATCACCCGTTATCCTCGGTCCACCCGAGTAGATTACCACGGTTCGCGTGCCCGCGCCAGTAACTATCTTGGCTCGTTCGATGTGCTGTTCCTTGGTCAGGAGCGAATCGTAGTTGGGCTTTTCGCCTTCGGCCAGGTTGGCCTGATATTCTTCAAGCTGCTCACGCGTCGGCTCAAGGTCCAGATAGTGGACAACCTCCGGCAGTCGCGGCGCGTATTCGTTAAGAATGAAATCCTCGTAGGCATCGCGCTGCTTTGGTGGAACTACTGCCGGGAACTTCGTCTTGATTATATCCGCACCCAGAGATTCACCTGCGGAAACTGCATAGTGACACCACAGCAGGCTGTCGGCCTTTGTCGTACCGGGCAGTGGCCCGCGTGGGTAGCACCACACCACCAGCGGCAGCTCAGCCTGATGCGCTTCTTCACGAATCTTCCCAATCCGCTCGACATCCTCTCCGGTCTGCTGAGAACCCAGATAGAAGCTCAGGCCAACGCAGTCAGCACCTGCCTGGACCGCTTCCTCTACTGTGCCAAACATAGTGTGGCGCGGGTAGTTGGCATCATTGACCTTCCCCGTGGTGAAGTGCCCATCAAGTTTCATAAGCAGCGGAATCTCGATGTCGTGCTGGTACTTTATTGCCTGGCCGACAGATAGAACTACTACCGAAAATGGCCCAGTATTGGCTAGTTCTATTACCGAGGCGGGCTTGGCGCATCCCTCCCATTTGAACTCGTGGCCGGGGCCGTGCTCGACCAGTTGGTCAAACGGCAAGCCCAGAAGCGTACCGTTTCCCGGGCCGTAATCATACATCATTCGGTGCATTTTGTTAGCTATGCCGGCACTCAAATAAGTGAAATTGGCAAGCGTTGGACGTTCGGCAGTCATCAGATTCACCTCGACTTGGATAAACCTAGGAGCTATTTGCATTTTAGCAGAACTATCTTAAGTTGTCAAATAAGCTAAATTTTCCCCTGTACTAGCCGCACCGGAGCTCGGCGATAATGGCGTCAGCCATTTCGCTGGTGCCTGCGGCGGTAGGGTCATCCCGGCTCGGTTTCAGGTCGTAGGTGACTTGCTCGCCTCGGCGCGTGACCGTGGCTACGGCCTGTTCGAGCCGGTTGGCAGCTGTTTCTTCGTCCAGATAGCGCAGCATCATCACCGCCGAAAGAATAGTCGCGGCGGGGTTAACCTTGTTCTGGCCCTTGTACTTGGGTGCGCTGCCGTGAGTCGGCTCGAATACGGCGACACTATCGCCGATATTGGCGCTCGGTGCCACGCCCAGGCCCCCGACCAGCCCGCAGGCCAGGTCGCTGATGATATCGCCGTACAGGTTAGGCAGGACCAGCACGTCGTACAGTTCGGGCTTCTGCACGAGCTGCATACACATATTGTCAACGATGCGGTCCTCGAATTGGATGCCGCTGTCGGCGTACTCCTCTGCGACCTTCCGGGCGGTTTCCAAAAATAGCCCGTCGGAGTGCTTCATGATGTTGGCCTTGTGGACGGCGGTAATCTTCCGGCGGCCGTTGGCCAGAGCGTATTCAAAGGCGAACCGTACAATGCGGGCGGAAGCGAACTCGGAGATCGGCTTGATGCTGATGCCCGAGTCCTCGCGGATGCGGGTGCCGGTCAACCGATGAATCCGTTCGATTATCTCAGCGCACTCCTGCGTTCCGCGGGCAAATTCAATGCCTGCATAGAGGTCCTCTGTATTCTCCCGGACGATGACCAGGTCCACATCAGGATAGCGGGACTTGACCCCTTCGTAGTACTTGTAGGGGCGCAGACAGGCGTAGAGATCGAGCTGTTTGCGCAGCGCGACATTTACGCTGCGGAAGCCGGTGCCCACCGGCGTAGTAATGGGGCCCTTGATGGCCACCTGGTTCTTCTGTATCGAATCCAGTACCGACCGGGGCAGCGGGGTACCCTCTGTCTCCATTACATCAGCGCCGGCCTGCTGGATATCCCACTGGATAGGTACCCCTGTGGCTTCCACGCATCGGCGCATGGCCTCGGTGACTTCCGGGCCAGTCCCATCACCAGGAATCAGCGTTATGGTATACATGCTTCTATCTCCTCGGCAAGGTCAATCTTGACAGAGTGACGCAAAAATAGTACCGTATGGTTCAACTGACGTCTCAAGCCTATTCACGGGCGGCGAGGGCCCGCCGCAGATGAGTTGCACGGACATGTCAAGCACTTATACCACGCCCAAAACTACACCTGACACGCGCACTATTCGGGAAAGCAATTACGAAGCTGACAGGATAGTGGCCGGTTTTGAGACACCGTCTGATAGCTTTCTGCGTCAGCATCGCGGTAAGTTGCACCTGCTGGCTTTCTTGGTGGCGCTTATCTGGGCTACACCATGCTTCCCCCAGGTGCTGCTGGGGCTGCCGCTGGTTGTCATTGGCCTGGCTATTCGGGCTTGGGCCGCCGGATGCCTGGCCAAGAATACCGAAGTTTGCACCGCCGGGCCCTACGGCTATTGCCGGCATCCGATGTACCTGGCCAACTTCATTATCGTAGTGGGCATACTGCTGGCCGCAAATAACTTCTACCTGACGGCGCCAGCGCTGCTCGCTACCATTCTGATCCAGGCCTTCGCTGTTCGGCGCGAGGAGGCCCTGCTGCATTGCTTGTTTGGCGATGACTATGTGCGCTACTGTCAGTCCACACCGCGCTTGCTGCCCTGGCCCCGGCGTTCGCCGATTCCCCCATGCCAGTTCACCTGGGGGCTGGCCAAGTACAATCAGATTGTGGAACAGACCGCCGGTGTGCTGCTGCTGATCGTTCTGTTTGCTGTGAAGGCTGTAGTAATGGCCCACTACGGCTATCTTTACCCGGTGACGTACGGACTGTGGCCCGTGCCGCCGGGCTAGTTAGTCCGATTTCCCCGCAAAGTCCGGTTAGGCACCGAGCGCTGCTTTCAGGCGCTCAACTCCCCGCTTGATGTCCTCCACCGAGCAAGCGAAGCTCAGGCGCAGAAAGCCCTCCGCCCCGAAGGCTGAGCCGGGCACGGTGCTGATCAGGCTGTCCTCCAGCAGGTACTCGGCTAGTTCCAGTGACGTAGCTATCTTCCTGCCGGCCAGTTCGCGGCCCAGATAGGCCGAGATGTCCGGGAAGACGTAGAAAGCGCCGGGAGGCATATTGCACTCGATGCCCTCGATCTCGCGCAGGGCCCCGACAAAGAAGTCCCGACGCTGCTCGAACTGCTCGCGCATCTGAGCCACGCAATCCTGTGGCCCGGTTAGGGCAGCCAGTGCGGCGTACTGGGAGATTGAGCAGGGATTGGAAGTCTCCTGGCTCTGGATGCTCCCGGCCTTGGCAGCAAACTGCTGGGGCCCGACCAGCCAGCCGATCCGCCAGCCGGTCATTGAATAGCTCTTGGCGACCCCATCGGCAAGGATGGTGCGCTGCCTGGTCTCTTCATCGAGCATAGCGATGCTCAGGTGCTCCCGGCCTTGGTATATCAGATGCTTGTAGATTTCGTCGGAGATGATGGTCAGATCGTGCTCGGCGGCAATGGCGGCGAGCCCTTCGAGTATTTCTCGTTCGAAGATTCCGCCCGTCGGGTTGCTGGGGCTGTTAATCAGTATGGCCACGGTCCGGGAAGTTATCGCCTCGCGCACCTCGTCCAGATCGGGCTGAAAGCCGCGGCTGCTGTTGGTCATTATGATGACCGGGTGGCCGCCGCACAGCTCAATCTGGACCGGGTAGCTGACCCAGTACGGCGCGAATACGATGACCTCGTCGCCCGGGTCCAGCATTGTCTTCCAGATGTTCATCAGCGCGTGCTTGCCCCCGTTGCTGATGCAGACCTGGTCAGCGTCGTAATCCAGGCCAAACTCCGTCTGCAGGCGGCCGACGATAGCCGCTTTGAGTTCAGGGATGCCCGAGGCAGCGGTATACTTCGTGTGACCCGCCTCCAGGGCCGCGCAGGCCGCCGCACAGATATGCTCCGGGGTGGGGAAGTCCGGTTCGCCGACGGCAAATGATATCACGTCGAGTCCTTCGCCAATCATCGCCTTAGCCCGCGCGGCCATACCAATAGTGGGCGAAGGCTGGATATGGGAGGCTCGTTGGGAGATCTTCATAGCAGTACCTCTTGTCGCTGTCAGGATGGCTGCTGGGAATGATGGTGGTCCTCGACGCGCGCATGCCACGGTGGGGCTAGTTCCCAGTGGAGGCTACGCAGTTCGTGAACGACCTCTGGGTAGTGGGGCCGAATCTGTAGCGCCTGGCTCAGTTCGCGGGTGGCCTCATCCCGGCGCCCCAGGCGGGCGTAGGCGGCACCGAGGTGGTAGTGCAGTTCGGCGTTGAGCTGGTGCAGTGACTGGCGCACCGCCCGCTCCAAGAAAAACGTGGCATTCTTCAGGTCACCCAGCTTGTAGTAGGCCCACCCCAGGCTGTCAACAAAGGCGGCATTCAGCGGCGCCAACCCGGCGGCCTGTGTCGTCAGTTTCAGCGCCAGGTCGAGCTTGACACCCGCTTCGGCGTAGGCGTAGCCCACATTGTTGAGCTCACCGGCGTAAGCCAGTGCGGGGATTCTTCTCGCAGTGTAGCCGAACTTGGTTATCTGCAAATGCGCAGACAAGAGCTTGTGGCCAAGCTCGGGCTGCCCGGTATGCAGGTAGGCCGTGCCCAATTCGTAGTAATAGGGGCGATCGGTCAACAGGTGCGCTTTTTTCAGCGCGGAGATCGCGGGCTTGTAAGCCCCCACGTACACGTATATACGACCGGCTCGCTCGAGCACTGCTGGGTTATCGGAAGCCAGCTCTACAGCCCGGTTAGCGCAGCGCACCGCCCGCCCAGCGCGGACCGGTTCGCTAGCTGCTTCCGTTGCCTGCTGGATGTAGCGCAGGGCGATGAAGTCGGTGCGGAGTTCGTCGAGCTGCGCCAGCGGCTGGCAACCACTCAGTGTGACCACGAGCACCGTGCCCCAGACTACCAGAATCCCGCGTGCAAGCCCTCGGCACAGCCCGGGCTGATCGCCGCCAAACGACGGGTTACTGAGGTGTGAAGGCCGATACATAATAATAGGCGATACCGATGTAAAGAGTGGCTTCGGCCACGGCTGGTGTCGAGTAGACGCCGTAGACGGTGCGGTGCTCCCATTTTACCTGGCCGTCGGCCAGATCCAGGGCGTATAGGACCCCATCCTTGGAGCCGATGTAGACAATATCCCCGGTAATCACCGCCGAGGCCAGTACTTCTTCGCCGGTTTGGTATTGCCAGATTTGCTTACCATTCGCGGTGTCCAGGCAATATACCTTGCCGTCGGCACAGCCGACTACCAGACGGTCGCCGGCGATCGCCGGCGCGGACCTGACCATTCCACCCAGCTCTGCTTGCCACTTTATCTGGCCGCCGGCCAGGTCAACGGCATACATCGAGGAGTCATCGGAGCCACAGAAGACTGTTGAGCCGGATATTGCCGGTGCCGACGAGATGGAGCCGTTGGTGTCCAGTCGCCAGCGCACCTGGCCATCGGCGGTGTGGGCGGCGTACAGTCCGTTGTCCCACGAGCCCACCACCACCAGATCACCACTGACAGCCGCAGAGGCAACGATCTGCTGCTCGGTCGGCAGCTCCCAGTTTACGTCGCCCCGGCTCCAGTCAATCGCCCATAGGCTGCCGCTTTCGTCGCCCACGAAGAGCTGGCTGCCGTGCACCGTGCCGGCTGACCGGACGCCAGCGCCCAACTCGTGCTGCCACTGCTGCTGGCCGGTAGAGCGATGCAGGGCGTGGAGCCGGCCGGCGAGGGTGCCAAAGATCACCAGGTCCTCGACTACCACCGCTGCCGCTTCAATCTGCTCCCGGCCCTCCCGAGTCCAGCGGATATGTCCTTCCTGGCTGTCGAGGGCGTAGAACACACCATCGCGCGAGCCAATGTAGACAATATGGTCGCTGACCACCGGGGAGGCTACCACGGGCGCGCCGGTGCGCACCGACCACAACTCGCGCAGCGGGGGAGCGAGGGTCTGTTCGGCAAAGGCACCGTGCTGAGCACTCCCCCCAAACATCGGCCATTGGTTCCCTGGGGTCGCTTGCTGCTGTTCCGCCTCGATTGTGTCCAGAGCGCGGTTGATGTACTGCTCAGCAGTCGGAGTGGCACTAAGGGCGCTCGCCTGGTTCAGGCTCTCCCGCGCCTGGTCAAATTCCCGTCGCAGGATCTGGGCCAGGGCCTGCGCATAGTGTAGCTGAGCGAGGCGCGGATGGTTGCGCAGTGCCTGTCCAAGCTGGCCGAATTGAGTATCCGCGGGCGAAAGATGCCCCAGCACGTCCCCGGCTGCCCACGGCGCATCCGCTTGCGAGGTAATCCGGTTAATGAGCATAGTAGTGTTACGCGGGTTGTCAACCCTCTTCAGAGCCTGGGTGATATGCTCGGTAAGCTGGGGGTTGTCATCACTGAGGACCTCGATCAAAGCCGAGGCCGAGCGCGGATCATCAGCACTTATTCGGCCCAGGGCCTGCGCCGCCGCGAGCTGCTGGTGCCGGTCGCCGGATCGCAGCCAGGTGGTCAGCTCACGTTTCATCAACTCCAGATAATCTGCGGCCAGACGGCGCACTTCGATCTGGTCGTCATCCAGGCCGGCCACCAGCGCCGGAATCAGGTCCTCGTGCAGGAGGTCGGCCAGATTCCGGTACGTTACCCGGCGAATCTGAGGCGACTCATCCGTGAGCAGTGAGGTCAGGATGGGGGACATAGCAGCTTCCAGTTCGTCGGCGCGGCAGAACCAGTACTCAGTCTCGGTATCGTTGGCTGCGGCACTGCGGATGATCAGCTCCATCTCCTCGGGGGAGATGCTCAGTTCCTCGCGATGGTCATCAATGATGTGCAACTCCTCGTTGCCCATCAGCAGGCCAAACTTCTGGAAATTGTTCAGTTCGCGGGTGAGGAGGTCCTGGACGTCGCGCAGCTTCAGCGCTTCCTCGGATACCCAGTCGTCAACTTGCTCGGCAAGCTGCTCGTGGACCAACTCGTAGTTGCGCTGCTTGTCCTTGCTCAGCCCGCGTACTAACCGGAAGTCCACCATCTTGGCCAGAACGCGCTCGACGGTGCGGCGGTCCTGGCCGACTTCCTGGGCGATTCGCTCCAGCGAGCGCGTCGCCTTCAGCTCCGAGGAAACCGCCATCCGCTTGAGGATGGTGCGGGCGATACCCCGCTCGAGCATCGGCAGTTGGCGGAGGGCGTCGTGCAGATAATCGCGCAGGATCGTCGCGGCGCGGCCCAGCTTCTCGTAGTTGCGCTGGGTGATGACCTCTGCGTCCGCGGGCATCTCTTCGTACAGTCGGTGGCAGACGATCTGGAGTTGTGCGGGCTCGATCCCCTCGCGGGTGAGGTCCTCGAGCAGTTGGTCAACTAGCTTCCGCTCGACTTGTAGGCCAAAGTTCACTGCCGGCTGGACGATTGCTTTCTCCGCCTGAGTGCGGTCGAGCTTGTGCAGCCGGTAGACGTTTTGCATTACTTCGGGCAGGTCGTCGCGCAGCTCGTAGAGCTCGCCCACGTAGTCTTCGCGGATGCTGAGCAGCACGCGCAATTCGTCGTCTTGCGCTGCCAGAGCCTCCTTGACTTGCTGAACGAAGGTGTCTCTAACCCGACCTCCCAGCTTCACGAATAGCTCTTCAGCCTCGTCCAGGAATACGACCACGCGCTTGTGGGAAGTGGCGGCGACGTGGGTGAGCAGATCACAGAGGCTGGCATCGCGGCTGATCTCGCCCAGCTCGCAGCCCTCTTCTTCCGCGGCCCGGAGGGCAGCCTCGCGAATACTGGCCACGGGATCGTCCTCGCAACGGGCATATACCGCCAGCCAGGTGCCGGCTTCGTCGAGGTGTTCCTCGTCCCGTCCCTGCATTCGCGCCATCACGCCGGCTTTGATCAGGGACGACTTGCCGATCCCGGAGCGCCCAAACAGCACCGTCATAGGCTGGCGGGCAATCAGGTCAATGAGATCCTGGATCTCCCGCTCGCGGCCGAAGAAGAGCTCGCTATCCTCGGTGTCAAAGTAGTCGAGGAACCGGTAGGGGCCGCCGCGCAGCACGCTCAGGTCCTTGGTCTGCCGCCGGCTGGCGTGGTGGCGGTACTGGAAGCGATCGTGCAGCCGGGCAAAGAAATCGTTGAACGAGCCTGCCTCGCGCACCAGCAGGTGCCGCTGCGACTGGCGCTGCTTTAACCAGTTGATCACCTTGGGCTGGAGACGGTGGTATGCCACGCTCCCCGGGCTCTCCAGCTTCAACTCGGTGTACATCTTTGCGTCAGCCACCGGCACCTGCGGGTTGACCCAAAAGATTTTGCCGCCCTCCGCAGGCATGAAGTCCAGGAACGGCTCGTCGCGGTCACTGTAGGCGGTGAAGATAGACAGCACACGGAAGGCCTGATTGAGCAGGGCGCGCGTTGGCTCCAGGCCGGCGCCAATCTCCTCAGGAGTCAGGGGCAGGTACTTCCTGGCCAGATCGCCCCCGCACTTTACTACTACCACCCGCGAAGACCCCTCCAGCGCTACCGACATTATCTCGGGATCGTCAACTCCGGCCACCAGAAGGTGATAGTCGGCTTCCGGCTCCAGGTGCTGAGTACTGAGAGCCTGCTCGAGCAGATTGTGCGGCTCCATCGTGAAGATGGTAGGGAAGTAGCCGTCCTGGACCAGATGAGCCAGTTGGATGTGCCCCTCGGAGGGCCGGGCGTCGGCCAGCCGGGCCCGCAGTAGTTGGCAACGGCGGTCGTCTGCCGGCACCTGGCGGGCAAACTCGGCCAGGGCAGCGGGACCGCGGCGCTCCATGGGCAAGTGTTGGAAAGACTCGCCAACCTGCTCGCGCGCCAGCTCCTGGAGAATCTGACACATAGGTAGGTCGCTGGGCGGTATGCGTACCTCGCTGCCAATGAACAGCACGTGGCGCCCCAGCCGGTGCCGCCGCGACATAATGTGATCGGCGATGATGCCTAGCATTGCTATCACCTGAGGCCTGGTGGTTACTACTTAAGCCTCAGCAATATTAAAACCACTCCTGCGAGTGCAGATCAGAGCTGACTCAAATGGGGAGTGGTGTAGGTGAAGAATTCACTTGGTGGGCCTGGGCGGATTCGAACCACCGACCGATCGGTTATGAGCCGACTGCTCTGCCGCTGAGCTACAGGCCCGTACGCTGCCCTTCCTTCGTCAATTGTTTACTGGGCACATTATAGCCGACTTACTTGCTTTGTGCAAGTTCACAACGGGCCGTGATCTGGGAGCTATATTGACTGCTGGAGAGCAGGCAGTTTCCGGCACTGGGGTGGTGCTGGCCCAATTGCAGCATTGACATGCACCAGTTGTGAATCTATAATGGCGCTGCGTTAGCAGTCAGACCCGCGACAGCCTATTTGTGGACCCAGATTCGCAGGGGAAGAGCAACTTTGGCTACCGTACCTAGTCGGATACATGACGTGGCTGAACATTTCCGCACTGGCGGGTTCGTGGCGCTGCTGGATTCGCCGCAACGCGAGGGCGAAGCCGATCTGCTGCAAGCTGCCGAGCACGTAACCGGCGAGAGCATAAACTTTATGGTCACACACGCCCGCGGGCTGATTACCGTGGCAATGACCTCAGAGCGGCTCGGCGAGCTGCAAATTCCAGTATTGGATCAGCAATTTGGCGTTGAGAATATGCCGCGGTTTACCATGCCGGTAGACTACACGCCGGCAGTGACCACGGGTGTATCGGCGTTCGATCGCGCCGCGACTATCCGGGCCTTGCTCGACCCTGGTGCTCGTCCTGAAGACTTCGCGCGACCCGGCCACGTTTTCCCCCTGGCGGCGGCGGAGGGTGGCTTGGCAGAGCGTGCCGGTCACACCGAAGGCGCCGTCGGTCTCGCCCAACTGGCTGGGTTGCGGCCGGTGGTGGTGATGTGCGAGATTATGGCCCCCGACGGTTATATGGCCAGCGGCCCGACGCTGGAACGGTTCGTCCACATCCACGGCATCCCGCTCATTACTGTGGAACAGATCGCCGCAGCCCTGTGTGTCGAGCCGGCGCCAGACGATGAATAGCGGTACCTATGCAGGTAAGGACTCCGGGGGGCGATGGTGCGCGAGGTAGGTGCCGTAAAGGGTTACTGCGATACCGGCGAGTTGCCAGGGCGTGGGATGTTCGTGCAGGAAGACCACCGCTGCGCCCACCGCCACCAGCGGCACCAGGTATTGGTAGACGGCGGTGCGGGCGGCTCCATGCATATTGATGCTCCGATACCACATACCCATTCCGTAGACCATCCCGGCAAATATGGCAAAGGCCAGCAGGGCCCAGTGTAGAGAAGTCAGATCGCGCCACGGCGCATTGATCAGCTGATGCAGGCCCAGGGGCAGGACTATGACATTGCTGAAGAATAGAGCGACAGCGGTTACCGTCAGTGAGCCGTGGCGTTGCATCAGGGGCCGGCTCAGGACCATATACAGCCCATAGAGGAAAGCCGAGCTGATCATTATCAAATCGCCGGTAATCCGGTGGGGTGCTGACCCGGTGCCGACTGACGTGGCCCCCAGTACCACCATCGCTACCCCGCCCAGGGCCACAAGGATGCCCAGCCAGTTCCTCGGATAGATAACCTCGATGCGCGTTGCCGCGACGATAACAGTCGTCCACACCGGCGCGGTGCTAATCAGTAGGGAGCCTTCGGAGGCGTACGTAAGCTTGAGCGCGTAGAAGAAGGCTAGCATCTGCACGCCCATCATTAGTCCCGCCCCCAGCAGGTAACCGAGGCTTGCGGACAACGCCGCACGTAGATTGCGGCCCAGCGCCACGACCAGCGCCAGCAGACTAACCCCTGCCACCACCCCGCGCAGGCATTGCAGGGCCGATGGCGTGAACGTATCGAGCAGGAATTTCTGGGTGACATTGTTGATACCCCAGATGATAGCTACGGAGAGGGCACCAAAGTCTATCCGCGAAAGGAGGTTGGCGACAGGATAATGGGAGCTGTTTCGCTCCTCCTGAGGCTCTGGCATGGGTTTCGGCTTCTCGCAGTTGTCTGGGAGGGTCATCAGCACTACTGGTATTCTGCCTCGCAGGCGCTACTATGAGGCAAACTTGGAGTTTGGTTCTGAACAAGTTGAGGATCTGAGGAGCAACGCTGCCAGCCCTGGCGATGCTCCACAAGCAAATTGTACTTTACTCGGGCTCAGGCCGGTTCATCGGGATTATGATGCGGATGGTTGTGCCGACTCCCACTTCGCTTTCTATCTCGATTGATCCATCGTGTACCTCAACTACATTGGCGACAATGCGGGTACCCAGGCCGGTGCCCATGGGCTTGGTGCTGACTGCATTTTCCGTAAACAGCTTGGCGCGGATCTCCTCGGGTATCCCGGGGCCGGTGTCGGCACATTCGATGACGAGCTGGGCTGGCTCAGCCGGGGCCCTGGTGCTCAGTCGCAGGGCCACCGAATCACCGGACTCGCAGGCGTCAATAGCATTGTTAATCAGGTTGTACATGGCATTATAGATCTGCTTGGCGTCCACCATCGCCTCGGGGATATCGCCGGCGGTCTCCAGGGCAAGTTCGATCCCCTGGCTCTGCGCGTACTGTTGGAGCATACTGATGACTCGCTGACCAATGGCGGCCACATCAGCCTGCTCGAAATGCGGTTCCGAGACTATGCCCTTGACGGCGGCGGAGATCTCCGCCATGCGCTGCTGGACGACATCGGTTCCCTCGAGTATCAGTTCCACCATTTCCGGGTAGATCTCGCGCAATTCGCTCATAACCTCGGGCACCGCCTGGGCCGCCGCGGGCGCTTCGTGCAACTGCGCGGCCAGCTCGTCAAGTTGCGCATAGGCGTCGTCGGCAATCATCTGTAGTGTCTCTGCGCCGGTTTGCACGGGCGTGACCATATTCTTGACGTCGTGACTGATGTTGCCAATAAATTTGACGACTTCGGCCAGCCGAGCCTCTTTGTGCAACCGTGCATTCTCGATGGCAACGGCGATCTGCGCCGCCAGGATGTCAATCAGGCTTACGTCGTTCTCGTCAAAGGGCCCCGCCCTTTTGTTGAGTACTTCGATAACGCCGAACGGCTTACCGGCGGAGGATTTCAGCGCCACCGCCACCATGTTTTGCGTTACGTAGCCCAGCTTCTCGCCGATATCGCGGCGGTGCGCCCGCTCGGTGGTGACATCTTCGGATATATGGCTCTCTCCGCTCTGTAAAACCAGGCCGGCAATGCCCTGGTCGGGGGCGATCTCCATGCCGATTAGCTCGTCGGCCTTCTCCCCGACGACATATTCGAAGCGCAGTTTGTCGCTCTCTGGGTCGTAGAGCAGAATTGAGCCGGCATCGGCCTCGGCGATCTCCAGGCAGATATCCAGGGCCTGCTGCACCAGCTCTTCCACGTTGGTTATCGAGCTTAGCCCCACGGCGATCGTATGCGTGGCGTCAAGTTGCCGCCTGAGCTCGCGAACTTCGGCAGGCAAATCGGTGGTGCGCTCGTTGTTGGTGCTTGTCATCTTCCTATCCTCCCGGTGCAGGTGACCAAAAGCAGTAGGGCTGAGCAATAATATTATCGGTTAGGGGCAGACGGCGGCTGCCGCCGGGGCTTGGGCCCAACCCGGACGGCGAAAGCGGCTGCTTTCTTGGCCTCCGCCTCGTGGCCGGCACGTTGCAGGGCCGTGGCGAACAGCGCCCAGATGCGATGATTGAAAGGATGGCTGCGAGCTGCGTTTTGAATCGTCTTGAGGCCCTCTACCTCTTCGCCTTCCAGAAACAAGGCCCAGCCGGCGGTGGCCTCGGCAGTACCATCCCCGGGCTCGAGCCGGTGGGCCTCTTTGGCCAGCTTGTGGGCTTCTTGCAGAAACTTATTGTGGCGGGTGAGCAGTTGGGCCAGCCGGAGCTTGGCCGCAGCCATATCAGAGTCCAGCTCGATGGCCTGGCGATAATGCTCTTCCGCCGCGGTATCCTCTCCGCATATCTCCAGGATATCGGCGTAGGCAAAATGGGCCGCTGCCTGATCCGGCAGAATCTTGACCGCGCGAGCGGCGGCCCCTCGCGCCGCCTGTCGGTCGCCAGTGACTTTGTAGGCCGAGACCAGGTTGAGTTGGGCAGCGCCGTACTCGGGGTCAATGCGCAGGGCTTCCTTGAACAAGGGGATCGCGGCGTGGGGATCGCCGCTGGTCATCTTAAGCGCCCCGTGTAACTCCGCGGCCTTCGCCGACTCAGGGTCTATTGCCCGCGCCCGTTCGATCCAGCTCAGGCCGGTATGCGGATCGTTGAGCCGTAGCGACGTATAGGCGAGTTGGTAAGCGATCTCAGAGGAGCTGGAATCAATCTCCCAGGCGCGGCGAAAGTGGATGAAGGCCTCGTTATACTCCTCTTCGGCTGCGTATGCCTCGGCCAGCTTCATTAGGGCCTGGACGGAATTGGGATTAGCGTGCACCTGCTGCCAGGCGGTGTCAAGCGGCGAGGGCTTCTGGCCCCGGCAGCCCGCACTCAAGAAAATCACCAGGGCAGTCATCAACACAAGTACGACGGTCCTCGACCAGGCCATACCATGTAACCTCTTTCCGACGACCTGTGGTATGCGATCACTCTGCGCTACGCGACCGCCGCTCGGCGTTGACTATCCCAACCTGATCCTAGGCGCTCAACCGGCGCATATCCTCGAGAAAACCGGCGAACAAATAGCTCGCGTCATGAGGGCCGGGCGCGGCTTCGGGATGGAACTGGACCGAGAAAATGGGTAGCTCCTCGTGGCGCAGCCCCTCAGCGCTCATATCGTTAAGGTTAATGTGGGTCAGCTTTAGGCCGGTATCTGCAATGCTGTCGAGGTCAACGCAGAAACCGTGATTCTGAGTAGTGATGTCTATCTGCTCGGTCTGGAGGTTCTTCACTGGGTGGTTGCAGCCGCGGTGCCCGAACTTCAGCTTGTAAGTCTTGCCGCCGAAGGCCAGCGCCAGGATCTGCTGGCCCAGGCAGATGCCGAATATGGGCAGCTTGCCGATCAGACTGCGGGTCGTCTCAATAACGTACGTCAGCGCCGCGGGATCGCCGGGGCCGTTGGACAGCACGACGCCGGCCGGTTCCCAGGCCAGGATCTCTTGCGCAGTTGTGGTGGCCGGCACCACTATCGGCTCGCAGCCTCGTCGGTACAGATGCCGCAGGATGTTCTGCTTCACGCCGCAGTCAATTACCACCACCCGGTAGGTCTCCCAGTAGCCGCGCAGGCTGCTGACCGCCCCGGGCGCGTCCGCCGGCACCCAGCGCCGCGGCGGTGCGGAAATCTCCAGGCTGAGCTGCCCTGCCGGCGGCAGATCCTCTTCATATCCGTTTTGTCCCCATCGGCGGGGTTGGCGACAGCTCACTTCCTGCACCAGGTCACGACCAACCAGCCGCGGGGCCGCGCGCGCCTTCTCGACCACGCTATCAGGGTCAAGATCTTCGGTCGAGATGATGCCAATTTGTGCCCCCGCATCCCGGATGTGTTTGGTCAGCATCCGGGTGTCAATATCCTCAATGCCGATAATACCGTGCCGGCGCAGATATTCGCTCAGGCCCTGGTCGGCGCGCCAGTTGCTGTGTATCGGCGAGTTTTCCCGCACCACGAACCCCTCCACCCAGGGCTGCCAGGACTCGACATCTTCGGAGTTGATGCCGTAGTTGCCTATCTGCGTGTAGGTCATCGTGACGATCTGGCCGCGGTATGACGGATCGGTGAGTACCTCCTGGTAGCCGGTCATGCCGGTATTGAAGACCACCTCGCCACTGCGTTCGCCCTCCGCCCCGAAGGCATGGCCGCAGAAGACCGTACCGTCCTCCAGGGCCAGGATTGCTGGCTGGTTGTCCGTTCGTCTACTCATCCCTGGCACCTTGTGGCACTGTCAGCCCGGCGCTGTGTTACCATCATAATGTCTTAGGTTCCTCGGCGGGCAGCAGCTCTCCTTCTCGCATCACGAATTGGCCGCCGACGATCGTGCCCCAGGGCCGGCCAGTCAGGCGAGCCCCGGCGAAAGGCGTATTGCGGCCCTTGGAATGGAATTGGTCCGGATCCACCACCCACGACTTGCTGGGGTCAATGATGGTCAGGTCGGCCACACTGCCTGGCTCCAGCGTGCCGCCGGGCAGGTTGAGCAGCCGAGCGGGGTTACAGGTCAGCTTGGCCAGGATTTCCGGGAGACTCAAATAGCCGGAATGGAACAGGTGCGTGAGCACTACACCAACGCAAGTCTCCAAGCCCACCATACCATTAGGGGCGTCGCGCAGTCCTTCGGCCTTCTCGTACGGGGCGTGGGGAGCATGATCGGTAGCGACTATCGGGATGTCGCCAGCAATGAGGCTCTCGAGTACCGCTGCCCGGTCCGTCTCGGTGCGCAGGGGCGGGTTGGTCTTGGCGTTAGCGCCAAACTCGGTGATGGCGTCTTCGGTGAGGCAGAAGTATTGTGGCGCAGTCTCCGCTGTCAGTGACTTGAAGCGGCCAGCCTCCCACAGCGCGTGCAACTCCACCACTGTTGCGGCTGTGCTCAGATGTAGTACGTGGAGGCGGGCGTCGTCCAATCCGGCAGCGGCCTCGGCCCAGCGGCGGAGCGCCGCCACTTCGGAACAGGCGTCCTGGCCGGATACCCCTAACTCTTCGCTCACCTGCCCCCGATTCATTACCCCGGCCGCGCTCAGCTCTTCCAGTTCGAGATGCGCCAGAAAGGGAAGCCCGGTGCCGGCCAGTTGCTGGAGCGCCTCGCGCATCTGCGCAACGGATTGCAGCGGCACGGCGTCGTCGGTAATGGTCGGGCAACCAGCGCCCAGCAGGGCCGCAAAGTTGGTCAGTTCGCGGCGCTGATTGTCCAGCGTGGCGGCCGCGAGCACGTAGACGTTGCACCAGGCGTCGCGGGCAATTGTTTCCTGAAGCTGGCGGATACGGTCGGGCCGATCCAGGGCGGGATTGGTGTTAGGCATGCAGCAGACGGTAGTGAAGCCGCCGGCCACTGCCGCCTGCGCGCCAGTAGCAATCGTCTCTTTGTGGGGGAAACCGGGTTCGCGCAGGTGGACGTGAATGTCTACCAGGCCGGGGCAGACGACCAGTCCGCCCACGGGTATTTTCTCGCCCAGCGAAGATGAGCCGGGCGGCTTGATCCAGGCAATCTTGCCATCCTCGACGCCCAGGTCGCCGATTCCGTCCCGCCCGCTGGCGGGATCAATGAGCCGGCCACCGGTCAGGGTGAAGGCCGAGGGGGTCTGTTGTCTGCTCATAGCCTGACTCCTGCAAAAAGAGCCTTCCCGACCGGGAAGGCTCTGGAAGTCGCCTCTTGTGGCATCGCGTTGCTTGTCACTATTCCACCTTGACTTTGATGGTATCCGTTCGGGGCTGGAGTCGGCCCTGGCTATCAACAACTCGCAGCGTTGCCACGTAATAGCCCGGTTCGGGGAATTGATAGCTGACTTTCTCGCCGTAGCCGTCTACCCCCAGGCCGTCAAGATCATCGAAGTCCCACTGGTAGCTGGCGTTTACGCCTTCGTGCTGCGGCTTGGCAGTGAACTCAGCCGGTCGGCCGGCCGGGACGGTGCGGACCTCGGGGCCTTCGATCTCGGCCACCAGGGGCTTATCTTCCTGGATGATCTGCAGGCTCGCGAAATAAATCTTGCCGTTGCGGTTGCCGGTCAGCACGACGCGCTCCAGCGTGGCGCCGGCCAGGTCCGCCGGTCTGCGGAAGTCCGAGAGCACCGCGCTGAGGCGCAGCCACTCATCCTCAAATACCAGGTT
>JALGTU010000116.1 GCA_029821195.1 Candidatus Zipacnadia bacterium
AGAGAAGCGGTCATTTATTGTCCCCCTCAAGTAAGATGTCGGCTGTCTGTGGCGATAAGGGCCGGTCACCGCGCCCGCACGAATCTGGGCACGCTAATCTCTACCTGCTGTTGGCCTGGGATAGTGTAATTGGGGAAGAACAGCATGTGCATCCCGTCGTCGGTCATTTCAAAGCCCGGATCATCGTGGATAATTATCCGGCTCCCCCCGGCGATCTTCTCCACACTCTGGATCCGATAGCCATAGGCGCTGCCGTCGCCCTGAATCACACGCAGCCAGATGCCCTTCAGCGCATCCCCCTCGGCCAGATTCGCGCCCACTTCCAGCGCATCCTGGTCGCCTTCGGCAGCACGCAGCACCTTGCGCAGTGGGGTGCGCACCACTGGTTCCCCAGTTATCGCGAAGTCGGCGGCCTTGATGTCGCCATCGCCGTACACGTAGCCCCAGGCCAGGCTGCCGCTCTGGCGCGACAGGACGGCCACCGGCCCACGCACGGTAATGCCCGCCACGGTCCGCTCAATACTGTCGGTGCTGCAATAGATGAGATCACTGCGCCGCCCGCTCTTGACGATGGCTGCTACGGCAAACGGATGCGCCGGCTGTGGGGTAAGCCACTGCACCGAATCAATCATCGGCTCCTGGTCCTGGGCCCACGCGTCGTAGACCGCCGCAAAGCTACTGGTCAGGCCCGCTGCGCCCTCGCGCCGGCGCATCAGCCACGGCCCCTGGTAGTCGTCGCGGTCCAAGGCTGACTTGCTGGGACGAATCAGCGGGGCTCGGGCGAAGATGAATTCGGTATCGGGCTGCCCGTTAAGGAAGCAGCGCACCGACGCGCCCGTGCCCTGCCCGGTCCAGGTGACGACGGTCGCGTCAGAGGTGTGTGCTGTGTGCAGATCATGAATAAGGCTCTCCGCGCCCGCCTGCTTGTACTCCACATCCTCTCTGCCCAGTGTGCCTGATTGCGGAGCCAGGCTTAGATCAACCTGCTGGTCGCAGTCATCCCAAGCAGTCGGACGCAGGACGGATTTGTGCCACTCGCCGCCCCGCAGCCGGAACAGGTCAAATACGTACGAGCGCTCATCGTCAATGGCAACTAGCATCAACAGACGCCGAGCAACGTCAATGCCCTGCCAGGCTGGCCCCGCTGACTCCGCCTCGACGAGCTGAACTTGCTTGTCACAATGCTCACCTGGGTCATACGCCAATAGTGAAGAGCGCGCCCAGTTGTCATCTGGTTCACCGGGCTCGTATTCGACTTCTGGGGCGCTGCGCGGCTCGTTCCAGCCGGCCCACGACATATTATGCGATAGCTTGCCCACCGCGAAGCTGCGATACGCCGTATTCCACCACGTACAGTAGCCCAGGTCGGGCAGCACCTCGTCTCCGCCAGCCCACAGAATCATAGAAAGACGGTCGTCGTGGTAGTGACCGAACTTGAGCAGCGGCGGGAATTGCAGATGGACCTGCGTGGGATCGTGCGAATCCACCCGTGATAGAGCAAAATGGCCGTACGAGCTTAGCTCGATGTTTGGGCGGGGCTTGGCCTTCTTGCCGGGGCTACGATAGTGCGTGTCGTGAATGGTCATGCGGCGCCCATCCGGATACAGGCACTTACCAGGCAACGCCAGTGCCTTAGTAAATATGGGGTATTGCTGCTGGAGATCAGCGTTTTCCAGGCGGATTCCGAACTCCTCATCCACGTACCCGGGAGGGTCGCTATAGCCTCGTACTGCGTTGAAGCATCGCGTCAAATGCCCGGTATGCTGGGAGTGATAGTCAACTGTCCCCTCCTGCCACATTCCGTCAAAATGGTAGCGGCCCTCAATGAGATTCTCCATCCACGGTACCGTATAGTGGATCATATCAGGGTCATTGAGCACCAGCCCGGTGGCGATCATTCTCCTGATGAGGTAGGGGGCCAAGTTCGCTATCCAGCCGTGGTTGTCTTCCCATATCTGGCGGGCCATTACGAAGTTTTTGCGCAAAAGCCACTCTACTTTCTCGCGGGCGTCATAGCCCCGTTCGGCAGAGAACTGCTCCCAGACCGGCGAGTTGTAGGTAAGATCGTAGGCGAATACCAGGCCTTCAGGGATTTCGTTAAAGGGATTGCGCCACACTCCCCCGGGCGGCCAGGGCCGCTCGCTGACGATATAGTGACCGGCCTCCATATGATCCTCACGCACGCACCAGTGCGGATAGACCTCGGCAAAGCGCAGCATTATTACCGCCGACCGCCGCGCATATTCTTCGTCTTTGGTCTGGTAGTAGAGTCGTCCCAGATCAGCCAGCCGCCCCAGCAGATACCAGATCCTCCCCTGGCGGACCTGTGCCGAGAAGAAGCACTTGTAACCGGTTTTGGGACTGAGGTAATACTTCCACTCCACAGTTTCTCCCGACATATTCTTGCCCCGGTGGATCTCGGTCTCCGGGTAGTCAGGACTGGGGTAGACTGTCCCGCAATCGCGACAGCGCACATGCTCAGGATCGTCGGGACTCCAGGAGCCGTCGCTCACATACGCCCCACACACCGGGCACTTCATCGTGCAGAAGCCGTTGTCTCGGGGAATAAGCTCGATGACCTCCTGGTCGCTCATTGCCATGATGAGCGCCACCGACTCGAGCATCTGCTGCTTGGTGCGCTTGAGTTGGGCGGAGCTATCCTTCAGGATATGCTCAGCCGCCGGATGCTCGACCTTGGAGCTATCCGGGACGAATTCGGCGTTTGCCACCGTAACCAGTCCTAACAACAGCAGGATAGCAGACGTGTGCAGGGCTGTGAGGTAATTCCTGGGAACCGTCATCTTGTAATCACCCCTCTACATATCATAAGACTGCTTATGAGCGCTTAGCCAGAACCTCAGCCTCGTAGCGTTTGACCTCCGCCAGCCAGCTTAAGCCGCCGGGCACGTCTGCCTGGGCGCAGGCGTAATCCCAGACGGCGGCAAAGGGCAGCTCCGCGCGCAGCTCCGCCAACGCCAGCTTGGCAGTGGTATCGCCGGTTCGCTCAGCTTCAGCGGCCAGTTTCCATGGCTCCAGCAGCGCATACAACATCCCCTTGCGCAGCGCGCGCACGCCTAAGACCCACGCGGCGACCCGGTTTATGCTGGCGTCGAAGAAGTCCGTCGCCCACAGGATATGCTTGAGCGCTCCACTGCGCACCGCTTCGTCACAGACCGCCCGCACCTCATCACTGAACCGCGGCACATGATCGCTGTCCCAGCGCACGCCCCGACTGATATGCAGCAGAATAGGCTGAACGAACGGCACCGTCGCCGAGATCTTGTCCGCAACGCTCTCGGTCGGATGATAGTGCCCCATATCAAAGCAGATTCCTACTCCCCGGCTGGCAGCGTAGAGCAGGTAGAATTCGTGCGAGCCTGCAGTGTAATCCTCCAGCCCGATACCGAAGAGCTTACTCTCCACCGTATCAACAACCCGGGGCAGCCTCTTCTCCAGTACCGCGTCCAGTGACTTCACCAGCCGCCGGCGAGGGCCGGTGCGGTCCACCGTTGCATCCTTGTAGCCGTCAGGAATCCAGATATTGCACACCGACCGGCCCAACCGGCGCCCGAATGCCTGTGCGATTTTCCGGCAGGCCAAACAGTGCTGGATCCAGAAATCGCGCACCGCCTTCTTCGGGTGAGTGAGCGTCAGCCCCTCGGCGGCCAGAGGGTGGGCAAAGCAGGTGGGGTTGAAATCCAGCCCCCAGCCATTTTGCTCGCACCAGTCCACCCAGGTTGCAAAGTGCTCGGCGCCCAGCTCGTCGCGGCCTACCGGTTTCCCGCCGGTCTCGGCATACATTGCGTGGAGATTGAAGCGCAGCGCCCCGGGGATGAGGCGGGCGGCCTGCTCGAAGTCCCGGCGGATTTCCTCGCCCGTGCGGGCCGCACCCAGATAGTCGCCCGTCGCCTGCAATCCGCCGGAGTCAGCTCCCTCCTCGCGCACCTCCAGGCCGCGCACATCATCGGCCTGCCAGCAGTGCACCGAAACCGGCAGAGCCAGCGCCGTCTCGACCGCCGCCTCGGTATCCACCTCCAACTCAGCGAAGCGCTCGCGCGCCGCCTTGTAGCTACTCGCCATTGCCCGCTTGTTGACGCTGGCCTTGTTCTTGTCCAGCAGTCCTTGCAGCTTCATACTTAATCTCACCCTCACAACGTCGTATGCTCGCTGTCAGACTTAGATTGGCCCCACAACATCCTGCTCAAGGCAGGCGGCGGCCATGCACATTCTTCGCTACCATCGCCAGTAATCCCTGCCCGCACCGATGTTGCGACGCCCAGGAAGCAGCAAGATGGCAACCATGAGGCGACCGGTAGTGCTCTTTGTTGACGAAGAGGCCGTACGACCGTATAATCAAGCTAACCCAGATTGTTTACGAGCAAAAAGAGCAGGCATATGTAACACAGCCGTAGAGCGCCGTGGAGCGGAGAAACGCTAATTCACAGCATTTCACGAATAACGGCACGCCGCTCTACCTGTCGCATTGTTGCTCACTGTGAAAAGTTTTTGCCGGAAAAGTGTGAAAAACCGGCTTTTTTCCCAAAAAGCGGGTTTTTCACGAAAGCCGTTGGTGAATTTGCCGGGCTAGTACACAGTGACCGCAGACAGGTGCTGGTTTGCGGTCATTCTTGATGATGCACAGGAGCAAGGCCGATGTTTCGCAAGCTACTCAGAGACATTCAGGCGGCCCGCGACCGCGACCCGGCCGCGCGCAGCAATCTCGAGATCCTGCTCTGCTACAGCGGGGTCCATGCCATTATGGCCCATCGCATCATTCACCGACTGTGGCAGTGGAAACTGAGATTGCTCGCCCGCTGGCTCTCGCAGGTGGCCAAGTTCTTCACCAATATCGAGATTCATCCGGGGGCAACGATTGGGGAGGGCTTTTTCATTGACCATGGCACAGGCACCGTCATTGGCGAGACCTCCGAGATCGGCGACGGCGTCACGCTCTTTCAGGGAGTCACGCTGGGCGGAACCGGCAAGGAGTGTGGCAAGCGCCACCCCACGCTGGAAGACAACGTGACCGTCGGCGCCCATGCCCAGATACTGGGCGCCATCACCGTCGGCGAGGGCTCCGTGATCGGGGCCGCCGCGGTGGTCCTGGACGATATCCCGCCGTACTGCACGGTAGTCGGCCGCAAAGCCTATGTGGCCCGCCGCGGGGGCGAGCGCGTCTATGACTTCCGCCACGACCAGGTCATGCGCGCCGAAGACCCCGCTATACAGCAGTTGCTCGACGGCATTAGGCAACTTGAGGAGGAAGTATCCACGCTCAAGGCTCAATGGGAGACTTATGGCCCGGCCGCCCGAAACCGTGGCAATAGTGAAGAACAATGAGCGCCCCTGAACAGTCTGAAGTGATAGCCACACCACACTAGAATATGGAACACAATCGCAGCCGAGCAATTCGGAAAGGCGTCCTCATAGCCCTGGGCATTATCATTGGCCTGTTGCTGGCCGCAGTAGCTGTGCTGGCAATAGCCGTACAGCGCTTCCAGGCCACCAACACAATAGCCCGTAACGTCACCATCGCCGGCGTCGCCGTGGCCGGGCTTTCTCCGACCGAGGCGCAGAGCGTGCTGCAGACGCAATGGCTACCGTCCTTGCCCACCGAGCTGGAATTGACTCACCCCAACGGCAGCTATAGCGTGACTCGCGAAGAACTGGGCGCCGCTGTACTGGTTGACCAGGCCGTAGACCAGGCTATGCAGATCGGCCGCAGCGGGGGCATAATCGGCGGGATCCGCGCCCAACTGTGGCTGTGGTGCCACCCCGTGGACGTGCCGATTTCCGCGTGGGCCGACCAGCACCAACTGCGGGCGGCGCTGCACAAAGTGGCCGAAGAAATCAACTGCGAGCCGGTAGACGCTGAGATTCGCGTGACCGACGATGACCAAGTCGAAAAGGTCCCGGGCAAGGTAGGCATTGCCCTGCAGGTTGAGGAAAGCCTGGCCATCTTGCAGGAAGCGCTGGCGGACCCGCGCCGCCGCAACGTTGAGCTTAGCGTGGTTGCCGAACCACCCACGATCAGCACCGAAGACCTGGCGAATATTGAAGTTGTGCTGAGCAGCTACAGCACGCCGTTCAAGCCGTGGAAGCGTAGCCGCACACACAACCTGCGGCTGGCAATGGCGCGTGTCAACAAGACGGTGCTTCAGCCCGGCGAGGAGTTCTCGCTCAACGAGACTGTAGGTCCCCGGCTGTCCCAGGCGGGTTACCGCAACGCGCCCATCTTCAGGGAGAACGAGGTAGTTCCCGAGATCGGCGGTGGGGTCTGTCAGGTCGCCAGCACCACGTATAATGTCGCGCTCCTGGCCAACCTCGAGATCCTGGAGCGCGACCATCACTCCCGGATCGTTGACTACTGCCCGTCCGGCCGTGACGCTACCGTCTACTACGGTCAGATTGATCTGAAATTCAAGAACACCCTCAACCATCCCATTCTGATTCTCGGCGGCATCGAGGACAATCGGCTCTGGGCGAAGATCCTGGGAAAAGCCGAGGACGACTACGACGTCAAACTCATCCGCACCGGCGTGAGCAGGTTCGGGCACGACACTAGGGAAATCCCCGACCCGCAGCTCGAGGCGGGCAAGCGCGTCGTCGAGACCGAAGGCCACGGCGGCGGGCGCGCCACGCTTATACGGGAAGTCTACAGCAAGGATGGCGAGCTGCTTGCCCGCCAGACCATGCACAGCGACGTCTACCCGGCCCAAACCAAGGTAGTCCGGGTCGGCACCAAAGAGCCCGCAGCCGAGCCAGCGGAGGAAGAATCAACGGGAAGTAGCCCCCCAACCGCGGGGCTGACACCCGCCACCGAATAGCCACCAGCCGCGCGCCCGCGCGACCGCAAATTGCCGCCGCGCTTCTCAACTCCACCGATTACCGGTATAATCTTCACCAGCGGACCCAGTGACCACTTCGACATTCGCTCGGTAACGAGGACCGACGCCTATGTCTGATATGCCCGACGCGTCCAACACTGCCGACACCAGCCGCGCCCAGCGCGGCCTGGCTGCTGCTGCGAGTCTGATGGTGGTGGCGATCTTCGCGAGCGCAATCACCGGGCTGATCCGGGTGATGCTGCTGGCCCGGCAATTCGGCACCACCGGCGAGATCAACGCCTACGTGCAGGCTTTCAGCGTCCCCGATTTCATCTACTTTCTGATGGCCGGGGGCGCGCTGCGCACCGGCTTCGTGCCGGTCTTCACCGAATACCTGGCAACCGACAGGGCAAAGCAAGCCTGGAAGACCTTCAGCTCGACGCTCTGGCTGCTGGTCATCGTCGGGACCACGTTGACCGGGCTGGGGATCATCTTCGCGCCGCAGCTCGTGCGGCTGATATCCCCGGGATGGGTGACAAAGCATCCCGACCTGATAGACCTGTGCGTGCGGCTGATGCGGGTTATGTTCACTGCCGAGATCTTCTTCGTCATCGGCGGCCTGCTGATGGGCACGCTCAACTCCCTGAAGCACTTTTTCTGGCCGGCAATGGGGCCGATTGTCTACAATCTGGTCATCATCACTGCCATTCTGCTCGCCTCTGCGCAGGAGAACCTGTATCTGCTGGCTTACGGAGTGGTCACCGGGGCGTTGCTGGGCAGTTTTCTCTTGCAGGTCCCGCCGCTGCGCCGCCTGGGTGGCCGGCTGCTGATGTCTTTTGACCCGCGTGACCCCGGTATGCACCGGGTGATAAAGCTAGCGCTGCCCGTCGTCTTCGGACTGGCCGTCGCCGAGATTAACCTGATTATCACCCGCGCGCTCGCGACCCAGGTAGACCCGCTGCACGGGCCGACTATTCTCGAATACGCCAACCGCCTGTGGAAGCTGCCCACCCGTATGTTCGGGGCAGGCATAGCCATCGCGCTGTTCCCCACGCTGGCCGAACACTACGCCAAAGGCGCCACGGCACTCTTCCGCCGCGATTTCTCCTTTGGCATGCGCAATACGCTGTTCCTGGCGGTGCCCTCGGCGGTAGGTATGATGGTCCTGCGCGAGCCGATCGTCCGCCTGCTCTTTGAGGGTGGCGACTTCACGGCGCAGGACACCGCAGCAGTCGCCCAGGCACTGCTCTGGTTCTCATTGGGGATTGTCGGGCTCGCCGCCCTGTACATCGTCGCCCGCGCGTTTTACGCTCGCCACGATACAGTAACGCCCGTGTGGGTGGGCATCATTTCCATTGGTGTATGTGTAGCGGCAGCCCTGCTCCTGATGCAGACGATGCAGGTGGCGGGGCTGGCCCTGGCGACGTCAATCAGCGCTATCGTCAACACGATTACTCTCATGTGGCTGCTACACCGCCGGGTCGGCGGGCTGGACGGTACGGTGATAGTCTGTAGCATGCTCAAGCTCGTGCCTCCCACCGTGGGGTTGGGCGTGGGGTGCTTCGCAGTGATGAAAGCATTGGAATATCTTCCAGACACTGGCGGCTTGATGCCGCGTCTGGTTGACGTGGTGCTGCCGGCGACGCTGGGCACACTCATATTCATCGGTCTGTCCGCGCTGTTCAGAGTGGAAGAGCTCCAGTCAGCCTGGCGCCTCGTCAAGCGCCGCTTCACGGGCCGTCGCGCCGACCAACCCGAGGAAGACCTGCAGGCAAGCGACGGAATCTAACCCGCATTATTCACGAAGATAAAAGTGATGAGCCTTGGAAAGACGTGCAGTGCGCCTTAAGAGCCATTAACGGCAGTTCACACTTGGTTGTGAGCAGCGACACGATGCAACTATCAACTGCGTTACGCAACTTTCAAAGTTTTTGCCGGAAGGGTGTGGGAAACCGGCTTTTTTTGCCTAAAAAGCGGGTTTCCCACAAGCCGTTCATGAATAATCCAGGCTAAGCCAAGGGAACGGACTAATGAACCCGATCAAGATGATTCTCGATACCGATATCGGCACGGATATTGACGACGCCCTGGCGCTGGCCTTTGCGCTGAACAGTCCGGAGATCGAGCTGTTGGCGGTCAGCGTGGTCAGCACGGACCTGGACCTGCGGGGGCGGCTGGCGGCCAGAATACTCAAGACCTGGGGCCG
>JALGTU010000117.1 GCA_029821195.1 Candidatus Zipacnadia bacterium
ACCTTGATCTCTGGCTCGGCCGCGACGGCATCTTCGGAACCCGCGGATTTGCAGCCGAGCAGGCCGCCACCAACCACGCCGGCGCCTGCTGCCAGGGTCCCGCGCAGGAAATCTCGCCTGCTAACCTTGTCTTTGCTCATCGGGAGCTCCAATACTCATAAGACAGGGCGCTCATATTGCATATACAGTCTAGACCCTTCAGTCCAGCGGTGTCAAGCTAGTGTCGTCCAACAGAGCCTCAATTGCCGCCCGGTCGCATACCGAGGCGCCAAAGGTGGCCGCATTGGCGGTGCCCGCGGCTACCGCCCATTTTAGACGCTCGGGCAGCGGTAGTCGTTCGGCAGTAGCGGCGACGAGTGCGGCGACCATGGCATCCCCGCTGCCTACCGGGCTGACTACTTCGATCTGCGCGGGCTCAACCATCCAGGAGCCGGATTCGGTGACCGCGATGGCACCCCGGGGGCCTATCGAAGTCAGTACGAGCTCGATCCCGGCCTCGACCAGTTCGCCTGCCGCCTCTTGGACTCCCTGGGGCACAGACACGGGGCCATTCACCAGCGTCTGCAATTCGCTAATGTTGGGGGTGATAGTGGTGGGCTGGGCGGGGATCGCATGCGCCAGGAGCGCATCATGGGCATCGAGTACCACGGGAATACCAGCCTGGTGGGCGAGAGCGATCAGGTCGTGGTAGAGCGTATCAGGTACACCGCGCGGGGTACTGCCGGAGATAACCGCAATTGAGATATCGGTTTGAGCCAGCACTCTTTTCCACAGTCGCACCATCTGGCGCAGTTCATTGGGGCTGATTAGCGGCCCGGCCTCGTCCACCCGCGTCTCGGTATGGTTGACGGAATCAATGAAGTTCTGGCACAGACGGGACTCCTCCGCGATCTGGACGAACGCCGGCTTCATTTCGTAGTTGCGCAGGTCGGTAAGTATAAAGCGCCCGATCATCCCCCCGGAGAAGCCACTGACCATGACTTCCTGGCCGAGGTTGCGCAGCATGCGGGCGACATTGATCCCCTTGCCGCCGGCAGCCACGCGAAATTGGCTGGTTTGATGGAAGCCGCCGGCCCGGAAGTGATCAACCTGGTAGGTTCGGTCCATCGCTGCATTGCAACACAGCACCAGGATCATAGCTGAGTACTCCTCGTTGGGACAGAAACGGGACACCTACGAAAGATGCCCCGCCTCTGGTATCCGGTCACAAAGCTGGTCTTGGCGCCTATCAGTGTCAGTTAGCTGAGCAGCTCCGCGATTCGTTTGACAGCTTCCTCGATGTTCTCCACCGAGTTAGCATAGGACAAGCGCAGGTAACCCTCGCCGTACTCACCGAAGGCAGTCCCCGACAGCACCGCGACGTTGGCCTCCTCCAGTATCTTGTCGGCCAGTTCGCGGCAGTCGTAGCCGGTTTCGGTCACGTTGGGAAAGACGTAGAAGGCACCATGCGGGCGCAAGCAACTGATTCCCGGAATTGCGTTTAGTCCATCCACAATGACGTCGCGGCGCTTCTTGAACTCGGCGACCATCGCCAAACTCGGTTCCATTGGGCCCTGGAGGGCAGCAATGCCGGCGCGCTGGACAAAGCTGGTCGTGCAGGAGGTGCAGTTGGTCTGGAGCTTGGCAATCTGCGCGGCCAACTCTTTGTTCATAACCCCGTAGCCCAGCCGCCAGCCGGTCATCGCGAAAGTCTTGGAGAAGCAATCCAGTAGAATGGTGAGGTCCTTCATTCCGTCCACTGCACCGATGCTGTAGTGCTTGCCCTCGTACAGGATGAGTTCGTAAGGCTCGTCGGTCATCACCATTATGTCTCGCGCCATGGCTATCTCGGCAATAGCCTCCAGGTCCTCCCATGTCAGGACGCCGCTGGTAGGATTGTGCGGCGAGTTGATGATGATCATCTTGGTCTTGTCGCTGACCAGGTCGGCAAGTTCGGCCGGGTCGAGGCGGAACTCGATTTCCTCACGCAGCGGGATGGGCACCGGCACACCGCCGCAGAAGTTGATCATAGATTCGTAGATGGGGAAGCCGGGATTAGGATAAATTACCTCATCGCCCGGGTCAACCAAGGCAGTGATGCCCCAGTAGATAATCGGCTTGGCTCCGGGCACTACCACGACTTCCTCCGGCTCTACGGGGAAGCCGCGGCTTTTCTGAATATGCTCGGCAATAACCGCCCGAAATTCCGGGTCGCCGGCACTGGGGCCGTAATGGGTCCAGCCCGAGTTGAGCGCCTCAGAAGCGGCGTCAATAATGTGCTGGGGGGTATCAAAGTCGGGCTCACCGATCTCCAGGTGGATTATCGGTTTGCCCTGGGCCTCGAGTTGCTTGGCGCGGGCCAGCACATCGAAAGCAGTTTCGGTACCCAACCGACTCATTCGCTCTGCCAGTCGCATCTGGACCACCTCCACAAGTGTAAAGCAGCTAAAGAGGTCTTGAGCTCTGGACTCGCCGAAGTCCCCTGGCCATCTGTCCCCGCAGGATGTCAACTTCTTCCAGGACCCGCCCGGTGCCGACGGCGACGGACGATATGGGGTCTTCGGCGACGTTCACCGGGATACTGGTTTCCAGCTCTAAGATCCGGTCCATGCCGCCAAGCAGCGCCACCCCACCCGTCAGAGTTATGCCCCGCTCGATAATGTCGGCAGCCAACTCCGGCGGAGTGCGCTCCAGGATCGCCTTAACTGCGTCAATTATCTGCGAGATATTCTCGCTGACGGCTTCGCGCACCTCTGCCGAATCAACTTGAATCGTCTTGGGCAAGCCCGTGACAATATCCCGTCCGCGCACTTCCATCTGCTGTTCTTCGCTGACGCGGACCGCCGAGCCAATCTGGATTTTGACCAGTTCCGCGGTGCGCTCCCCAATGTCCAGGTTGTAGACCCGGCGGACATGGCGCGTGATGGCCTCATCGAGATGGTTGCCGCCGATACGCAACGAGTCGCTCACTACTACGCCGCCCAGCGAGATTACCGCGATATCGGTGGTGCCGCCACCAATGTCAACGACCATATTCCCGCCGGGCATAGCAATAGGCAGTCCCGCGCCGATTGCCGCCGCCATCGGCTCTTCAATGGGAATTACGTCACGGGCGCCAGCGGAACGGGCTGCGTCCAGCGCCGCCCGCTGCTCCACACTGGTGGCCCCTGACGGGATGCAGATTACCACCAATGGCCTGAAAATCCGCCCGCGCGTGCCGCACGCCTTGTGGAGCAGGTAGGCCAGCATCTCGCGGGTGATAGAGTAGTCAGCGATAACGCCATCCCGCAGCGGCCGGGTGGCGACAATGTTACCCGGCGTGCGGCCGAGCATCGCCTGAGCTTCCTGGCCAACGGCCATTACCTTGCGGGTGCGTTGTTCTACGGCTACCACTGAAGGCTCACGAATGACGATGCCCCGGCCCCAGGCATAAACCACAATATTGGAGGTGCCCAGGTCAATCCCGAGCCGGTCTCCTAAGCCAAGCATAGTAGTTCCTTGCCGTTGTCGCGACCCCGCCGGACCATGGGGGCGCCGACTCGTCGCAGCTTGGCCTCGAAGTTTTCGTACCCGCGGTCCAGAAACTCAGCGCCTTCGATAACGGTTTGGCCCTCTGCCGATAGCCCCGCCAGTACCAGCGCGGCCGCCGCGCGCACGTCCGTGGCCTCGACCGGCGCGCCGGTCAGCTTGGGCACGCCATTGATGATGGCAACTTCGCCGGCAATACGAATATCCGCGCCCATCCGGGCCAATTCGTCAGTGTAATTATACCGGGCATCGAATATCGTTTCCTCAATCACGCTCTTGCCTGTGGCGCGCGCCGCCAGTATGCCGTGAGCGGGCTGCAAGTCAGTGGGGAACCCGGGGTAGGGCGCTGTGGTCATGTCTACCGGCCGGGGCCGGTCACTGCTACTGATAATCCGCAGTTCGTTCTCTCCGGTTTCGATGTGCGCACCCGCCTCGCGGAGACGCTCGATGACCATTGTCATGTGGTCCGGGCGGACATTGTGCAGAACAACGTCGCCGCCGGTAATAGCGACGGCATACATAAAGGTGCCCGCTTCCATACGATCGGGAATCGAAGCGAACCTGGTGCCGTGCAGTTTTTTTACGCCTCGAACAGTCAACGTATTGCTGCCGGCGCCGGTGATGTCGGCGCCACACTGTCGCAGGAACTCAATACAGGCTACGACTTCGGGCTCACAGGAGGAGTTTTCGATAATGGTGGTGCCTTCAGCGAGGGTGGCTGCCAGCATGACATTTATGGTTGCGCCGACGCTGCGCCAGCGCGGATCGAGGTAGATGCGGCAACCATGCAGCCCGGCGGGGGCCTCCGCCCGCATGATGCCATACTTCTCCTCAACGTGCGTCCCGAGCGCCTTGAACCCGCGGATGTGAAAGTTAACCGGTCGGGAGCCGATTACGCATCCGCCCGGCAGGGGCACATAGGCCTCGCCCAGGCGCCCGAGCAGGGGCCCGGCGACATAAAACGAGCCGCGCATGCGCCGGACCAGATGATAGGGGGCCTGGCTGGCCCGGATCTCGGTAGCATCAATCTTCAGCACGCCCGGGCCGAGGAATGTGCACTTTATGCCCAGGGACTGGAGCATCTGGATCATCGTGCCCACGTCGTGAATGTCGGGCACGTTTTCGATAATGCTTTCGCCCTCCACCAGCATCGCCGCGGCCAGCAGGGGCAGGGTGCCATTCTTGGAGCCGCTGATGGTAATACTGCCGGTGAGCGGGCGGCTCTTGGCTACTACTAATTGCTGCATCGAAGTCCCCTCCCGGTGGACAGCATCACAAACAACGATCCCTGGGCTGTGTCAGACAGACGCAAGTGTACATTTGGGTTGGCGTAACCGTAGCTTCGCGTGACGTGTTGCTGAAGTTTAGTATAACGCATCAAGGTGAATTTTGCAAGCGGACGGTCCGGGGCAGGAGCCTCGGGCTAACACGCAGGACAACACTCAGGGACAGGCAGACCTGCTGCTCCGATTGTGCCTGGCTGTCGCGAGCGGTGAAGTACGGCCCGAACCGGCCCCTATAGTTGGGTATCCGCCGTACCCAGGTCGCAGCAGGAGGTCAGATCGGCGTGGCTTGGGCGTAGGAGTTGGTCGCTTTGGTGATCTTCACCCGCAGCGGTGTGGCCGCATCTGCCGAAGCCTCGGGCACCTCAATGATGCAGCCATCTACCAGCGCCACCAGCCCGGCGCGGGGGATGGCGAGGACGTCCTCTGCATGGATAGTAGCGGTACTGCGCGGCTCGAACAGGCGCAGCTCCTTGCGCAGTTGTTGCAAGCTTTTCGCGGTGATCTCGAATTCCTCCGGGTGGATATCCTGGGTGGCCCGGACAAATATCTGGAGGCCGAGCTCCTGTTCCAATGGCTCGATAGCGCTACCGTGGGGCCCGATCAGCGCCATGCAGGCCAGGGGATCGGCCGTGACGAGGACGGCATCCTCTTTGATGTTGGTGACCCGCAGGTGGCGGATCGCTTCCATCGCCACGCTTTCGGCGGAGAGCAGCTTGCCCGTACCGTTGCACCAAGGACACGTTGCCTGGAGCTTCTGGGCCAGGTTCTCTTCGGTGCGCTTGCGCGTCATCTCGACCAGACCCAACCGGGTGATGTGCATAATCCGAGTGCGCATGCGGTCAGCGGCGAAGGCGGTGCGCAGGGCGGCCTGGACCTGCTTGCGGTGCCGGGGATTGTCCATATCAATGAAGTCAATGACGATGATACCGCCGATACCCCGCAGCCGTAGTTGCCGGGCGATCTCGTCGCACGCCTCGATATTGGTGCGCAGGACCGTCTCCTCCAGGCTGCCGGTTCCGGTGAACTTGCCGGTGTTGACATCTATGGCGGTCAGCGCTTCGGTCGGATCGATGCTGATGAAGCCGCCCTGGGGCAGCCAGACCTTGCGGCGCAGGGCCTTGGATATTTCCTGCTCGATGCCGAAATGGTCGAAGATCGGTTCCTTCTTCTTGTGCAGCGTGACGCGCTGACGCAGCTCCGGGCTAACGCTGTCCAGCAGGTTGAGTACCCGATCGTAAGTCACCTTGTCGTCCACGATGAACTGGTCAACCTCAGGAGAGAGGACGTCGCGGACTACTTCGAATACCAGGCTGAGGTCCTCGTGGACCAGCGCCGGCGCTGTACTTTGCCGCGCCTTGTTTTCGATTGAGCGCCACAACTTGGTCAGGAACTTGACATCCTTCTCCAGGTCCTTGCGGTCGGCGCCTTCCGCCTGGGTCCGGACGATGATCCCGAAGCCCTCGGGTCGCACCTGAGTGGCCAGTTTGCGCAGGCGGGTGCGTTCCCGGTCGTCAGCGATCTTCTTCGAGACTCCCACCTTGTTGTCGGTGTGGGCCATCAATACTAGGAAGCGACCGGGGAGAGAGATCTGCCGGGTCGCCCGGGCCCCTTTACTGGCCAGCGGGCCCTTGGTCACTTGGACCAATATCTCCTGCCCTGCCTTGAGTAGTTGGGAGATAGGGGGAGTCCGGCCCCGCCGGCCGAACTTGCCGTTATGCTCCTCGGACTCCAGGGCATCCGAGACGTGCAGGAAGACGTTCTTTTCGATCCCACAGTCTACGAAGGCGGCGTCCAACCCGGGCACCACGTCCGAGACCCGACCCAGGTAGATATTGCCCACAACTCGCTCTTCTTCGTCCCGTTCGTACATCAACTCGGCCAGCCGGTCGTCTTCCAGTATGGCTACTCGGGTTTGTCTTTGATCAACATTGGCAACAATCTGTTTCTTCATAGCTGGTCAATTTCCCATCCTGGGCAGCTACTCCGCTGTGCCCCGGCGGTGGCCGTAAACTGGCCGCAGCCGGCCGCACAAGCGGGGGGGCCCATGTCGTGATATTGCTAAACTTGGTACACTCTGCTTCTGGTCATTTGCGCGACCGGCACGCTCGTGCGCTGCATCATTTCTGCCAGCACTGCCAGTACCTCCGCCGGCTTGACCAGATCATCCTGGCGCAAACTCAGGCTCATCTGCAGATCCGCACCCTCAGTCACGCTCAGTTCGTGCGTGCCGGGCCGGATATCAATGGTGCGGGTGCGGCGCTTCGTCTGTCGTTGGACTTCGACTCTCTCGGCATTCAGGAATCGCTGCACGGCCTGCTGCAGCTCATCGCTGGCAACTTCGTCGGGCTGGAGAGTGACTATGTAGTCGGCTCGCGACAGATCGGCAAACGGCGAACGCCTAGTGCGGGGGAGCACCTGGGTGCTGACCAGAGCCAGGCCATCAGGCAACTCCCGGCTCAAGCGTTTGGCTAATTGCTGGTGCGAGAGGCGCTCCACCAGATCAATGCCACAAAGCTCGCCCAGGCCGGTCACGCCCACCGGGAGCGGACTGGCAAAGGTGATTTTCGCCCGGGGATGAAAGCCCTCAGTGTATGCCACAGGCAGCTGCGCCCGCCGCACGGCGCGGTCGAAAACCGTCGCCACGTCCAAATGGCCCAGAAAGCGCAAACGGTGGGCCTTCTGATACTCAATTCGGGCGTATATGCGTTGGTTTTCCCCCCCAGCTTGGCCAGTCACTAACTATCTCCTCAACAGTCTACCCCAACGAAGGCATTGTTAATAGGGCAGGGCTGCATAGTCTCGTCCAGGCCGCACTCGTGGCAGCCGACGAGCCGGCAATCTTCGGTGGTCTGCCCCTGCCGGGCGCGAGTGAATTCGCGCTCGAGAAACCGGGTGGAGATGCCCAGGTCAATATGATCCCACGGTAGCGGAGAGCCGATCACCCACTCGCGTCGGGCCTCCGTCGCCAAATCCTTGCCCACGGCAGTGCAGGCCTGCTGCCAGCGCTCCAGCGAGAAGTTTTCGCTCCAGGCCTCCAGTACGCCGCCATCACGGTAAACTTGCTCAATTACCGGTGCCAGGCTGCGGTCACCGCGGCTGAGCAGCGCTTCGACCAGCGCGCCTCGGGCGTCGTGGCACGAGAGTCTGACTTCCCTATCCTTTAGACGCTGACGCAGCAGCGATTGTTTCCGCTCCAGTTCCGGCACGCTCGGCATCCGCAGCCACTGGAAGGGCGTATGCGGCTTGGGAATCAGCGAGGCGACGCTGACGTTGACTCGCAGGTGTCGGCGGCGGCGCCCGAGCTTCTCCCGGCCGATTGCCACAACTTTGTCCACCAGATCGGCGATGGCGCGGACATCTTCGTCAGTTTCTGTGGGCAGGCCTATCATAAAGTAGAGCTTGATCGTTTCCCACCCCGCCGCGAAGGCGGCCGCGGTGGCGCTGAGCAGGTCCTGGTCGGTGACGTTCTTGTTTATCACGTCGCGCAGCCGCTGGGTAGCGGCCTCCGGGGCCAGGGTTATGCCGCTCTTGCGCACGGTCTGGACCTTGCGGGCCAGTTCGATGCTGAAGTTGTCAGTGCGCAGCGACGGCAGCCCCACCGAAACACGCAGGTGCCCGAGGTCCTCGTGCAGACCGTCAATGATCTCGGTAATCTGGCTGTGATCAGGACAGTTGAGCGCGGCCAGCGCTATCTCGTCAAAGCCGGTATTGCGGATTATCTCGCGGGCGGCCCGGCGAATAGTCTCTGCGCCGCGCTCCCGCATTGGCCGGTAGAATATCCCGGCCTGGCAGAACCGGCAGCCGCGCGTGCAGCCCCGGGCGATCTCGATCTGCCCCCGGTTGTGCACGACCTCCGCCCACGGTACTACCGGCGCCTCGGGGATCGCAGCGTGGTCGAAGTCGCGGACGACGCGCCGGGTCACGGTCGCTGGGGCTTCCGGCGCACCAGGTTTGACAATGAGCAGGCCCTCGGCAGATTCTTCAGTATCGTACAGCGCGGGCACATATATGCCGGGAATCCGCGCGAGTTGGCGCAGGAGCTCGTCGCGGTCGGCTGAGGTGCGTTCGCTGCGCTCGGGATGTGCCTGTTGCCACCGGCCTCTTCGCCCTCGCCGATGAGGAATGCGTCGAAGAAGGCAGCGACCGGCTCGGGATTACACGTGCACGGCCCGCCGCCAAGCACCAGTGGCTCGTCAGGTCGGCGCTGGTCGGAGCGGATCGTGACGCCCCCCAGCTCGAGCAGGGCCAGAACGGTCGTATAGGTCAGCTCATGCTGGAGGGTGATGCCGACGATGTCGAAATCGCATAACGGCCGACCGGTCTCCAAGCCGCTGAGCGTCAGGCCCCGCTGTCGCATAAGCTCAACGGCATCAAGCTGGAGGTAGTAGACGCGCTCGCAGGCGGCCTCGGGGCGGGAGTTAATCACGTGGTAAAGAATCTGGGAGCCCAGGTGCGACATCCCCACCTCGTAGACGTCCGGATAGCACAGAGCGAACTGTATCCGGACCGCTGCGGGGTCCTTGACCACAGCATTAACCTCGCCGCCCAGGTACCGTGCCGGTCCCTGTACCTCTGCCAAAACTGTTTCAGATAACATGCTACTCCGACGGTAAACCTTAATCAAAGGCTGTCCGCACTTTGTGCGGTGTATTGCAATGATTGACTTGATGCTTGATGCTCACTCAATACACACGGCTGCTCCGGCCTACCACAGCGCCGGCATATTACTGGCGATACTGTCAATTGCCCGGGCGATCTGGCCGAGCTTATCCTCGCCGGTCAGGGTCAGCGACATCCGGATAAAGCCTTCGCCGGTAGACCCGTAGGCTGACCCAGGCGTGACCAGTACGCCGCACTGCTCAAGCAGCGCCTGGGCGAACCCGGCGCTGGAGTCGAAGCTCGGCGGCACCGGCGCCCAGATGTAAAACGTTCCTTTGGGCTTCTCCAGGCTCCAGCCCAGGGAGTTCAGGCCCTTAACCAGCGCATCGCGGCGCTGTTGGTATTCGCCGCGCATCTGGGGCACGTGGCTATCGAAATTCGCCAGAGCCACAATCCCCGCCCGCTGAATAGCCATAAAGGTGCCCGAGTCAACGTTGCTCTTGACCTTGGACAGCGCGTCAATATACTCACTGCCGCCCCAGGCCCAGCCCACTCGCCAGCCGGTCATATTGAAGGTCTTGGAGAACGAGTGCATCTCGATGGCAACGTCCTTCGCGCCGGGTACCTGCATAATACTGGGGGCCTCGTAGCCGTCGAAGGTGACTTCGGCGTAGGCGGCGTCCTGGACAATGAGCAATTCGTTCTTCTTGGCGAACTTGACCAGCTCCTCAAAGAACTCCAAGCTCGCCACAGCGCCGGTGGGGTTGTTGGGGTAGTTGACGAAGATCAGCTTGGCCCGGTGCACGGCGCTGTCGGGAATGGCCGCCAGGTCGGGCAGGAAATCGTTCTCTGGCAACAGCGGCATAGGAAACGGCGCACCGCCGCACCAGGTGGTCTGCACGCCGAAGACCGGGTAAGCCGGTTCAGGAATCAGCACTACGTCGGCGGGATCAATGTAGGCCCAGATGATGTGCGCCAGCGCCTCCTTGGCGCCAATACAGCTCTGAATCTCGCCGTCCGGGTCAATCTGTATCCCGTAGCGCGCCGCCGCGAAGTCGCTGATCGCCTGCTTGTACTCAGCAATACCGTAGCCGCTTTCATCGTACTGGTGGGTGGTGGGGTCCTGGGCAGCCTGGTGGAGCGCCTCGATAACGAAATCCGGCGTGGGCATATCGGGATCGCCGATGCCAAAGTCAATTATCTCCCGGCCCTCGGCGAGCATCTGCGCCTTGATGCGGGCAATCTCGCGAAAAGGGTAGGGAGGAATGCGTTGCAATCGCTGGGCCAGTTCCATTGACGAAAATCTCCTGCTGATAGACTATTTCCGTGCTGGCGCAACCACTCGGTCGTTGACCCGGCCCGAGAAGACTTCAGTGGCCGGGCCGGTCATAAACACGTGCTCGTCCTCGTGCCACTCGATCTGCAGTTCGCCGCCGAGCAGTTCGACCTGCACCTGGCGTTCGGTGCGATCGGTCAGTGCGCCGGCTACCACCGCCGCACAGGCCCCGGTGCCACAGGCAAGGGTTTCTCCCGAGCCGCGCTCCCAGACACGCATTTTGATGTGCTCACGGTCCGCGACGCTGACGAACTCGACGTTGGTTCGCTCGGGAAACAGCTCGTGGTTCTCGATCTGTGGCCCGATTCCGGTCACATCGAAGCTGGCGAGATCGGCCACGAATATGACGCAGTGTGGGTTGCCCATTGAGACACAGGTGATATCGAAGCTCCGGCCGTCCACCTCCAGCGGCTGCTCGATGACCGGCTCATCGGCCGGCTCACCGAGCATTGGGATCTGCCGGCGCACCAGCCGGGGGCTGTTCATATCTACTGTCGCCGCGGTTACTACCCCCTCTCGAACCGTCAACGCCATCCGGAGGATACCCGCGCCCGTTTCGATGTTGACCGTGGTCTGGTCGGTCATTCCGCGCTCGTAGACGTACTTGACCAGGCCCCGGATGCCGTTGCCGCACATCTCCGCCTCGCTGCCGTCGGCATTGAACACGCGCATTCTGAAGTCGGCTTCGTCCGAGGGCATTACCAGGATCATGCCGTCCGCGCCGATGCCGAAGTGGCGGTCCGACAGTATCCGGGCCAGCTCGGGCAGGTCATATTCGCTTACGTCCTGGTCGAGGGTATTGATGTAGACGTAATCATTGCCCAGGCCATGAAGCTTGGCAAACTCCATCACTGCTCATCTCCTGGTTCGTTAGAGGGTGGAGATTCCGGCACCTCTGCGTCAATGATGGCGACGGCGCTCTTGTAGATCAGTACCTCGGTATCCTTGAGCTGCAGGGTAAAGGTAAACTGGTCGAAGCCAGTTATCAGGCCGCGGATCTCTGTCCCGTTGGCCAGCATAACCCGAGCCGGCCGTTTGCTCGTGCGCAGCTTGTTCAGGTAGGCATCCTGGATATTGACCTTTTCGTCAGCCATAGCTGCTCCTCCCGCAGCCAAGGGTTCCATGCTCAGTGTGGAGTTGGATAACGCCTCTCCGCCAGGGCACGACCCGCCCTGATGAGTTGCTCGACGGCTGTCCGCCACTCGGCTTCGTTCGACCAGCTCAACCACTCAAAGTCGGTGCGGTTGCGAAACCAGGTTATCTGGCGTTTAGCGAATCGCCGGATGTCGCGCTTGATTTCCTGGGCGATTGTGGTTAGCTCTCCGCCCTCTTCCAGATACGCAAGCAGGTGGCGATAACCGATTGCTTGCATCGCCTGCATCCCGCCGTGATAGCCGGCGGCGTGCAGTCGCTGCACTTCGGCCCGCCACCCTCGGGCCATCATCTGGTCAACCCGCTGCTCGATCCGCTCATACAACAGCTCGCGCGGACAGGACAGCACAAAAGAGATTGCATTATACCTGCTGGGCGGCGACTCGTCAACGCGCTGCTGCGCGGACAGCGGCTTTCCGGTTAGTTCGTAGACCTCCAGCGCGCGGACAATGCGCTTCAGATCGTTCTGCTCGATGCGGGTAGCCGCATCGGGATCAACCTGAGCCAGGCGCTGGTGCGTGGCCGCGGTGCCCAGCCGGGCCGCCTCGCGTTCGAGCCGCTCGCGGATCTGCTTATCCGCTGGCCCGGGCGGAAAGTCGAAGTGCTCGAGGATTGCCTGGATATACAGACCGGTTCCCCCACACAGAATGGGCACGTGGCCGCGCCGGTGGATGTCACTGATCGCTCCGCGAGCGTCGTTCTGGAAAGCGGCAACGGTGTATTCATCGGCGGGTTCTACGATATCAATCAAGTGAAATACAGCCTGTTTCTGGTCTTGCGGGGTGGGCTTGGCGGTGCCGATGTCCATCCCCCGGTAGATCTGCATCGAGTCGGCGGAGACGATCTCCCCGCCCACCGCCTGTGCGACCTCTATCGCCGCCTCGGTCTTGCGCGTGGCAGTGGGGCCAGCGATGACCAGAAGCGGGATATGCGCCGGCTCGGCAGCCATCATTTCGTCGCTCGCTTAGCTCCTGTGGAACTTCCGGCTGATTTGGCCGGCATCCATGGTGACTATCACTGGGTCGCCGTGCGGGCAGGTCGCCGGCGTCTGGGTCTGGAGCAGGTCCGCTACCAGTTGCTGCATTTCCTCCGCGCTCAGCCGCTGGCCCGCCTTGACCGCCGCGTGGCAGGAGACAGTCGCCAGCATTGCTTCGCGCCGGTCCATCATCTCGCTGCTGCTCTGCCACTCGGCCAATTCAGCGATTATGCCCTGCATTATTTCCTGGGGGTTGCCATGCGTCAACTGCGCGGGCACTGAGCGCAGGATATAGCTGCCGCCCCCAAACTGTTCCAACTCAAAGCCCATCTCGCCCAGCAGTTCGCGGTAGTCTTCTACGGCGGCGGCTTCCTCGGGCGCCAGTTCGAGGGTCACGGGCACCGCCAGCAGTTGCCGGGCGATGCGGCGCGGCTGGGCTATCAGGCGCTCGAATATGACCCGCTCGGCGGAGCGGTGTTGGTCCACCAGGAGCAGGTCCTTGCCGTGCTGGACGACTATGTACGTAGCGCTGAGCTGACCGAGCACGGTAGGCTCCTCCGCAGCGAGGGCGCGCGCGCCTTCATCAGCGGCTTGCGGCGCGGCGGCCTCGGCGAGACCAGCCGGTGCGGCGTGGACCTCGAGGCCCTCATCGCGTTCGTCCACCTGGTCAAAAAGCGGGTTGACACGCAGGCGCTTGACCTGGCCGAGTTCGTCAAATCCCGGCGGCGCGAACCGGCCTGTCGGCAACTCGGCCTCGCGGGCGGCGCGTGGGGGGGCAGGCTGGGTGAGGGAGCGGTAGCCGGCCTCAGCCAGCGCTGCCTCCACAGCCTGCTGGACCAGGCTGTGAATCTCGCCTTGGTTACTAAAGCGGACCTCAATCTTGGTGGGGTGGACGTTGGGGTCCACCTGGCTCGGGTCTATCTCCAGGGATACCACGGCCACTGGCTGCTTACCGGCGGGCAGCAGCATCCCGTAGGCTTCGGTCAGCGCGTGACTGAGCATCCGCGAGCGCACGAAGCGGCGATTGACGAAAAAGAGTTGGTGGCGGCGGGTGGCCCGGGTGACCTGCGGGGCGGAGACGAATCCGGAGATGCGCAGTCCGCGCACCTGCAGGTCAACCGGCAGCAACTGCCGCGCGGTCTGGCTGCCGTACACTACAGCGAGTACCGAGCGCAGATCCCCGGCCCCGGGGGTATTAAGCGCGACCGCGTCGTTGTGGGTGACCTGGTAGGCGACCTCGGGACGGGCCAGCGCCAGGCGCGAGCACCAGTCCAGGCAGTGGCCGCGCTCGGTGGCGGTGGTGCCCAGGAACTTACGCCGAGCCGGCGTGTTGTAGAACAGGTTGGCGACCTGGACGGTCGTGCCGGGCGCGCAGCCGACCACTCGCAGGTCGGTAATCTCCCCGCCCTCGATCAACAGCGCCGTGCCTTCGGCCTCGTCGTGGCGTCGAGTAGTGATCTTGGTCTGAGAGACGGCGCCGATACTGGGCAGGGCTTCGCCCCGAAAGCCCATTGTGTTTATGGCGTCCAGGTCGTCGGCCTCGGTGATCTTGGAGGTGGCAAAGCGCTGCACGGCCAGGACCGCATCTTCCTGGGTCATCCCCGCACCGTCGTCGCGGACCTCGATGAGCTTCTTGCCGCCGTCCCGCAGCACAACCTCGACCCGGCGTGCGCCCGCATCCAAGCTGTTTTCCACTAGTTCCTTGACGACGGAAGCGGGGCGCTCAACCACTTCGCCGGCGGCGATGCGGTTGGCCAGGCTTTCGGGCAAGATTCGGATTTCAGCCATGTCTGGTTGGTTCCGGGGTGCCGCTGCTGGCGCTGGCTAGGCGCCGGCGGCTGCGATATACTCGCGCAGCTTGGCGGCGTCGTGCGGTAGAATCTCATCCAGCGCAGGGCCGCCAATCCACTCTCCGGACAGCGCGCCGTCGTAGCCGATAGTCGCCAGCAGCTTGATCGCCTCGTCGTACGGCACCTGTCCCTCGCCCATCAGGCAGAGCTCCAGGCCGCCGCCGTCCTCATCGAAGGTGCCGTCGTGGACGTGCACGTGCTTGACGTGATTCTTGACATGCTCGAAGGCCTCGTCAACGGTCTCGCCCTGGCGGATGCAGTGCATTACATCCCAGTTGACGCAGATGTTGGGCTGATTGACCTGAGCGACGACGTAGCCGGCGTCGGCCCCCTTGGAATAGGCGTCGTGGGTTTCCAGGCAGACGTAGACGTTGTGGTCCCTGGCGAAGTCGGCGACGGCGGCCAGGGACTCGGCCACGTACTTCTTGGAGTCGGCGAAGTTCATCCCCTCGGGAGTAGAGCCGCCGAAGACCCGCAGGGTCGGAGAGCCACAGTCAGCGGCCAGCTCGATATGCTGCCGGGTGGTCTCGACCATCTCCTGGCGGTCTTTCTCGTCGGCCAGGGCATACCGGCACGAGGTAGCGATGCAGGACATCTTGATGCCTGCATCGGCGAACTGGGCCTTAATCCGCGCGCGCTCCTTCTTGGTAGTGGCGACTTCCACCCCATGCTTGTGTTCCGCCTGGGCCCGGGGCTCCACGCCGTCGTAGCCGTAGCGGATAGCTGTGGCCAGAACTTTGTCCAGTTCATAGTCCGGGCAGCTAAAGGTCATAAAACAAAGGTCCATCTTTCAGCCTCCTTCAAGGTTTACTACTGGTCGTGACAGGTATTTACTATCGCTCAAGCAATAACGCAGCGGCAGATCGGCGCCGCGCGTGGCGCTCAGGCCGATGCGCAGGCTGGTAATCACCGGTCGCTGCGGCGGCTCCTGGTCGCTGACGTACAGCGGCGGAGCCGTGATGTCGCCGCGGTTGTGACGCAGGTCAATACCCATCGCCTGCGTTAGCTTCGCGGGACCGCTGCTTAATTCCTTCGCGTCTCGGCAGCCTCGGCGCTTTTTCATCAGCTCCGTGCCCCAGGCCGGTTCCAGTGCGCGGATGAGCACGGCCTCGCCGATGCCCTCGGGGCGGGTGACGATATTGAGGCAGTGGTGCATCCCGTAGATTAAGTACACGTATATGGTCCCGGGCGCACCGAACATCGGGGCATTGCGCTCGGTGCGGCCCCGGGCGGCGTGGCAGCCCGGGTCGCCCTGGAGGTATGCCTCAGTTTCGACAATGACCCCGGCGGTATCTCCCGCAGGATCCTGGTGGATCAGCACCCGCCCCAGCAGCTCCTGCGCTACGACCGTGGTATCGCGGTCGTAGAAGTCACGGGGCAAGGGAACGCCGAAGTCGGGCCCGTCAGTCAAATTCCTGATCAGATCGTCCGGGTTCATCACCTTAGTCAAGCCGGGCCCATTGTAGCACATCTCAGTGGAGCGGTCGAGGGAACGGGTGGCCAGGCACCGTTCGGAATTATAGGGAGACCGTTGGGAGTTCAACGGGGATGCGGCGCTCCGCGCCTCCCCCTACCGGTAGGAGCGACATTCTTGTCGCGACCGTATCCACCCAGCGGTGGATCCCGGGGAGGATATAGCCGGGGCTACGCGAATACTCTGGCGCGGTTGCTGAACATCGAAGCCAGGGAAATACCGGAGATGAACTACCAACTCAGCTCGCGCGAGCGCGTCCAGCTCGCCTACCAGTGTCAGGAACCAGACCGCGTACCGATTCTGTTCCGCGCTACCGTGCCGCTCAACGACCGCTGGACTAGCCAGATTGAACGAGCTGAGGTACTGCTGGAGATGGGCGCGGATGCGACCTTCAGCATCGGCGCGCCCGCGCCTCAGCATCGCGACGTCACCACCCGGGTATGGCGCGAGCCGGGCGAGCCATATCCGGTCTTACACAAGGAGTATCAGACTCCGGCGGGCGTGCTCCATGCA
>JALGTU010000118.1 GCA_029821195.1 Candidatus Zipacnadia bacterium
GAGATTGCGCGACTCAAACTCTTCGATAACGTAATCGGCGATGTAGTCCGCCAGCCCGGGCGCCGTAAAGCAGAGGTACTCGTTGCTGCGCTTGCCCTCGCCGACATCGGCGAAGAACTCAGGGTGGCCGCCTTCGTCCCGCAGCCTTTTGGCAATCCCCTGGAAGGTGTGGTTAGCCCAGGTCGCATCCCGGGCGGTTCCCGCGCCGACCCGGTGCAGCCAGACGCCGTGCTCACCCCACCAGCCACCAGCCGTCCAGGGATAGCGCCCGGCCCTGCGCGTAACAAAGTCAGGCTTCCTGCGCACGTCTAGACAGTCAGGGACCGTGATTGAGGTTGCCTTCGGCACCACCTCACCCAGATCGCCAGGCATATACCAGCGGATGCCGCAGTAGTCTTCCAGGAAGGTATAGACGCCGCGCATCGTGCCCCGGCTGCGCTCGAAGCTGATCTTCCAATAGCGCCCTTCTCTGGGGTTGTAGGTGCACCGGGCCCGGGCGGAGTGGTCGTGATAGCCCTGGGGGCTGTCGGGGTCCCAGTCCACGTCCAAGCCCACGATGTTGATCGCCTTCTCGCCCGGCCCGCCCCGAATCAGGAATTCGTTCTGGGCCATCTCGCCCGCCGCGTCCAGCAGCTCCTGTCCGCCCCCACAGCGGCCCACGTAGAAGTGGAACTTACCCGGACTCTCCTCACCGGCGGTGACTATCGGCACCAGGCTTTCGTGCGTCCGGTTGCGCCACAGAAACCGTTCCGTGGAAGTCATGCCCGTAAAGTCCAGCGGCTGCATCAGGCCCGTCATCTTCCCGAGATAGAGGCTCAGCTCCTCGGCGGCGAAGAGCTCGTTATCCAGCGGCTGGGCGGGCACCACCACATCCACCGCCGGCTGGTCGCCTTTGACCAGCATTATCTCCGCAGCGGTGGCTACTGAGGGACTCAAGATGAGACAACACAACGCGACTGCTCGACTGAGGCTGATTCGTACAGTCATTGCCACACCTTCTATAAGGATTACCCGGCATTGCCCATTTGGCTTCTGCTTGTTGTATATTGTTTGAATCTGCCGCAAGTTCCTGCCTGTACCAACGCTCTGTTTGCAGGAACCTCGGAGATACGCACAGACGATCGGCGAGCTCAAATAGCTAAACCAGTTGGCTGAGACTGCCAGGCATCGTGAAAAGCCGGGCCGAACAGATCTTGGGTAGGAGAAAGCAAGCCCGGCGCAGAAGTATACCAGTCGGAGGTCAGCATGGCCTGCCGCGGCCCAAACGAGAGGAGTGCGGAGGTGGACACGACTCAGGTGGCTCGGGGCTAGTGCAGCACTAGCGGATTCGAGCCGTTGGATCCCGTCCGCTACGATTCAGTCGCTCCCACGGCCCGGGCCACGGCGGGCTTCGTCATGACCTGGGAGCAGTAGCAATCCGCAACAGGGAGAACACAATGGATAAACCTGCCTGCCTCGGCCATCCTATCTTTGACCTGGACACCCCCTGTCTATTGGTGGACTGGGACGTGCTTACTGCCAATATCGAGCGCATTCAGCGTGCCACCGACCAGGCCGGTCTGCGCGTGCGCCCTCATATCAAAGCACACAAGACTGCGCAGATAGCGCACCTGCAGATGCGCGCCGGGGCTTGCGGGGTGACTGCCGCCAAGGTCAGCGAGGCCGAAGTTTTCGCTGCGGCGGGGATTGATGATATCTTCATCGCCAACCAGATCATCGGCCCGTTCAAGCTGCAGCGGCTGCTGGCGCTGGCGCGCAGCGTGGCCCGGTTGGCGGTGGCGGTGGACAGCTTGGCGGGAGCGCAGCAGCTTGCGGAGACGTTCGCTGGTGCCGGCGAAGTAATTGATGTGATTCTGGAAGTGGACTGTGGCGCCGGGCGCTGCGGCGTCGGGCCGGAGTACCTGGTAGAACTGGGCGAACAGGTGGCTGATCTACCGGGATTGCGCATCGGGGGCATATTTGCCTACGCCGGCCCTGCCTACGCGCTACGCGGTGCGGAGGCCTTTGCCGCATATGCCGCCCAGGAGGCAGCCTTGCTGGCCGAGCAGGCGCACGAGTTGCGCCGCGCGGGCTTTGCTGTTGAGGTGATCAGTGGTGGATGCACCCCGACAGCCGGGCGCTACCAGACTGACTGCGGGCTGACCGAGGTCCGCCCGGGGACTTACTGCCTCAACGACCGCAACCAGATTGATTTGGGCTCCTGTACCGAGGCCGACGTGGCGGCAACCGTCCTGTCCACGGTAGTCAGCACCCCGGCACCCGACCGGGCCATCTGTGACGCGGGCAGCAAGGCTCTGGCCGCACCGGTCGGCAAGATCAGCGACGGCTACGGCTGGGTGTGGGGGCATCCTGAGGGAGTGTTCTACAAGCTCAATGACGAGCACGGCTACCTGGACACGGGGCCAATGGCCGATAAGCCGCAGATCGGCGACAAGCTGCGCATCATCCCGCCGCGCCTGTGTACCTGCCTGAACCTGTACGACGAGATGTACGTTATCTCCCAGGAGCGCGTGCGGGACGTGTGGCCCATCGCCGCCCGGGGAACGATTCAATAGGAGCCGGCCGGCTGGAGCAATGCCGGGAATGCAGTTGCGCGCCAGGACCGGTGTTCAGTGCACTTTTTTGATCCCACTTCAGTTGGAGGAGCTTGATTTATGGCCGCAGGGCACCCGACAGATGACGAAACGGGCCGGGCTGGTCCCCCCTGGTGGCGCGCGGTTCTGATTGGCAGCTTGCTCATACCTCCGTCCGTCTGGTTTGGCGCGTATGGCTACGTAGTCGTGCAAACCGCTACGTGGGGGCTGACCTCGCTGCAACTGGGCGCCGTATCGGTGCTATTTGTGACTACAGTCCTGGTCTTGGCGCTGCGTACCGTCTCGAAGCGCCTGGGCCTGGAGCGCTCCGAACTGCTGGTCATCTATGCAATGATAACCATCTCCGTTGCCGCCAGCGGCGAAGGCGGACCGCCGTATATGCTCAATTACATGGCCGCCGGGCCGTATTTTGCCACTCCCGAGAATCAATGGGAGCAGTTCCTGCCGGCGGTGCCCCAACTGTTCACAGTCAATGACTGGCCGACGGTCCTGGGCTTCTACGAGCCGACAACCACGCTGTACTCTTGGCAAACGATCTCCGCGTGGCTGCTGCCGCTGGGTTATTGGTGCAGTGTTTTCATATTGCTGATGGTGGGGGCGATGTTCCTGACCAATCTGGTGGGACGGCAATGGGTGGAGCACGAACGGCTCACCTTTCCCCTGGTGCAGGTCCCCCTGGAAATGGCGCAGGTAGGCGACCTATCCCGCTTTTGGGGCAACAAGGTGATGTGGATTGGCTTTGCCATTCCGGCGATCTTGCAGAGCATAAACTACATCAGCTTCCTGCACCCTGGTTTCCCCAGGTTGCAGATTAGAGCCCGGAGCCTGACCAAGGGTTTTACCAAGCCTCCGCTGAGCTACATCAGGCAGATGGACATTTCCTTCTTTCCCTGGGTTATTGGCGTCGCTTTTCTGCTCACCACTGAGATGTCGTTCTCCTGCTGGTTTTTCTGGCTCTTTCAGCGGGTGGAATGGGTCATTGGGGGTATGATGGGCTTTGTGGAAGCCGGCCGCGATGCGGGTCTGGCGCGCCTGCCTATGACCGGTGCCCAGGGCGCCGGGGCCCTGCTCACGCTGGTGTTGCTTAGCCTGTGGATTGCCCGCCACCAGATCAAAGAAGAATTGTCCCGGATATGGAGTCCAGAAGAGGACCGGACTTCGATATTCTCGCCCGCAAGCTCCATATTGGGCTTTGTGGCCGTAGTTGCAGCACTGGTGATGCTGGCCAGCTTCGGGGGCATGCCCACGGTCATAAGTCTGCCCCTATTCTTGCTCTTCTTCGTGGTCACCCTGGGTATCGGTCGCGTCGTCTCAGAGACGGGTGCCGCCCGGACCTTCGCACCGAGGAGCGTCGGTCTGCTTACCTCCTTGACGGGTACTGAAGGTCTTCCCCTTGGCACCAGGGTGGCTTTGGCTTACAACCAGTGGTGGGCAAGCGACCGCGACAACTACACGCCGCATCTGCTCGCCGCCCTCAAGATGCGCCAGGAGGAGGCCGGCATTTCGGCGCGCCAGTTGCGCTGGGGCTTGCCCCTGAGCATGATACTGACCACTATCAGCTCCACGTGGGTTATACTGCATATCTGGTACAAATACGGGGGCACAAGCGCGATGGTGCGCCAGTGGTATACGCACGTCGGCAGCGTTCCTCTGCGAACTCTCTCTAGCTGGCGAGACGTGTCGCACCCGCCGGACTGGCTTCATCTCGGTGCTATGGTGGTCGGTGGGCTGTTTACCATAGCGCTTACCCTGGCCCGCCAGCACATCTATAGCTGGCCCTTCCATCCGTTGGGGTTTGTCCTGGCCTTCACCGGAAATATGTGGCGAATGTGGATGCCCTTTTTCATTGCCTGGGCGATTAAGACGGTTATCCTGCGCTATTTCGGGATCAAGACCTACCAGCAGGCACGGCCGTTCTTCCTGGGTATGATAATGGGCGACTTCATAACCGCCATATCCTGGGGTACCTACGGAATGATCGTCGGCGAGAGAATGTATCTCTTTTTCAAGTAGCGTCGCTATGACGCGGCTATTCATATCGGTCAAGGAGCAGGTCTATGAGCCGAGCTACTAGCCCCGCCTGTGCTCCTCCATTCGCTCCGTGATCGCCACTGGTTACCTATTCCGATTTGTCGTTGAACACTCCCTCCGGCCAGCGGTTCATAGCACGGTAGACAATCGGCAGCGCGTAGCCGCGCGAGGTCCGGGCCTCGGTGGGCATATAGCCGCGCACATAGCGGTCGGCAGTGTCGTAGCGGTGCTGCTTCAGAGCTTGGTCGGCCAGGGCCAACTCCAGCAGCGCCTGCTGGTAAGCATCCCGGCCCAATTGTTGGGTCAGAGCCTGAGCATACTTGTCGTCTGCCAGTTTGCCCTCGGCCGCCCGCACGATGTCCCAGGCCTGGGCGATCTTGCGGCGCAGCGCCCGGAGCTCTTGGCGGGGGATTTGGGTCGCGCCGCTAGTTATTTGAGCCCGACGACTCAGTTCAAAGGCCATCATCGCATACGGATCGAGCGACAGCGAGAGCCTCTCGCCCTTGATTACGAACTCTTGACCATCGGACAAGCGCTTTGCCGTCCGTGGGCCGCTGATGTTCAGGGTCAACTCAACAGGATAGTCCTGCCGGTTGACTACATAGAATACCTTCTTGCCCTTGTGCTGTGCCTCCCAGAGGAAGACCGGCTCGAGGTTAAGCGGCGAGGGCTTATACTCAGCCACCGGCAGGCTGCGGAAAAACCGGGCGAACTGCTGCTTGGGGCGGGGGTCAATGCCCTGGTAGGTGAGGCCACCATCGGCAATCAGCCAGACGTCCCCAGTGCTCATCCAGTCAGCAAAGCGCTGCAGATAGAACGGGTAGACACCCTCGGGCGCGCCGCAGGTATCGGCAGCTCCGCCGAAGTGTTCGAGCATTTCCTTGGGATACATCGGGAACAGCCGGCCGCCTTCCATGTACGGGTTCATAACGCTGATCGCCCGATGAGAGCTGTGCCATTGGAAGCGATCCACAGCCTGCTCCCAGGGCTTAATGTCCTGGGAGTGGTCCATCGGGAAGGAATAGCCGGCAAACTGGGGCCCGTACCAGCCATAGATGGCGAAGCGCAGGTTGGGAATGTCGGCCCACTGAGCCGGGTCCATGCCGCGGCCGGGGTGACTCCGGTAGCTGCCGCCCGCGTCGTTCATAAAGACACACAGGTCAGGGCGGACCTGGCGCAGCGTCTCGGCGATGGTCGCCAGCCATTCGGTAACCTTCTGCGCCCGCCAGGCAAACCACTCGTCCTTCTTTTCGTTCATCAAGAAGTCGTAGCGCTTTTTGAACCGGTCCAGGTCGTTAGGATCATCGGCTACCGGGACATCCACGCCGGTCTCTTGCTCGAATAGCCCAACCGTGTAGTCGCCGTAGCCCCACCGCTCGTCGGGCCACGCCACGTAAGCAGGATTGATCATGCGCATACTGCGGAAGGCGATGCCCATAAAGGCCGGGCAGTCCTGGTAGAACTCGGCCAACTCGCGAAACCCGGCCAGAAGAACCTTTTGGACCTCGGGATGCACGAAGTTGTAGCCCGAACCACCCGACGGCTGCATCCGGCCTACCCGACCATCCCAGGCGATCTGGCGGGTATCGCGGATCGGGGTACCCTCGGCGACAAACTGCCCTATCCTCTGAACCGGCTCGTGAAGCTCCGCGACAATTCCGTAACCGTGCTTTTCCGCCGAAAGCAGAAAAGCGCGGAAGGTCTTGCGGCCCAGGTCAGAGCCCCAGTACCCGGCGCGATTGAGCGAGGAGATGATCTCGGTCTCGGTGGTGGTAAGCCCGTAGGCAGAAGTGGGATACCACAGCAGATTCTGGCCGGTGTGGCGCATGAACTGACCCAGCCGCTCGAGGGTATTGACGAACTCGATAGGCTCGTCGCTGGGCTGGTGACTCCAGTCAATCAGCCGGGGCTCTTCATAGTACATCCCGTAGTAGCGCTCGGCGGAGCCGACGGGCAGCGGCGGCAGGTCGCCGTCGTACTCGTAGACGCGGATGCGCTGGATGGCTGCAGGCGCGCCCTTGCGCCAGGAGTGTACCACGAAGAAAAGCTCTTCGAAGCGAGGGTACAGAAAGATCTCGCGCTGCTGAATCTGATTGGTGTTAGGCCGCACGCCGCCCGTGCCCACGCCGTTGTCAAACTGGCGGAAGGCCCGATTGCGCTCGTACAGGAGAATCAGCATCGCGCGGTAGTTGTCATCGGGATAATCCACCACCACGCGGTGCAGCTTGTGCGGGTGTTTGATCTTGAGCTGGTAGGCGAACCAGTTCTTCGAGCCGGTGCTGTGGCCCACGCCGCCGGCTTGAGTGCCCGCTTCCCGGTACTTACCCAGCACCGAATCCACTACCTGGGCGTGACCGCTGTCGAAGTATAGCCGGTCAAGTGAGGCAGGATCTGCCCCGCAGTCCACCTCGTCCACCAGCGTCCCCTCGCCCAGTGGGGTGTATTGCTTGGGAATCGGCAGGGGCGTGGCGTCCATCATCACAACCTTTACGGTCTCAACGTTGGCCGGTTCACCGTCCACCAGTACGCCAATGTCCACCTGCCCCTCTTCGCTGACTTTGAACTCGATACGCTCTTCAGTCAAATCGGCAGGAGCTATGCCAATGTCGCGCTGGGCGATGACTGTGCCGTCGCTGTGTCGCCTGGCCAGCACCGAGAGCTTCGCCTCACGATCGGACCCCAGCCGGAGCCGGACGTTGATGGCCTCGCCCAGGCGCAGGAACCGGCTGGGATTGACCAGTGCCAGTTGAATCGTCTCGCGGGGATCGGGGGGCGCGACCGGCTCAAGGCTCACCTTCTCCAGATCGTTGACAAAGGGACCCTGGATACGGAAGGTCTGGCGGCCAGCTTCCAGGAAAGTTACCCGAGTGCCGTTGTGCTCATAGACCCGGCCATCGGGAAAGACCACCTGGTACGTCGCGACCCCGGCCCGGTAGGTAGTCAGCCGGTACCAGCCCCTTGCCGGCACATCAAAGTGGTACATAAGCCCCTGGTGGGGGTGCATTTCGACATTGGTCTGTCCCCGGACAACACAGTCAATGACCGCCAAGCCGTCGCCGGAGCGATGCCACCGTCCGAAGTTGCCCCCCGGCTTACCGCCGAGGATGCAATCTCTGAGCACGCAGTCAGGCGTGTTGGCATATATGGCTCCGCTCGGGCAGTCAAGGCCCTCCAGGGTCACGCGGCAGTTGCCCGTCGTGATACACTTACGGTTCTCCGGGCCCCAGGTGGGCCGCGCCTCGCCGGGACCGTACGGCTTAAAGGTGACCACATCCGGCAGCGGGTCCGCGCCCAGCTTGATCCGCCCCGGCATGGGACGACTGAGGCTGTCGGTAAAGGTGTCTCCGCGCCGCAGGTAAATGGTGTCCGGCTCGCGGTTCCCCAGGGCCGCCTGCCACGCCTGGGCGATTGTCCTGAACGGTCGGCCCTCCGAGCCATCACCGGTATCATCATTGCCCAGATTCGCGACGTACCACTCAGCCGCCCCCGTTGGCCCGGCTAACAGAGCCGTGGCGCTGATTGCAACAGCCATTAACAAGCAAAGCCTTCGCAGCTTCCTGACATAGTGACGCACAGCGATCCCCTCCTATGTTGTGTTTGCCAATAACTGCTATCTGTGTGCTAACTTCGCGATTGGTGGTCGTTTCCCTTCGTTAGTTAAGGGCCTTAGGGAGTGATAACGGCAACATCGCCGACAACTTGCTTGCTTTCGCCCTCGACTCTAAGCCCACCCGAAACCAGAACCGACCCCGAAGCTAGCGGTGTGGCCCTATGCTCGTGGACCGCAGTCGGCAGAGGTGGAGCCGGCCCGAAGCAGCCCTCCTGCGGATTGAACAGCTCGCATGAGGCCACTGTATGCGGCCCACCTTCCCCATTGAATCCGCCGGCGATGAGCACCTGCCCATCGGGGAGCAAGGTGGCCGTGTGGTCCATACGCGGCTCGCTCATGTCCGGGCCGGGCGTGAAGGCGCCCGAGGTGGGGTCGAACAGCTCGGTACTGCGAAGCTGGCCGCCGGCGCTAGCACTATGACCCCCCGTAATGAAGACGCGGCCATTGGGCAGCAAGGTGGCGGTATGGCGGAACCGATCAGCCAACATCGGGTCGGCGGCTTCGAACTGCCCGGTGGCCGGGTCATATAGCTCAGCCTCGGACAGCGTCTGCTCTCCGGGATATTGTGTGCCGCCCGTCACCAGAACCCGACCGTCCGCCAGCCGACAGGCAGCGTGTCCGAAGCGACTGAAGCGCATATCACCGGTAGC
>JALGTU010000119.1 GCA_029821195.1 Candidatus Zipacnadia bacterium
CCGCCCGCAGAAGCGCAGATACTCGCGCACCCGCATATCGGTGTACAGAGCGGTGCCCTCCGGCATATAGCCGATATTGCGGCGGGCCTGCAGCGACTGGTCGGTTAGGTCAAACCCGGCCACCCGCGCCGCGCCGAAGGTGGCGGGCATATAGCCGGTGAGAATCCGCATCGTCGTGGTCTTGCCCGCTGCGTTTGGCCCCAGAAAGGCAACGATTTCCCCTTCCTTGACCTCGAAGGAAACGTCAGTTATGGCCGGATGGAAGCCATAATACTTGGTCAGACCGTCCGCTTGGATCATAAATTTGGGCCTCCCGAGGGAGTTGACGTGGGCAATAAGACAGCAAAGCCCGACTCGGCCGCCCGGGTACGGGAGCCATTGCTTCCTACCCGAGGGCGAAGCTGGCTTATGATTACTCTGGCAGAGATTCCCGACCGGCGCGTTAACTGAGCAATAAGTCTACGAAAAAGCCCTAGGCCTGTCAACTTTGCCTTGCTTAACTATAACGCAGAAAGAAGCCGGATTGTTCCGTCGAGACCGGCAACCCAGAACCTGGGTGGGGGTTGATACAGCCTGAGCTTATTGGTCAATCGTGCTGCGCTTCGACCCGTGTGGTCAGCTCCGCCCACAACTCCTCGACCTGCCGGCGGGTATCGGCGAGGTCGCCGGCCGTATTGATTGTGTAATCAGCCTGGATCTTGCCCAGCCCCATCTCGTCGTGGAGCTTCACCCGGCGCCGGGCCGCTGGTTCGCTTAGCCCGTCACGCTCCCGGAGGCGCTCGATGCGCGCCGCCTCGGGCGCGGTCACCAGCAGAATCTTATCAGTTATCCGGTCCAGGCCCATTTCGTGGAGAATCGCGGCCTCGATAGCGATTACCGGAGAGCCACTGGCTCCCTGGCGATAGTCGTCCACCTTCTGCCGGAGTCGAGCTACCATGGGCGGGTGCATTATCCGGTTGAGTTGCTGGCGCGCCGCGGGTTCGGCGAAAATAAGCGCAGCCAGCTTATCACGCCGCAGCGTGCCGTCCTCCGCGAAGAGCTCTTCCCCGAAGGTGGCGCGTACCTGCTCGAGCGCCGGCTGGCCCGGCTGGAGCAGCTCGCGTGATACGTCATCAGCCCGCAGCGTCGCCGCCCCCAAATCTTGCAGCATTCTGAGGACGGTGGACTTACCAGAGGCCAGGGGCCCGGCGATCCCCAGCACTATCCTGGGGTGAACTGGTCGAGCCGTCATAGCTTGTCCTCAGGACTCCTCTGGGTCTTCCGATTCAGCTTCGCTTTCATCAGAGGCCTCCTCGGGAGCTTCCTCAACCGTAGCCTCTTCCTGCTCGGGAGTCTCTTCTTCGACGGGAGGTTCTTCCTCCTGCGGAGCTTCTTCGGCAGGACTGGGCTCGGCTTGCTGGGCGGGCTGGGTGTCGGGCATGTTCGCCTTAGCCTGCTTGAGCATATCACCGAACTGGTCGCCGAGCTTGACGGTGCCGCCCTGCTGTTCCTTCATATACTCTTCGTACTCCTGGCGGTCGCGCTCGGCCTCGGCGCCTACCAGGCTCAGGGTCATCCGCCGTGCTTCGGGGTTGAGGTCGAGCAGCTTGACCTGTACCTGCTGGCCGCTGCTGACTACCTCGTCCGCGCTGTTGATGCGGCGGGAGCTCATCTCCCGCAGGGGGATGAAGCCTTCGACCTCGACATCCGCCAGGCGAGCGAAGGCGCCGGTGGATACGACCCGGACGATCACAGCGTTGGCGATTGCGCCCACCTCGAGCTGCTTGGCCGCTTGCTTCCAGGGATCGGGCAGAATCTGGCGCCGGCCCAGTGATATTCGCTCGCCGTCATTCTCGATGTTCAGCACCATCACCCGGATGATCTCGCCGGGCTTGAGTACGTCGGAGGGGTGGTCAATATGACTCCAGGACATCTCCGAGATGTGCAGCAGGCCATCCACACCACCCAGGTCAATGAACGCCCCGTACTTAGTTAGGTTGCGCACACGGCCCTCGCAGACGATACCCTCTCTGAGCTTTGACAGGGTCTCCTGCCGCCGGCGAGCACGCTCCTGTTCGACGACCTGGCGGTGGGAGAGTATGATCTGGTTGCGTTCCCGGTTGACTTCGAGTACCGTCAGCTGTAAGCTCTTGCCGATGAGCTTGTCGAGCTGCCGGACGTCGCGGATAGCGACCTGCGAGGCAGGCACGAAGCCGGGCATGCCTACGTCAACGCGCAGACCGCCCTTGACCCGGTCAGTGACCATCGCGCTGAGCACCTCGCCGGTCTTCTGGGCCTCGTGGAGCTTGGCCCACGCTCGCTCATAGTCAGCTCGCTTCTTGGAGAGGGTCAGGAGGCCCTTGTCTTCGTCCACGAACACCACGGCGACCTCGATCTTTTCGCCCTCCTCGGGCAACTCCTCCTCCGCGGCAAATTCATTGCGCGCTACTACGCCCTCAAACTTCGCCCCCACATCTACCGCGATGTACTGATCACCGATTGCTACCACGGTGCCGGAGACTATTTCGCCCTTTTGGATGTCCACGGGCGCGGCTTGCTCCAGTTCGCTCCAACTTTCCTGTAGGTCCCAGCGGGAGCTTATTGGTCGGTGTTCGGTCGGTTCTTTTCCGTAACGCTTGTCACTCGAGCTGTCGTCGGTTTCGTTGGTGTCCCTGGGTTGATTGTCACGAGTAGCATCCATGTTGGTCTCTCCTATTGGTAGGGCCTGGTCCCTAATCGCTTGGGTTAGTCATGGTTCGGTTGTCACGGTACGTCGCGTAAATCGCGCCAGTTACTGCCCGTCTGGATGTCCACGGACAGGGGAACTGATAGTTCCCAGGCGCTCTCCATAATCTCCTTGACTAGTTTGGCCAAGGCGTCCACGTCCTCGTTGGCTACCTCGAAGACCAGTTCGTCATGCACCTGCAGGAGCATCCGTGCGGTGCTGCTGACCTGCGCCAGACGCGGGGCGATATCCACCATCGCGATTTTGATGATGTCGGCTGCTGAGCCTTGCAGCGGCGTATTTGCCGCTGCCCGCTCGGCATATGCCCGGACCGGGTGGTTATTGCTGCGCAGCTCCGGCATCGGTCTGCGCCGGCCACAAATCGTCTCGACGTAGCCGTCCTGACGTGCTTGCTCGACGATCTGTTTCATATACTGTTGTACGCCCGGCAGTTGCCGGAAATAGTCTTCAATGAACTTATCAGCCTCCTTTCGCGATATGTCCAGTTGTGCCGCCAGCGCGCTGCCGCCCATCCCGTAGATCACGGCGTAATTTACGGTCTTGGCCGCGCCGCGCATCCTGGCGGTTACCTGCTCGATGGGCAGATCGAAGATGACCGCGGCGGTCCGCCGGTGAATATCCTCGCCCGCGGCGAAGGCGTCTACCAGGTTCTTATCGCCCGAGAAGTGAGCGAGAATGCGCAGTTCGATCTGGGAATAATCCGCGCACAGCAGCACCCTATCCGGGGCACCGGCGACGAAACAAGCGCGGATCGCCCGGCCCAGTTCGGTGCGTTTGGGGATATTCTGCAGATTTGGGTTGCGACTCGACAGCCGGCCGGTCGCGGTTACCGTTTGCTCGAAGGTAGTATGCACTCGGCCAGTCTCCGCGTCAAGCTCCTCCAGTAGCCCCTTGACGTAGGTCGAACAAAGTTTGGCAAGCTGCCGGTACTCCAGGACGGCCGCGACAATCTCGTGATCCTCAGCCAGATCGTCTAATATCGCCGCTGCGGTTGACCAGCCGGTCTTGGTCCGCCGCCCCCCGGGCAGCTCCAGCTTCTCGAACAGTATCTGGCCGAGCTGTTGGGGCGAGTTGATGTTAAACTCGCACCCGGCTAGCTGATGTATCCGCTGAGCGAGCTTTTCCTGGTCGGCCGCCATTTGCTCACCGAGCTCCTCGAGCTGGGTCGAGTCAACGGCGATCCCGGCCCGCTCCATATCCCGCAGAATCTCGATCAGCGGCATCTCCACCCGCTCGAGCAGCGGCATCACTTTCAAGCTATTCAGCCGGTCGTCCAATTCCGCGCGCAGCGCCGGAATGAGCAGTGCCTCCTGGCACGCACGCTGCTCGGCCTGCTCAGGCGGCGGCAGTGTTTTGTGCAGATAACACCCGGCCAGTACATCAATGCCGTGGTCGCGCTGGGGAGCAATCAGGTAGTCGGCTACCGTTGGGTCCCATTCACAGCCGCTCAGGCGGATATCGTAGTTGTCCAACGCGGCCGCGATATTCTTCAGGTTGCTGCCCCGCTTGCCGATATTTGCGTCTTCCAGCACCTGTGCAACTGCCTCCGGCAGCGCCGTATCCGTCCCCGGGCTAAACAGCCCCTCGCTGCTGCCCGTTCTTGCGGGCGGCTCCAGAGGCAGGTAGGCAACGCCCACCTCTTCCGCCGCCAGGGCCAGGCCCGCGAGTGTGCCGCCTGCCCAAGCAGCCGCCAGGTTGCAGCACCCCGTGGCTTGAATCGCCGCCACCGCTTCATCCAGCGCTACCTGCCTGGCCGGTGCCTCTTCGTTGGACTGGGTCGGCACCGGCGCCCGCTTGAGCAAGCTGGTGAACTCCAGCCGCCCAAACAGTGCGCGCAGCTTCGCCCCGCGGTAGCCCTCCCAGGCGACATCGGCCAGCTCCAGCTCGACCGGACTGTCCGTAGCGATCGTCGCCAGGGCCTTGCTCAGCCGGATGGTGTCGCGGTTATCGGCCAGCTTCGCCGCGAGTTTTTCGCTGTCCACTTCCGCCAGTCGCTCCAGCAGTTCCTCAACGTGGGGGAATTGCGCCAGCAGCGTGGCAGCAGTCTTGGGCCCGACGCCCGGTACGCCGGGAATATTGTCGGAGCTGTCGCCCGCCAGCGCCTTGTAGTCGGTCATCTGGTCGGGGTTGATTCCGTATTCCTCTGTGACCTGTTTCGCATCATACAGCCGGGTGTTGGTGAGCCCGCGCAGCGTCGCCAGGACCTTGATATCGTCATCAACCAGTTGCAACATATCACGGTCGCCGGTGACGATGACGACGTCATGATCGGCATCCGCACCGCGCCGCGCCATCGTCCCGATAATATCATCGGCCTCGTAGTTGGCCAGTTCTGTTTGCGGCAGGCCGAGTGCCTCAACCAGTTCGTGGGCCAATTCCACCTGCGAGGCGAGCGCCTCATCCATTGGCGGGCGATTGGCCTTGTAGTCGGCGAACTGCTCGTGCCGGAAAGTCGGGCCGGGCGCGTCAAAGGCCACCAGCACAGCATCGGGGGCGTGCTCCGCCAGCAGCAGCAGGAGCATCTGCGCCAGGCCGTAGACTGCGTTGGTGGGCTGGCCCGAGGAGGTGGTCAGCGACGCGGGCAGGGCGTGGAAGGCCCGGTGCAGGAGGCTATTGCCGTCAATTAGCAGCAGCTTCTTTCTCACGGACACTCGCTCCTCCGCGCCGCTACCGGGCTTCGGGCTTGGCCCCGGGGGCCGTGAGTATGCTGGAGAGCTCGCCCATCAAGTCCGGCTTTAGCTCCTGCGCCACCGCTTTGGCCATCCCCTCGAAGATGCGCTCGAAGGGAGAGCCGGCTCCGTACTTCTTGAGCTTGGGTCGCCCGGTGATGCCGCCCAGTTCTGCTGCTTTGTCCACGGCGTCATAGAAGTTGCCCAGTTGGTCAACCAGGCCGGCATCCAGGGCCTGAGCGCCGGTGTATATCCGGCCGTCGGCCAGGTGCCTGACGTCGGCTTCGTCCATATCCCGGCCCTCGGCTATGGCAGTGACGAACTGCTCATATATGTCCATCATCATATCCTTGAGCAGGACGCGTTCGTCGGGGCGCATCGGTCGCAGCGGCGAGCCGGTATCCTTATACTCACCGGACGTTATCGTTACGTTGCCCAGCCCGTATCTGTCCATTAGCTCATGGAAGGTGAGCGTCTCAAAGATGACGCCGATACTGCCGGTGATGGTCGCGGGATTGGCGACGATGACGTCGCCGCCCGCGGCGATCCAGTAGCCGCCCGAGGCGGCGACATCGGCCATCGAAACGACCACCGGCTTCTTCTCCGAGAGGCGCTGGACTTCTTTGTACACGGCCTGGGAAGCCGCGGCGCTGCCCCCCGGGCTATTGATGCGCAGCACCACGGCTTTGACCGAGTCGTCCTCCGCTGCCTGCCGCAGGTGGCTCATCGCCGCGCTGGCGCCGCGCGGTTGGCTGAATGGCCAGATGCTTTCCTCGCCGGCATAGCTGATTGCGCCAGTGATGTTGATGACACCCACCTTGGGCCCTCCACTTAGGTCGGGGGAGGCTTTGAACATCCCCAGGAAGGCGAACATCATCATCATAAACAGGCCGCCCCCTATCAGCAGAAAGAATAGCACCACCAGGCCAATAATCAGGCCCCAGTTCGTGCGCCGCCGGGGTGGCGGGGTAGGTGGCGGGCCGACTGGTCGGCTGGGAGGTGGCGCGCTTGTCTGCTCTTCAGGTCCGGTCTGCTCGTTGCCGTACTGGTTCATTATCCTCTACCTCATCCTCTTGACATTGCCCCGAGATATTGCCTATACTCAAACTGGCTGCCGGAGTGGCGGAATTGGTAGACGCACCAGACTCAAAATCTGGCGGGGCCTTAAACCCCGTGCCGGTTCGAATCCGGCCTCCGGCACCAGCCCTCTTATGACTGTACGCCCACGCTCCTCTTGACGGTTGTAGGAGGGGCATCCCTGCCCCGATGCACCCCTGCAACTCCGGGCCAGAGCGCCAGGACCTGGTGCGGCTCGGAAGATAGCTAGTATGATACAACAAGCAGGCAACGCTGGCAAGCCCCGCGCCCTAGCTCGCTCCCGAATGAGCGGGGGCTCTACCGAATGAATAGGCCTCTACCGTGCTTGCCTGCCAAGATATAGTAGCACTGAGCACTTGCCCCTTGACATTCCTCTTAGTTTGTGTTATAAAGTGTAGACAAGCAAGTAGCCGATATTATCTACAAGCGAGGACACTCAAAGTGGACACTGCTACTGTTCGTATCAAAAAGGAGACACACGACCTACTCCGCACACTCTCGGAAAAGCGGCATGCGGCTATGGTAGACCTAGTTGATGAAGCCGTCGCGGCTCTGCATCGCCAATATGTCCTGGAAGAGACCAACAAGGCCTACGCTGCCCTGCGCAGTGACGCTGAGGCCTGGCAGGAGGAGCAGCAGGAGCGGGCTGTCTGGGAGGCGACCACTTCTGACGGGACCGAGGCAGAATGAGTCCGGTGCAGCCCGCTCGCGGCGAGATTTGGTACGTAGACTTATCTCCCACCCGGGGCCATGAGCAACGCGGCCAGCGGCCCGCCCTGGTGGTCTCGGTAGATACCTTCAATCAGGGCCCCGCCGATTTGGTTATTGTGGCGCCCTTGACCACTACCGATAGAGGAATTCCCCTTCACGTTGCCATAGAACCTCGCGACGGCGGCGTACGGACCCGCTCTATAATCCAGTGTGATCATATACGCTGTATCAGCCGGCAACGACTCACCGAGTGTTGGGGTAGGGTGTCTTCCGATACAATGGATGCGGTAGCAGAGCGCCTCCGGATCGTACTGGGATTGTAGGCATACGCCCTCTGCGCGGCCTATCCCGCACAACCAATAGCTAGGGCAGATACTGTGCTGACGGTCAAGCAGGCGGCAAGGGCTTGACAAGAAGTTTGATTGGTACTATAACGTGGTAAAGTTGTAAAGTAGTACTTTCTAACGATACTAAGGAGGAAGAAACAAAGTGGCGATGCTCAGGGTCAGAGACAAGGCCCAAATTACTCTGCCAGCAACAATCCGCAGGGCTTTGGGCATTAAGCCAGGAGACTACTTAGAGGCAGAGATTCAGGGAAATAAGCTTATGTTAACACCACAGGTTTTTGTCGAGAAATCTGAGTCCGTGATGCTATCTCAGCAGGGGGAGCAAATGTTGGAGGAGGCACTAGATGATATACAGGCAGGCCGCGTCAAAGATGCTGATGATGTAGAATCGATGATTGCGGAGCTGCACCGTGAAGCTGATTTGGACTAACCGGTTCACCCGCGACTACAAGGCGCTGACACCGAACCTCCGCAAGCAGACGGATAAACAACTCCGACACTTGTCTCGTGATATATCATATCCCTCGCTAAGGGTCAAACGCGTGCAGAAACGCCAGGGTATTTTCGAGGGTAGTATCACGAAACAGTACCGCTTCCTGTTCCAGATCACGACGGATGCCTACATTCTGCTGCGTGTGGTCAAGCACAGTATTCTGGAGAAAGCCTGAAGGGGGGCAGGACGATGACCAAGAAGTGCCTGTGGCTGGCAATTGGAGTAGTGGCACTCTGCGCGGGCTGTGCTGTTCAAACGCAGCCGCAGGGGAAGCCGTCTGCGGAGCAACCGACCAGCAGCGAAGCAGTTCCCACGAAGCAGGTAGCAGCAGAGGCGAGAGCACCCAAGGAGCAGTGGTTTCGCGGCGGGACTCTCCACAACAGCACCATTGGCCAGTGGCGAAGGGCAACCTACGAGAACAAAGTTGCAACGGCCTCAGACTGGTTGGCCGCTACTAAGTGGGACGGGCATCTAAACTCTCCGAGTGATTTCGATAGGCTCAAGGTGAAATCTCAGAGGTTAGCCAATGGCGTGGATGAAAGTATCCTCGGTCTGGAGGGAAGTGACTCGTTGCAGATAAATGAGATAGCTGCGAGTCTTATTACGCTCAGCAATGACCTCGGACCTTGAGCTGACGGGCAAGCAGGCGGTGCAAGAACTCGGGCTGGGGCACTGCCAGCTACTCAGCTATCCTCTCCCAGCCCTTCCGGCTCGGCCATCCGCCGGAACTTTTCGTATCTATGAGCGATCAGCTCTTCCGGCGACATTCCCCCCAGCTCGTCGAGCGCCTCGAGCAGGACGGCCCCCAGCAGGCGGGCGGCCTCCG
>JALGTU010000120.1 GCA_029821195.1 Candidatus Zipacnadia bacterium
CCTGGCCCCGGCGGTTGCCCGCCAGCACGTCCAGGTCGCCGTCACCGTCCCAGTCAAGCGCAGAGACCGCGGCCGCCTGCCCCACATCGAGCGGCGGTTGCCGACCCCGGACGACGCCACCCCACGCCAATCCTCCCTCGCCGTTTCGTGTGCCCCGCACAATCAGCCCACCGCCAGTACCCAACCACAGTTCGCTGCCATCGGGTGACAGCCGGGGCGCAAGGCACGCCCGTTGCATCTCGGCAGGCAGTGCAATCTGCGCTGGCGCGCTAAGGGTGCCAGCAGCAGATCGGCACAGCCAGAGCTTCCCGTCGGCATCGCCCAACAGCAGGTCGGCGTTCCCGTCGTCGTCCCAGTCCGCCAAGCAGACACGAGCCCGCCGTCCCACTAGAAGTGGCTGCCCGCCGGCTATGACCGGCTGGGGCATGTCCCATACGTCAGTCGCCGTGTGCTCCAGCCACCACACGCTGCCGTCGTCGCGCGAGGTGACCGGCCTGCGGCGAAGCCGCCCGTATCGCTTCAGCCACTGCTTGGCCGTCGCCCAGCGTCATCGGCTGCCCGGTGCCGATCCGCCCGTGGCTCCACGTATACCACACCAGTCCGCCATCCCACCCCAAAACGAGGTCGGGCCGCGTATCGCCGTCCCAGTCCATGACTTCCGGGGATACCTGCTGCAGTTTGGGCGGCCACGAACTCACCAGGGCTGAGCTGCCGATCATAACGTCAGGCGGCGCGAAAATGCCGTGGCTGACCTGACGGTAGTACAGCAGGTCGCCATAACCCGATCCGAGCAGCAAGTCAGGCCGGCCATCGCTGTTCAGATCGGCAATGGCGACGTCGGCGCGGTCCCCGCCGGTCACCGGCCCCTCAATCAGGCGCAGCAGGCGCCCCGACATCGTCGGAAAGGGCCCGTTCGCCAGCATCCCGGCCATCTGCTGAGCGCAGCACGAGCTCAGGGATGCAGTAAGCAGGAGAATGGTCCAGGTGGTCCGGCGCAAGGCTTAGCCGCCTCCCCTGCTGTCGGGTGGACCTTTGCGAAGAAATATCTGGATTTCCGGCCAGGGGTAAAGCCAGTCACTCCCCAGCTCCCAGGGCACGTATTGCAGGGGTAATCCCCCGTGCCAATGGGAGCGCTTGTAACTGCCCAGTAGAGCCAGTATGAAGCGCACCGCCTCTTCGTCACCTGCCCGCAGTCGAGCGCGCGTGTTGAATCCGCTGAGGATGAACGTATGCGGCCGCTCGGCTTCCAGACGCACCTGGTCAAGATCGGTGATCACCAGTGGCCGCACCGCTCGCTGATACATCCGGAAGTTCTGCCGTAGGATCCTGCCACCGTTGCAGTAGTCCACCGGCGGCACGTCGAACCACGGCTCGCGTACCAGGCCGATGTTGGCATCTTCCGGGGTTATCCGGCGTATCGTCTCCAGCGCATCCCCGCGCGGATCGAGCTGCGCCAGGCCGGCGCACGTCTGCACACTCCAGTAAACTGCAGGCACCAGGCACAGTGCTGCTAACACGTATCCACCGCCTCGGTGCCACCTCCGGCCGCTGAGCAGCCCGGCAATCGGCACCGTGCCCAGGATGATCAGCGCGGGTAGCAGAGATACTTCGTAGCGCGCATAACGCACCTGCGCCGTGCCAATCATTACCGTCCAGACGATGGCAAAGAGCGCGATCGGCAACAGCTCCCGCCGCCGGCGTGTGAAGGCCATGACCACGCCGATGACGGCGAGCACTGCTACCGGCCCGGCTCCGGGTATCAACAGATTCTTGGCGTGGAATAGCAACGCACTGGGCTCGGCGGCTACCTCCCACGGCTCGCCGATGCGCATGTGCTCCAACTCATAGGCAATATCAGCCTTCGCCTCGGACCAGGCCAGGAAGGTGAACGGCGAGGTCAGCGCAAAAGCCAGCAGCGCGCAGCCCAGCACTATCAGAATCTTCTTCCCGACACCTAAGTGCCACCGCGCCCGCTCAGCCCCACCGCCAGCAAGCAGCACCGCGGCCAACGGGGCTATCACGACGGCGATCCCATTGTACTTTGCGGACGCCGCCAGGCCAGTCATAGCCCCTGCCCAGGCACAATCTTGCCACCGCCCCGAGCGCATCAGCCGCAGCGAGAAAAGCAGGGCCAGCGTAATGAACAGCGCCTGCGTGACGTCTACAGTGCCGTAGTGCGAGTTGAGCACGTGCAAGGGGACCAGCGCCAGCAGGAGTGCGCTTAGCGTCGCTGGGCGAGTACCCCAGATCAGCCGGGCGAGCAGATAGATGACGAGCACGGTGACGACGCCGGCGATTACCGAGACGACCCGCGCGTCGAGCGTCCATACCCGCAGTGCCTCGGGGAAGCTCTGGTCAGTAAGCGAGAGTAGTACGCGGGGGTGAGCAATGACGCCAGCCGCCGCGACCAGGTACAGGTAGAGGCTGCCATAATTGAAGAAGTGGGGGTTGAGGTCGCCATAGATCGCCAGGGAAAGCAGGCCGCGCAGGGAGTGGTACTCATCGGGGTGATACGAGAACAGGTGCGTCGCATCAGGCAAACCCCACTTCAGACCCCACAAACGCAAGGCGGTCGCCATAACCACCAGGCCAATTGCGATACCGTGGACCCTTCTCAACCGGAGGGGTCGGCGGGGCGTTTGGGGCGGCTTTGCCTGGGCAACCACGGGAATCTCCGCACTCGGCTGGGCTGACTGACGCACACTGCGTGGGATATCTTTCCTCGCCCCGGGGGTTCAGTCCTGCCTGTCCAGCCACGCGCTTACTGGTTCAGGAGCGCATAATGTGCAGCGGGCCCCCAGTTGCCGGCCCCGTCACGCGCCCGTACATGCACGAACCACAGCCCCGATTCCAGCTTGCTGGGCCCCACTTTCGGTTCGTGCGTCTTGATCGTTTCCGGGGGAACGGCATTCGGCGTCTCATCCAGGAGCCAACTGTAGCCAGCTATCCCGGTGGCATCGCCCGCCCACCACTCAACTTTGCCGGGGCCGGATCCCCAATTGCCCACAAAGAAGTTGTCCAGGTGCATTGTCGCGCCGGTGCTGTTGGTGCTTGTGCTGATGTCGGTCAGTTTGATCTCCTGGACTATCAGCTGTCCTTTCCTCTGGCCGCGTCGCTGGGGAATACTCAGGCGCACAGCAGCATGATGCCACTGGTCGTCGGCCTTGATGTCGGGTACCTTGCCTACCCTTCTTTCCACAGGAGTGGTGATGTCGTAACCTAGCCACTGTTTGTCCACCCGCAAGGCCAGGCCAACCTTAACCTCGGGGGGAATCTTGTAGTCGAAGGCGACCAGCGGGAACTTGCTCGCGTCGAACGGCTCGGTGTGGATGGTGGCCTCCAGCCGGCCACCCCTCAGCTTGGTTAGCTTCAGACTGGCGGCGCCCGTCGCGGCAGTAGAGTCATCCACAGAGGCCGCAGTGACGCCCGCGGCAGTGCGCACTGATCCCAGACCGTCCTCGAAGGTATAGCACGCTACCGTCGGATGCGACCGGGAGTGTAGGCCGACGATCAGCGGCGGCTCGCTATCCCTGGAGTAGTCCATACGCCAGGCCCAGCGCAGCGGCTCGGTGAGCTTATTCCCAGCAAAATCTACGGCCTCCTCCAGGCTCACCTCGACCTGCTGGCGATCGGCGAAGACCACCGGCTCGGGCTTTACCCTCTGGCAGTTCCAGGTCAGGCGGCTAGTCTTAGCATTGTAGACGAGCGCTCCCTTCGCAGTATCGTACATTTGACCGTCAACCTTCAGACGGATGCTGGACGGGTCAATACCCGATAACCCTTCGTCGTAGAGCACCAGTTCAACCTGGTTGGGCGCGGCTTCCGCACCCGCTGGCGGCTGCACGCCCCCCATAACCGGAGGCTTATCGTCGAGCATCACGCGGCGGTGTACCGTCTCCGACCAGTTGCCGGCCTGATCGCAGGCCCGTAGGTGCAGCCAGCCGTCATGCTCCCCATCTGAGACAAGCGGCGCTGGGCTGGCGGTGGCTGCAACCTGCGTGGGAGGCTGGGCGTGCGCGTCGCCAGTCAGCAGCCAGCTTACCCCCGCAATGCCGCTCAGGTCGAAGGCTTCCCAGACCAGCTTCAACGGGGAGCCGCCCCCGGTGACCGGGATGAGCTGCACATTGTCCAGGTGATAACTCTGCCCCTCATAGTTGCCCCGCCACCCGAAGTCCGCTAGCACCAAGCGGCCGACCCGGTAGCTGCGGCGCAATGGATTGGCTCGGCGCAACAGTTGATACAGATCAATCTCGGCGTGGTGCCACTTGTTGTCCGCCCGGACATTGGGCACCGTACCAACGGTGTCAAGGTCGTTAGTGGTATCGGTGAACTTGATGCACTGCCATGCGCCGCCGATCTCCATCGCCAGGTCCACACGCAGGCGCGGTGGGATCTTGTAGTCGAAGGCCAGCAGGCGGCAGCGGCCCGCATCGAACGGCCACTTTCGCAGGTAAATGCCGAAGGACCCGCCCTCGGTGGCGTTGGTTACCTTCAAACTGTATTTGCCGGAGGCCGCGGTACTGGCGTCGCGCAGCACCAGCGCTGACTTGGCCCCCCCGTATGGGGAAATCTCGCCCACGCCCGCCTCAAAGTCCTCGTCAAGCACCGGGCCACCACCCAGACCCTCCACCCGCACCAGCGGCGGCAGCTTATCCCCGGCCGGATCAAACTGGTAGGCCAGATGCAGCGGCTTGCCCAGTTCGTTGCCCGCTCGGTCGCGCACCTGCTTCAGAGTTATTGCCACTGACTCGCCCGCGCTCGCCGTGATACCAGCCAGCCGCGGGTCGAGCGACAGGCGGTTCGTTACCAGGTCGAAATCCACCGCTGGGTCGTTCACCTTGTACCGATGACCGTTCATCTCCACGACCAGCGCCGCTGCATCCAGGCCCGCGCCCCCCGGGTCGTCAACCAAGACCGTTACCGGCCCGTCCGGCAACTGCTGACCATCGGCTGGTTCTGCGCTCAGCCGGGGGGCCTGCTGATCAATGCGCACCTGGTAATTCGCGGCGGTGCCCCACTTGTTATTGGCCAGCTTGGGATAGACGTGCGCGTACCACGTACCGGTACGCGGAGCCTCAATCTGCGCTGTACCGTTGCGTATCGCAACAGCCTGGGAGGGCTGGCCTGGGGTGGGGCTATCGTCGAGCGTTACCACATGCTGGTCAGAGCGACTCGCCGGCCCGGGCTTGATGCTCAGGCTTACCGTGCTATTCGCCGAGGGGGTGAGCAGGGCAAAATTGTCCAGGTAGTAGTGAGCGCCCGCGTGATTGCGCCCGAAGCCGGCCCCGAGATAATCCTCTTCGCTCAGATTACCGATGAATAGCTTGCTGGCCCTGATCTTATCCGTTTGGCCCAGCGCTTCCTGCAGGTGGCCCAGCAGATCGAATTCCGCGTGATGCCACTTCCCGTCGGCCCGCACGCCGCTAATCTGCCCCAGTATCCAGCTCTGGGGGCTGCCGGAAGCCGGCCCGGTGAAAACGATCTCGAAAAGCTGCTCCTCAACGGTCAGGTAGAAGTTCACCGCAACGTCTCCGCTCACCCGGTAGTCGAAGGACATCAGGGCAACTTCACCCACGTCAAACGACTCCCGCTGAATCATGCCCGCGAAAGTGCCGCCGGTCCGGGCATTAGTGAGCTTCAGGCAGTGTCCACCGTCCCCGGCCCCGCGGGATACCACCGCAAGCTGGGCCGCTCCGTCGTCACCGCCACCAGACCACTTGCCCAGACCGTTCTCGAAGTCGTTCTGGATCGAGGGATGAGAACTGGAACTGACCAGGACCTCCGCCGCCACTGCAGCCGGAGCGGGCAGCGCACTTGCCGGCTGCACCGGTGGGCTAGTTCCCGCTAGCTCGGCCTCATAGTAGATCTTCACCCGCGGGATCAATATGCCGTTGTCGTAGGTCCAGAGCGCAACTTTCCCCCCCGGCAGGGGACTGGGATCGTCGGCCTCGCAGGCGAGTTGGTCGTCCACGAAGAAACGGAGTTTGCTGCCCACCTTGGAAACGCGCAGCCCCCACCACTTCCGGTGGAATTCGTAGCCGGTGGGGAAGCCCTCCTCAAAGATAGGCAGCAGCATCTCTGGGGCAGTAGTCGAGGCCAGCACGCGGGTTCCTTTCGTTATCTGTGTAACGGTATTGTGCTTGCCGCCGAGCATAAAGGTGTAGCCACTGTCGAAATCCCGCCCGTTGCCACAAATGGTAATATTGATGTCGTGCGGGTTCTTGTAGGCACGCGTGGTTATGTCGAATTTGTGCTTGAAGGCAGCGTATACTTCGACGAGGATGTCGCCGACAAACTCTCGCTTGTTCCAGACCGCGGCCGGGCCGGTGGCGTTGCACCCGCCGTACCACGACCACTGCGGCTGGCAGGCCCAGCGGTAGGTAGACTCCCAGATTCCATTGGTCACAGCCCAGTCCACCGGCGCGTTGCCGAAGGTGTAGTCATAAAGATTGCTGGAGAGGATATCCACACTCCCCGGCTCTACGTCCAGCCCTCCGGTGACCAGCACGACCCGGCCCTTCTGGTCCGAAACCAATTGTTCGAAATCCGCAGTTACCGGCCTTATCTCTACGGTCGGCGGCTGTCTGAGCTCGGCACTAAGTGCCCGCGCTACAGGATCGTTCGGCCGCTTGGGCAGCACTTTGTCCAGCTCCCGGCGAGCCGCATCGCGCTGTCCATCCTCGGCCAGCGCCGCCGCCAGCCACAGGCGGGAGTCAACCGAGCCGGGCTTTGCCTGCAACACCTGCTCAAAGACCTCGATGGCGGCCGAAGTGTTGCCTTCGCCCAGATAGGCACGCCCCAGCCAATACTGCGCGCCCAACTCTTTGGGGTGGCGCTTCACGTACGGCTCGAGCAACTCGTGGGCTGCCGTGAACCGCCCTGCGTGGATCAGGGCAAGCGCCTGGGAGACGGTAGCATCCTGCGCCGCTGCTGCCGACCCCGGGGTTACCACCAGGAGCAGCATCACCAGTCCCCATGCGGCCCAACAGCGCCCTGGCAAGCCGGCTTGATTGTGAGGAACACGACGCGGCATGCTCACTCCACCTTTTCGCAGAATATGCGCTCATCGCCAATTGTGGCGATCAGATAGTCGCCCTGATGAGCGAACTGGACACCACAGCTTTTCCCGGCAACTTCGACGCTCTTTTGGCCCAGCGAGCGCTCGCCGGCCAGCAGCGCGACGGTCAGCGTATTGCTCCCGGAAGTCGCCGCAATTGACAGCGTATAGCCGGGAACGTTACTGCCAGGGTCGGCATCAAGCGTCAGGCGCAGTGTCCCGGTGCGTGAGCCAACCTTGTGCAGCGTGAACCGCACCTCTTTACCGCCGAAGTAGACGCCCTTCGACTGCCACTGGGCCTCCGGCGCGTCGCGCTCCTCGGGAGCGACCCAGATCCCAGCCGGACTGCTCCATTCTGCCATCTCGGCATGTTCTCCGGTATCCGCAAACTCTTTGACTACGTGCACCGTGCGCGGGGGCGGCAACTCCTGAGCATAGACTGAAGCAAAGCTCGCCCCCGAGGCTTGCTCAGCATATAGGCCAACTGCACCGCCGCGCAACTCCGGTTCAAGCGTCTGAACTACACACTTCCCCCCCAGCCAGCCGCGGACCAATCCGCGCTGGACGGTGACCGCTGCCTGCCCCGCCTGCGCCCGGCCGAGTGCGGCCTCGGCCAGTACATCCGGCTGGCCATTTACCACGTGCACGATCTGGGCCTTGCCACCGTAGGGCACGCGGCTGCCGGACGGTGCCCAGCGCAGCAGATAGTAGTCGGCGGGCGAATGATACCCAAAGACGAGTCCCACTGCGCCAGAGGCGGCGCTCACCTGCACCTGGTGACGGTAGTCATCCCACTCCTGCGCTCCGGCCACGGCGATCAGCTCACTGGGCGAAGTCACGCGGGCAGCGCCCGGCGCCGAAATAGTCCAATTCCCCGACAGCAGATTCCACTTGCCCGGCACATCCTCGGCAAAATCTTCCCAGATGACCTGCCAGGGACGGACGACCACGTCATCAAACAATATGCCGGAGTTGCCCTCCGCCAGCAAGCCCACCTTGCCCTGACCGAAAGCGGTCGTCTTGCCAGTAAGTCGGAGTTGATCGTCAATCCACACACAGACCAGCCCGGCCTTTACACCCATCCGCATCTGGTACCACTGGCTATGCAGGTACCCACCGGGGGCCGTTGCCAGTACCCGCTCGTGCCCGTCCACGACCTCAATTACCTGCAACTCCCCGCTGCCCAGTGCGGAGCCATTGGGAAGCCAACGCACCCCCACGTAGTTATCTTCATCCTGGTAGTATCCCACCAGACCGATTGCTCCCCCGTGAACCGCGCGCACCGCCGCCTCGACCAGGTAACCCTCCCAGTACCAAGAGCCCGCGATGCTCAGGGCCCGCTCGTCGCTGCCCTTGGCGAAATAACTGAAGGCGTTGGCGGACTTGTCGGCTTCCATGCGGCTGGCCAGAGGATCAACGCGCAGCCCACGCAACTGCCACGAGCCTCGCACCGGCTCCCACGGCCCGCGCTCGCTGGGTGGGCGCATGAAGTCGTCAGTCATATCCATCTCGCCGAGCACCTGGACGAAGCTCTCCGAGAGTTGGCAGCCCTGCGCCAGATAGCCGGCGCGAGAGCCGTGCAGCTCGGAGTCGTAGCCCCGTACAATCACCCGGCCAGCGTACAGGAAGGCTATTTGCCACAGGTCCCGGCGCAGTGTGAAACTGGTCTCTTGGCCCGTGCGCCAGTTAATCGTGCCCGGGTGGCCGAGGGGTTTGTGGCTCTGGCCCACCACTTCATACAATTCAACGGTCGCCCCACGGGCCACCAACTGGTAACAACTACCCGACTCCTCGTCCAGATCAATGATAATTTGGAGGTCAACCGCACCCGGGTCCGCAACGGTCATCATGCCGGTGACAGCATACGGCGCGGCGACTTCATCATCAAAGAAGGTAAGCTGGGAGGCCGGGGGCACAGCCGGTTAAGCCAGGCAGGCGTCTGGAATCGCTTTGACCTGATTACACAGGAATACATGGGTGGATTGGCGCTGATCATTTCTCCGGTTGCCACAGGTACTGGGCGGTTTCGCTGTACGCGCGTTTGGGCTCCCATTTCTCGGGTGCCGTGGTCAGCAGGAACTGGTCCAGTTTGGCACCGTCTTCACGATTCTGGAAGCGAATAACATGATAACCGGCGGCGAGAGTATACTGGCGCCCTCGCACCCAGCCCCATTTCCGCTTCTTCGTACTGGTTATGTACGTGGGGATTTCCGGTGACATATCATCCACCATGACAAAGAACGAATTGCCGCAGGAGTCGTACCACCAGGTGCGCGCCCACAGCCAGTATTTGCCGTTCTGGGGGATGTTGATCTTGAAGGTCACGCTGCCGTCGTCAAACGGCTCGCCTTCTTGCTCGCCGTGCGGGCGCTGTAAGGGGATCTCCACATAGCCCTTCTGCGACGCGCCATCGTCGGTGCCCTTGCGCATCGAGGGCTTGATCCAGGTATAGTGCTCGCCCTCGAAGACCAGCGTAACTGCCTGGCCGGCACTCGCGCCGGCTAAGAGCAACGTCAGGAGCACAGCCGGCAATACCCGCGACTTCGCCACAGTCGTCAGCCTCCCATCACGCAGCATCGGACTCACCCATCCTCCCCTGCTCGGACTACCCATGGCCGGCGCGCCATGAGTTCGATGAGCGCCAGGATCAGCACCATGATTATCGCAGTTCCTCTGACGCTCAGACTAGTGAAAAAGTTTCCTATTATGAGGGCAGCGAGGCTGCCGGCCAGGCCCGCAGTCAGGCCTTCCTCGAAGCGATCTTCCGTCCATACCCACATCTTCTCGGCCCAGCGGACAAACCGCCCGAGCAAGGCGATCCAGCATACCAACCCCGCCAGACCGGTACTACCCGCCACTACCAGGTACAGATTATTAGTGTCCGGCTCGGTCTTCTTGACGTTGGGCAGCTCGCCGTAGTACAGCGCCTCACCGATCCGCAACTGGTAGTTGCCGATCCCCACTCCCAACATCGGGTTGCGGGCCAGCATCATCAGCGCCGGCTGCCACTCCAGCCAGCGTTTCTTGACGATGCGCAGTTCCTCCTCGTCAAGCGCTTGGGGCCTGAGCACCTTATAGACCTCACCGCGCTCGTAGATATTACCCAGCTCTGTTATCGCGGCGTCATAGTTGCGCGGCAAGGCCGTCGGCATAATCGCCAGTATCAGCCCGGCCACAACGATGTAGTAGAACGCCGTGTACTTGCTGTGATAAACACTCATTACCAGCAGCACAGCTACCAGGCACCAGAACAGGGGCCCGGAAAGCATAGTCACCGCGCCGATGCCTATCACCACGAACAGCGCCAGCTTGCCGAGGCGGTTCCTGCTGTATACAGCCAGTCCGTACAGCAGTGGCAGGACCATCACCAGGTAGGCGCTGTAGACGTTGCGATTACCGAAGCTCGCAGCCACGTCCATCGCGTCAGGTTCAATAATGTAATCCACCAGTCCCCACAACACAACCACACCGGTGACCGCGGTCAGCGCTGCAATAACGGTACGAAGCTGCTGCCGGCGCCGCAGCGTGTCCACTACCAGCAGATAGGCGGCGATGAAGTAGAGACCGAACTGCAAGATTTCACGCGCGGCCAGCTTTATGTCCGGCGCCTTGGTCATTGACAGTATCGCCACGAGCAGAAACGCCCACGCCGCCTCCGGCGCCCGCCACAGCTTACCCCAACTCCGGCTGGCCGCAACTCCCAGCAGCCAAAACACGAATATCAGGCCCAGCAGGACATCAGCAGGGGTGATGAAAGGGCCCTCGCGGGGATGGACTGCGTACGAGAACTGGGAAGGAGCAATGATTATCAGTAGTAGCAACGCGGGGTAAAACAGACGGTCTAAGCGAGATCCACCGTCGGCGGGCGAGCTTCTCTTCACCACAGCACCTCCCCGCCGGCCAGCAGGTTGCGGGCCACGACAGCCAGAAGCGCTCCTGCGACGTAAAAATGCATCCAACCGCGTACTCCCGGCCCCCCCGAACTGCTCACTACCCCCGCCAGCAATAGGGTGTACTGGACAACGGTGAACACCACGAACCGGGTAGGATCGCCGCTAGCTACACTCTCCACGGAACTGAGTACGACGTACATGACCAGGGCCAGGCCGCTCAGCAGCCCGCCGGCCCCCAAGATTGAGCGACGGAAGGGCGCCGGGGCGAGGCCCAGCTCCCCGCCTGCGAACTCGAATAGCAGCCAGAAGACCAAGACCAGACCCACCCCCACAGTGCCCACACTGGGCTCCAGGTTCGCCAGGCCGGCAATCCCAGTGCCCGCCAACAGCGGCATATCCGCCAGTTGAGGTTCATAAGCCAGGGTCAGCAGCACCCCAGCGCCGAGCCCCAGCGACAGCCTGCCCCACCTGGTGAGGGCGACCTGTCCCCGCGTCGCCGCTGCGCTTACCAGCAAAGCAAACCCCAGCAGAGCAATCCCTGCCCCGCGCAGCATAGAGAAGTTGCCCAGTTGCCGCGTATAAATGGCTCCGAAGCAGACTAGCAACAGACCCGCGTGGATTCCCAGAGCCAGCCACCGTGCCGGATTGCGCGGCGGCATGTACGGCCACTCGGATGTCTGAGGTCCGCTAGCCATGCCCGCATCCCAATGATATGCTTGCGACGACCTGGGACAATTCCTCGCCGTCAAGGAGGTATCCTTCCACCTCGAAAACCCGACAAAAGGCTTCTGCTACCAGGCGGCTCATAACCGCTATGTCCACAGCCTTGGGACTGACCTCCTCGACGCTGGTGATCTCCACGCCGGCCAACCCGCATGGCACAATCCACTCGAACGGTGCCAGATCGCACGTTACATTCAGCGCAAAGCCGTGGAACGTTACCCAGTTCCGCACGGCTACGCCGATTGCAGCGATCTTCCGATTCGCCACCCACACTCCAGTCATCCCATCCCTGCGGTGTCCTGGCACGCCCACACCCGCCAGCGCCACGATCAGCACCCGCTCGAGCCGCCGTAGGTACTCGTGCAGGTCAATCTCCCCCCGGCGCAGATCAATTATCGGATAGCCCACGAGCTGACCGGGACCGTGATAGGTAGCCTTCCCGCCCCGCTCGCAGTCCACGATCTCGATACCCCGCCTGGCGAGCAGCTTGCGACTTGTCCGCAGCGATTGTCCGTCGTCGCTACGCCCCACTGTGATGACCGGGTCGTGTTCGACCAGCAGCAGTACGTCATCAATGTGCCCGGCGCGCCGGGTGGCCACCAGCGCCTCCTGCAGGCGGTGGACGCTGCGGTAACTCGCCCGCCCCAGGTCCACAATGCCACAGCGGCGCTTATTGCTCGCCAACGCAGCGTTCATATAGGTCCGCCGTCCTCGAGAGCATGGACTGCACGCTGTAGGTCTCCTCGACTAGCTGGCGGCCATCAGCCGCCATCTGCCGGGTTGCCTCGGAATCACTAATCGCCTGCTGAATCGCCCTGGCCAGGGCCTGCGCATCGCCTGCTGGCGCCAGGCGACCGTACCGGCCGTCAACAACGATCTCTTCGATTCCGGGCACTGCCGTGGCCACAACCGGCGTACCCGAGGCCATCGCTTCCAGCAGGGCATACGGACATCCCTCTTGCCACGAGGACATCACAAAGATATCCAGCGCTGCCAGCAGGCCGGGGATATCCTCGTACCAGCCGAGTATCACAAACCGATCCGCAAGTCCCAGGCGCCGGATGAGCGCAGTCAATTTCCCGTGCAGAGGCCCCTCGCCGGCGATCACAAATCTTAGCGATTCGCAAGCAGGCACCAACGCGGCCGCCTTGATCAGGGTCTCGTAGTCCTTCTGCGGGCGGAGATTGCCCACTGCGCCGACCAGCTTGGTTGCCCCGTCAACGCCCAGTGCATCGCGAACCGTCTGGCGTCGTTCAGGGCAGTAGTAGTCCTCGGCCACAATTCCGTTGGGAATGACCACAATCTGCTCAGGCCGCAGCAGCCTTGCCTCAACTGCTGCGTCCCGCTCGGCGTCGCTGACTGCGATGAGAAACTCCGTGCTGCGGGCGGCGTAGCGCTCCAGAGCCCCGTATATCCAGCGCTTGAGGCCTCTGCGGCACTTGCGAAAGGGCAGAATATGCGGAGTATAGACAGCCGAAACGCCGGCATTTCGCGCCGCGATTCGGCCCAGAAACCCGGCCTTGGCGCTATGGGCATGGACGAGATCCGGGTCGAGGCGCGTAATGATCTCCGATAGCGCCCGCAGGGCTTGCCAGTCTCTGTACGGCGAGATACTGCGGCGCATCGGCACCTCGAGCACACGCACGCCTCGAGCTTCTAATCCCGGAATCTGGTCGGCAAAGCTGGGATTGCGCGCTAGCGAGACGACCAGGAATTGCTCAAACCGACCAGAATCCAGCCCGACGGCCAGGTCCAGCAGGTGGCGCTGGGTCCCGGCGACTAGTGCTTCCGTTACCTGCACGACTCTGATCGGTTTAGCCAAAGCAGCTGATGATCTTCTCCTTTACGTACTTGGACACGGTGAATAGCTCTTCGATGCGCAGCAAAGCCGCCACCAGCAGGAAGAGACCGCCGCCGGCGATGCCCGTAGCCGCTAAGAGCGCCAGGACTGGCAGCTTGGTGGGAGCAAAGGGCGGGACCCAACCCTGGAGTGACGTGACAATACTCGTCCCGACCAGATAGACCACTGCGCCCATCAACGCCGTACATACCAGCAGCTTTGCGGCAAAGGCATAGACCTCCGCCGCGTGAATCTTGCCGATGCGCCCGCGCAGCAGTGCATACAGCGCAATGACCTTCAGCGACTTGCTGATGGTCAGGGCCAGGGCGACCGCAGGCACCCCCCAGCCCAGCAGCAGCCCGCCGCCGTAAGAGATAAGAACGTGCAGGATCACCCCGCCTACACCCACATAGTTGGGCGTGCCGGTATCCTGCATGGCGAAGTACCACTTGTTAATGCTCCCCTCCACGGCGAAAAAGAATATTCCCGCGGCATAGCATTGCAGTGCGAGGCTGATGAGCGGGATATTCTCTGCTCTGGTCTCCCCGAATTGGTAGACCAGGCTGGACAGGGGGACGGCCAGCAGTATAAGCGCCACGGAGACGGGAACGAAGATGAAGGCCATCACTCGGGTCATGCCCACCAGCGTGTCGGCCAGCTTCTGGCGGTTGTCCTGGAGAGTCCATTCGGACAGATACGGATACACGACGAAGCTGACAGCCAGCGGGAGAACCAGTATTGCCAGGTCGCTCAGCTTGCGGCCGAAGTCGAGCCCGGTGTAGATACCCTCGCCCATCAGTGCGGTCACGACAATATCGTTC
>JALGTU010000121.1 GCA_029821195.1 Candidatus Zipacnadia bacterium
GACATAGGTGAGCACCTCGGGGGTGAGCTTCTGGCTGCGCAGGTGAGCGATAACGTCGGCTGGAGTAAGGTCCGGTGGCGCTTGCAGCACCTCCGGCGTCATTATCCCCCCGGCAGTCTCCGGACCGAATTGCAGCAGTCCTCGTAGCTCTTCCGACTCTTCGTCAGGAATACGCTCCAGGACGCGGTGGGCGGTGTGCTCGTCAAGCTGGCTGACTATGTCACTACCGGCATCGGGGGGCATAGCGTCAATGATTTCGGCCAGCTCGGCCTCTTCCGTAGCCTCGGCCAGGTCGGTGCTTATCTCGTCGTCAACCTCCTCCAGTACAACGCCGGCCTGGGGAGTTTCCAGAAGCTGGAAAACCATTTCTCGCTCCTCGGAGTCAAGCTCGCGCATGGCAAAGGCGATATCAATCGGGTGATAGCCGCTGATCAGCCCCTCCAGCGCCCCGGGCACCTCACTGCGCGCCGCAGCCCTAATCGCCGCAGCCACTTCCTGAGGGTCCTGCGCCCGGGGAACCCGGTTGCTCGCGCCTTTCATACCAGCCACTGTATTACCCCTTCGAAGCCCTTCAGCTAGACCACAATCTTACTACCATTGCTCGTAATGAACATTCGCCATTGGCCCGGGCGCTTTGGGGTGCAGAGCGCTGGCCGGATAGCCGAGGCTCACCAGCGCGAGCACGCGGGTGCCCTTGGGAATGCCGCAAACCTTGCGGGGCATAGTTAAAACCACGTGCCTGCATTTCCTTCTTGAGCCCTTCAGCATGACGGCGCGAGTTGCTGGATGTCCATAACTCGTAGGGTATCCACTCGGTGTAACTGCCGCGCTGCTGGAAGGTGCGCAATAGGTCTTGGGCAATTATGCCCATAGTTTCCTCGCTGCGGTCGTCCGGGTCAATGAAGCAGCGGTCCTCAAAATATCTCCTACCCATCTGCTGCAGTTGAGCATTCTCAGGCAGCTCGTTGGGGATCAGACACAGACCAGTTTGCCGATCCCCACTTTCCTGGGCAAAGAGCATTTCCCATTTAGCCATATACTCTCTTGCCATCTCCGGCGTATGTGGCACCGGATGCACAAACAGCCACAGCTTCTTCAGTGTGTGAATCTCACTAACCCCTTATTCGTAAGATATTCTTTGCCATGCGCTCGTTGCGTCATATACGGCTTCACATACCGGTTTGTCTTGGCTTCGCCCCATCACTGGTGTTGACCTCCCCATACAAGGTAACCGGCCCACGCCAGCGAAACTAATGGTGAAGATCCCGGCCCAGAGCTAGCTGACAGGAGAATGATCTATGGAACCAATTTACTACGCTCCGCCTATCTGCTTCTGCATCGCCTTTGTCTTCTCGATGCTGGGCATGGGCGGCTCGCAGCTTTACATCCCTGTATTGTTCTGGCTGGGAATGGATTTCAAGGCGGAGGCCATCCCTTTGGGCCTGCTGCTTAACGTGGTGAATAGCTCCTCGGCAGCAACCACTTACCTGCACAATCGGCTGGTGAACTGGCGAGTCGGCCTGCCGTTCGCAGTGACGATGCTGCTTCTCCCACCCATTGGCGCGCTGGTCAATGTGCGGATGGCGGTTGAGCCAATCATCCTGGCCTTTGCCCTGTTTACCGCAACTGCAGCGACACTGATGCTAAGTGGCTGGAAACCGACCCGTGGCAGTCTCTCTCGTGCCGGGCAAATAGGTCTTGGGCTAGGCGGAGGGGGAGTGTTGGGCTTCTTGGTCGGATTAATTGGCCGAGGGGGTGGCTCGTTTGTCGTCCCGTTGCTCTACATCTGCGGGCTAGAGGCAAAGACGGCCGCGGCTACTTCGGCAGTCGTCGTCACCGGCTCAGGTATATCAGGGTTCCTATCCCATCTACCCACTGCCCACTTGCACGCGCGAGCGAGCTTGGCTACCGCCGCAGCAGTCTTGCTGGCCAGCCAACTGGGTTCGCGACTGATGGCCAGGAAGATGAAGTCGAAGGGAGTTAGAATAGTCTTCGGCCTAGTATTACTTGGAGTAGCGTCCACACTGATAATCAAGGATGTGATATTCTCGTAGGGCTGTTGCTCTCCACACTGCCAACGCTTGTCCTACCAGCTCTCGTGGTGGACGTGCTCCATTGGCCCGGGCGCCTTCGGATGTGGGACGCTAGCAGGATAACCCAGGCTGACCAGCGCCAGCACGCGGATGCGCTCGGGAATGCCACAAACCTCGCGCACATGCTGCTCTGTGCTCATAGGATGGCCGGGACTGCCACCCCGGATGCCGATCCAGCAGGTGCCCAAGCCGAGGTCAACGGCCTGGATGAGGGCGTTCTCCACCGCAGCGCAGGCGTCTTCGATCCACCAGTGCGGCGAGGCCTGCTCTTCGGCGCAAAACACCAGCACGACGGGGCTCTGCGTGCAGAAGCTGGCCCACTGGTGCACCCGGCTAAGCTGTTGGCGCTTACCCTCGTCGCGCACCACCACAATATGCCACGGGCGGGCGTTGTTCGCTGAGGGCGCGTGTAACGCGGCCTCCACGATCGTCTGCACATCCTCATCGGCGACCGGATCCGGCTTGTACGATCTGACACTGGCTCGTTCGGCGATAGCTTCTAGCATATTTCTCACCCCGATATTCGACCATAGACTGCTACTCGGCACTACCCGGCAGGCGAGACGCCTGTCCTACCGGCCGCAAATTCCTCCTGCGCGGCGCGCATTTCGGCGATGCTGGCCATCACGCGGGTGGTGACTTCCTGGAGCTGCTTCTTATTGAGCCGCCTAGTACCGTAGTCCTCCGGCGCAATTGGCTCACCGAAACTCACCTGAACGAAGCCGCGGTGCAAGTACCAGGCGCCGCGTGGTAGCACGTCGTCGGTACCTGACAGTGCGCAGGGAACCAGGGGCACGCCCGCTCGGGAGGCAATTAACGCCGCCCCGACCTTACCCTCCTCGAGCGCACCGTCTTGACTGCGCCCGCCCTCGGGAAAAACAAGCAGCAGCTCGCCCGCCTGAAGCAGTCTTATTGCGTGGCGAAACGCGGTGACGTCACTGCCCTCGCGATCCACCGGAAAGGCGTAGCACTTGCGAATAATCCAGCCGAAAATCGGTATGCTAAAGAGTTCCTTTTTGGCGAGAGAGTACGCCCGCCGGGACAGTGCGCTACCCACCGCCGGCGGGTCCAGATACGAGACGTGATTGGGCGCGATCACCGCCCCGCCCGTCGCTGGCACGTTCTCCTGCCCAAGCACCCGCCACCCGCCCAAGAGCCGACATAGCAGGGGCACGCCGATACGCACTGCACGGTAGTGCGGCCAGGTCCAGAAGCGAATTGGCTCGGGTGCCTTGCGCATCACGACTTATCTCCCTTGCTCAGGCTCTGCTTCAGCCAACCCTCCAGCATCGTCACGATCTCTTCCGGTGAGAGGTCGTCGCTGGCCAGTTCCCGGGCGTCTTCGGCCTTGCATAGCGGCGCTACTGCCCGGGAGCTGTCGCGCTGGTCGCGCTTGATCTGGTCACGCAGCACCTGCTCATAGTCTTCGATGATGCCCTGCTCCTGCAGTTGCACCCAGCGCCTCCGCGCCCGTTCCCCCGCCGTAGCAGTCAGGAACACCTTCAAATCGGCGTCGGGAAGAACCACCGTCCCGATATCGCGCCCTTCCATCACCACGCCTCCTCGCGCCGCCATCCGCCGCTGCGCCGCTACCAGGTGCTCGCGCACCTCCGGGATTGCCGAGACCGGCGAAGACAGGTTGCCAACTTCGGGGGTGCGAATCGCCGCCTCGACATCCTCGCCGTCAACGAAGAGGTGCTGACCTGGGGCCGTGGGCCGGAACTCAAACACCAGCTCGCCGGACAGCCTGCCGATCTCGGCGGTATCCTTCTCCACAGCCAGCCCAGCCTGCATTACCCGGTACGCCACCGCCCGGTACATCGCCCCGCTGTCAATGTAGATATACCCCAGCCGCTCAGCGAGCAGCTTAGCGACCGTGCTCTTCCCCGACCCCGCCGGCCCGTCAATAGCAACGACGCCCCGGATTGTGCTGTTGCGCTTGCTCATGCCTTTGCCGTTGCCATCTGTAGGGGCGAATGTTCCACAGGAACATCCGCCCGCCGTTGCCTATACCGCCTGTACGTGCGCCTAGCTCTCGCAAGCTGTTTATGTCGTTCCCACCTGCGCACCCAGGCTGCCCAGCGAATCCGCAAACCCTGGAAACGACGTATGAATGCACGTCGTATCTTCCACGACAGTCTCACCCGTTGCGATTAGCCCCGCCACTGCCGCGGTCATCGCGATGCGGTGGTCGTGGTGGCTGTCCACTGTGGCTGCCACCAGGCGCGCTGGCCCCTCGATGATCAGCCCGTCGGGCTGCTCTTCGACCTGCGCGCCGAAGGCCCGTAGCATCTCAGTCGTCGTCGCCAGGCGGTCAGACTCCTTGACGCGAAGCTCGGCGGCATCCCGAATGACCGTGCGGCCCTCGGCCTGGGTCGCGGCCAGTGCCAGGATCGGCACCTCGTCCAACATCTTGGGTATCTCGTCGCCACCGACCTCGGTGGCCATAAGCTCACTGGCGCGGACGGTAACATCGCCGCGCTCTTCCCCACCGACTATCCTACGGTTCCAGACTGCGATGTCGGCGCCCATCCGCTCCAGGATATCGAGCAGCGCTGCCCGGGTGGGATTGAGCAGCACCTCGCATACAGTTACCCGTGATTCCGGCACGAGTAAGCCGGCAACCAACAGAAACGCCGCCGCCGATATGTCGCCGGGAACAGCGACCTCCTGCCCGCACAGCCGGGGTAAGCCAGCCAGGCTCACCTGCAGTCCGTCCACGTTCACCTCCGCGCCAAATGCCGCCAGCATCCGCTCGGTGTGGTCACGCGATGGCCCCGGCTCAACCACTACCGTGGTTCCTTGCGCATAAAGGCCGGCCAGGAGTATCGCCGATTTGACCTGCGCGCTGGCCATCGGCGTGTGATAGGTGATCGCCTGCGGCTTGGCGCCCTCCACCGTCACCGGCGGCGTACAGCGCTCGCCCTGCCCAGTAACGCGTATTCCCATCTCGGCCAGGGGTGCCGCCACCCGGTCCATCGGCCGCTGCCGCAGCGATTCATCGCCGTCGAGCGTAGCCGCGAAGCCCTGCCCGGCCAGCACGCCCAGCAGCAGCCGCATACCGGTGCCCGAGTTGCCCAGGTCGAGGACCTCGGCGGGGTCGGTCAGACCGTTCAGACCGACACCGTGCACAAGCAGGTCCGGCTCGCCCAGGTTATCAATCCTAACGCCCATCGCCACCAGGGCCTGGGCGGTGTGCAAGAAATCCCGGCCGGTCGAGCAGCCGGTGATACGCGTTTCGCCCTCCGCGAGTGCGCCGAGGATCACCGCCCGATGGGAGATTGATTTGTCTCCGGGCACGGTCAGCTCACCCTGAAGGCCGGCAGCCGGTGCACGAACCCGCAGGATTCTCATTGGCCCCCCAGCTCCCGTCGCCGTTGGTCGAGCAGCTCCCGCCGGTCGCGACGAGCCTCTTCCAGGAGCTGGTCGAACAGCGCGCGGTCCATTTCCCTAAATGCCGCGCCGAACTGCTGCAATTGCTCGATCATTCTGTCCAGCGCCGCCGCGACGTTGTCCGGATTACTCAGGAAGATATCCCGCCAGACCTCCGGCGAGCCCTCGGCCAGGCGAGTGGTGTCGGTAAAACCTGTGCCGAGGGAATTGCCGACCTCCTTCTGGCCACTTGCCAGGCGGTGTATAGTACTCGCCAGTGCCGCCGCAACCAGGTGGGGCAGATGGCTGGTCGCTGCCATCATCCGATCGTGATACTCTGCCACTTTCACATCCGGGCGAGCGCCCAGCGCTCGCACGAGTGCCAGCATGCGGTCCAATTCATCTTGGGTAGTAGTCTCACCTGGGGTGAGGTAGTACGCTGCGCCCTCGAAGAGGTCCGCCCGCGCCGCCCGAATTCCGGATTGCTCCGAGCCAGCCATCGGATGACCACCGATAAACGTGATGCTGTCCGGCAGCAACTCCGCCGCGGCGGCCATGACTTCGCGTTTCGTGCTGCCCGCATCGGTAACCAGTGCTCCTGGCTCCAACGAATCACGGATTTGCCCGAAGATGCTGCGGGTTGCGCCTACTGGCACAGCGATATAAACCAGGTCCGCCCCGCGTACGGCTTCCGCGGCATCAGCGGTCACTTCATCCGCCGCGCCCATCTCCAGCGCGCCTTCGCGCGTATCCGCAGAGCGCGCTACACCGACGACCGATTCCACCACGCCCGCACGCTTAGCCGCCAGCGCGAATGACCCGCCGATAAGCCCAATGCCAATTACCGCCGCACGCTTGAAGGTCATGGTTTGTGGTCTACCCCTGTGTTGCCGTGTGTAGGGATGGATGTTGACCGTCGTCTGCAAAACATCCGCCCGCTTGTCCTGAGCCTGTCGAAGGGTCGTTCCCGATCGCGGCACCCTTCGACAAGCTCAGGGCACGTCAGTGCCGCTCCTACCAGCAGAGAAGGGTTTCCCCGCAACTGCTTTCCCTCTGCCTCACAATTCCCTGCCTACTGCTTTCGCGACCGCCCGCAGGTCAGTCATCAGCCGCTGGAAACGGGCCGGCGTCAGCGACTGGGGGCCGTCGGAGAGCGCCTGATCGGGGTGCGGGTGCACCTCGATGATCAGCCCATCCGCGCCGGCGGCAATCGCGGCCAGCGCCATCTGCGGCACGAGTTTGTGGTCACCCATCGCGTGGCTAGGGTCGGCGATGATGGGCAGGTGCGTCTCCAACCGGGCCGCCGCCATCCCCCCCAGGTCGAGCGTGAAGCGCGTCTGGGTCTCGAATGTGCGCATACCTCGCTCGCACATTATTATTCGCAGATTCCCGGACGCCGCGATGTACTCCGCCGCCCGCAGCCAGTCCTGGACCGTCGCCGCGAAGCCCCGCTTGAGCAGAACCGGCTTGTCCGTCTGGCCCACCGCGCGCAGCAGGTCATAGTGCTGCATATTGCGCGCCCCGACCTGCAGGACATCCGCGTCCGCCAGCAGCTCTATCTGCTGGGTATTCATTACCTCGGTGACAATGGGCAGCCCCGTCGCCTCGCGGGCGAGGACCATCAGCTTGAGGCCCTCCGGCCCCAGGCCCTGGAACGAGTACGGCGAGGTCCGCGGCTTGTATACGCCACCGCGCAGTGCACAGGCTCCGGCTTCTTTCACCGCGCGAGCCGCCTCCAGAATCTGCTCCTCGGATTCGACCGCGCAGGGGCCAGCAATCACCCCGATGCGCGAGCCACCGAACTCCACCTCACCTACCCGCACGGGCGTAGTTTCGGGACGCGACTCGCGGCTGACCAGCTTATAAGGCTTGAGAATGGGGACGACGTGGTCCACGTTGGGGAAGCGCGAGAGCTGCTCGGCAATGCTCTCCTTTTCACCCTCGGGTGCGCCTACTGCGCCAATGAGCGTGCGCTCCACGCCCCGCGAGATGTGCGAATCGTAGCCCCATTCCTGCAGCTTATCCGAAACGCGCTGGATATCTTCTTCTTGTGCTTCCGACGCCATTACGATGATCATTATATGTACTCAGTCCTCCAGAATTGATCCAATGCACCTATCTGCGCACTTGCTTTGGCAGCAACTTACATACACCGGCGACGCAACGGTGTTTTACCCTCCCACCACATCCCGCAGCGCCTCGATGAACTGCCGGTTCTGCTCCATCGTGCCGATTGTTACCCGGATATGCGTCGGGAGACCGAAGATATCGCCGGTGCGAACCGTGACCCCCCGACGCATCAACCCGTCAAAGCACTCCCGTGAATCAATGCCCACGTCCAGAAAGATAAAGTTGGCCTGGGTGGGCACATATTCTAGGCCCATCTGCTCGAACTGCTCGTACAGGTACCCCTTGCCGTCCTGGACGAGCTGGAAGCTGCGCTGCACCTGGTCGGGGTCGGCTAGGCTCGCCAGCGCCGCGACTTGCGAAATGCCGCTGATGTTAAACGGCTCGCGCACCTGCTTCAGCGCCGTCGCTAGCCCGAGTGGCGCGATCCCGTAGCCGATACGCAACCCGGCCAGGCCGTACGCCTTCGAGAACGTGCGCAGCACCACCACATTGCGCCCCTCGCGCACGTATGCCAGACTGTCTGGATAATCCGGGTCATCTACATATTCGTAATAGGCCTCGTCAAAGCCGACGATGACGTGGTCGGGAATCGCGTCCATAAACTCAGCGACCTGCTCGGCGGCGACGATCGTCCCGGTCGGATTGTACGGGTTGCTGATGAAGACGAGCTTCGTCTTGTCAGTGATCGCCGCTGCCATTGCCTCCAGGTCGTGCACAAAATCGCGATGCGGGACGGCTAGCGCCCGCCCCTCCATGATCGCCGTAGTCATCGGATACAGGGCGAACCAGGGGTCGGAGTAGATAATCTCTTCGCCGGGATTCACGAAGGCCAGGCCCATCATGTGGATGATCTCGTCCGAGCCGCGGCCGATGACGATGCCNNNNTCGCACAGCTCCGCCAGCGCCCGGGTCAGGTCACGGCAGACCGGGTCGGGGTAGAAGTACACCTCGGCGGCGGCCTCCTGCATCGCCTCAATTGCGCGCGGCGAGGGCCCCAGGGGATTCTCGTTGGAGGCCAGCTTGGTGATCTCCTCCAAGCCTAGCTCCTCCTTGGCTTCCTGCGACGACTTGCCCGGCGAATACGGCGTGATCTGTTTGATTGTTTCACGAACCAGGTCGGATATATCGGTCAACAAACTCCCCTCCCGTCAAATCGATAATGTGCCCTTACTTGTAACACAAATCGGCGCTGCTGGCAACCAAACAAGGCTTCTTCGTCACTCGTCGCTGCCGTTGTTCTGCGCCGGTTTCTGTTGTTGTCCGCTGGTATCTGGCTTTATCTGTCCTCTTCTGCTGTTCCCTCGTCCACCAGCCGTGCCCGCCGCACACTTCCCGGTCCGAACCGCTCGCGCACCTCATCAATGGCCCGGTCCACCGCCGAGCCGTCCGAGCTGTCTTCCGGTAACAGGCGAAGCTGCTCACCGACATCGAAGTGGCTGACGCCCACTCCCAGGAGCCGTACCTTACGCCCGCCCCGACCTGCCGCCGCCAGCAGCGCGCGGGCCGACTCGTATATCTGCTTATCCGAGTCGGTCGGCCGCGGCAGGGTTTTGCTGCGCGTGATCGTGCGAAAGTCCGCGTAGCGCACTTTCAGCGTAATTGTCCGGCCCTTCAGCTCGTGAGCGCGCAGCCGCCGCCCCACCTGTTCCGAAAGAGCCAGCAGCGTTGCCTCGAGAAACTCCCCATCATCGGTATCCTCGGCGAAGGTCTGTTCGTGGCTGAGCGATTTGCGCTCCCGGCCAGGTTGCACCGGGCTTTCGTCAAGGCCCCGGGCCAGGCTATACAGATCCCGACCGTGTTTGCCAAACTCCGCGGCGAGCCGCTCGAGCGGACACCGCTGCAGCTGCCCAATCGTGGTGAAGCCAAGCTGGCGCAGTCTACTGGCGGTAGTCTCCCCGACTCCCCACAGTGCTTCGACCGGCAGCGGGACGAGGAACTCGAGCACGCGATCGGCTCTAATCTCGAGCAGCCCGTCAGGCTTGGCCTGCAGGGAGGCCAATTTGGCCACGAACTTATTCCGCGCGATCCCCACGGATGCGGTTAGTTGCAGCGTTTCCCAAATGCGCTGGCGGATCTGCTCCCCGATGCGCCGCGCGCTGCCGAACAGTCGCACCGAGCCGGTCACGTCCAGGAACGCTTCATCTACTGACAGCGGCTCGACCAGCGGTGTATATTCCCGCAGCAGCGCCATGACCTGCGCGGAGACGCGGCGATACTTTTCGTGATCCGCGGGAATGATAGCCAGTTGCGCACAGCGGCGGCGGGCCTCGGCGGTAGGCATCGCCGAGCGGATGCCGTAGTCGCGCGCCTCGTAGGAGGCAGCCGCGACCACGCCGCGCTGCTCAGGATCACCGCCCACCACCACCGGTCTACCGCGCAGGCTGGGCCGGTCCCGCTGTTCAATGGCCGCGAAGAAGGCGTCCATATCCACGTGGATGATTTTGCGGGGCATTTCGGGTGACTTCCTTGGTGAGTCTGCCGCGACGGCCGCGGTGGCGCTCCCGAGGAGCTGGTAGCCCTTTGGTTTAGGAATTGCTGCAACTGTTGCCAGATTCCTCCTTCGTCCCTGTATGGCCGAAGCCGCAGGGGCGATGGTCTGCCCACCTCGGTGGCGCCGCGGCAAGGGCGCTTGATTCGCCGGGCAGTCTGTGATACAATATGGGGTCAAACACCAAGGGGGTTCTCGTTTTGACTGTTGGCACACACGGTAGCAGCCTGCAACATCTGCGGGCGCAATTGGATGAACTGATTGCTTCGTGCACAACTATCCGCGAGCGGCGAATAGGCTATGGCAATCTGCGCTGTGAATCTTCAAACTGGCATAGAGCCGATGAGGAGATCACCAACATCGCCCTCATTTATGAGACTCCCGGCGGCTCGACCTGCCAGATCAACGTAGCCTACGATCATCACAGCGGCCAGTTCACTTATCTCGGGGATGAACTCAACACGACGGTCACTACCTCCGACTCGCAGGAGGTACTGGCCATGCTTAACCAACAGATCCGCGCCATACCGCAGAAGCGCCTGTCATTCCTCCGCCAGCAAATTGACCACTGGATGGATGAAGGCAAGACGCGCCGGCAGCTTTTTGCCGAACTTAATAAGCTGTTGCAGACCGAGTTCCTGGGCGGCCGCATCAGCACAACGGAACTGCGGGACGGCATCCAGTACGCCTTGGCACGACATACCCCCGTCCCCTAGCTTCGGCCCGGCCACCTGACTCCGGCCGGCAATTGCCTGACGTAATTGCCGCTATGTCCGTATGCACCTGGCTACTAATGCCGACACTTCTGTCCGTAGACGCAATCGCCCCCACCCATGACCAGCAGCAATACACAAGTCTGGACCGACAAAGTGCGCGGCTTCTGCAGCCAACTGTGGGGCCACCGCCGGGGGCGGGAGGCCGTGGGCAGGCGCGCCGAGCGGGCGGCGGCGCGTTATCTGAGGCGGTGTGGCTATCGCATTCTCGCCCGCAACTTGCGCACGCGCTTAGGCGAGGTTGACATCGTTGCCCGGCACCACGACTGGCTGGTGATCGTCGAGGTGCGCAGCCGCCAGGTCGGCTCGCCAGTGGCACCTCGCCAAACCCTCACCCGCAAAAAACGGCGCAAGCTGCACATCTTGAGCGACCAGCTTCGCAAGCGCTACCGCCTCGAGAATATGCCCGTGCGGGTGGACCTAGCAGAGGTGTGGATGGATGCGCGTGGGAAGGTGAAGTCCTGTGATGTCCTGCAAGGCTTCTCGCTCACTGATACCTAATCTGGCCACAGGCACAAGCCGCAGCTCAGCGAACTCTTACCGCATCGCACTCCGATCCGGAGGAATGCAAAATGAGCCCAGATAGTTTCGTGTTTTCGGTGTTCACCAAGCCGTGGAAAATGCCCACGCCGGAGCTGGGCGAGTTTGTCAGCGGCCTGGGTTTCACGGGCATAGAACTGCCCATCCGACCCGGGTACCAAGTCGAGCCAGAGAATGTTGCACACCTCCCCCACGCAGCCGACCAACTCGCACAGCATGGCGTAAAGATTACCAGTATCGCCGGGCCGACCGACGAGCGGACGATTGCCGCTTGCGCCGAGGCGGCGGTGCCAATAATCCGGACCTGCGTCAGCGTTGGCGACGAAGGCTACATGGCTACCGAAGCGCAGACGCGGCGGGAATTTGACGAGAAAGTGCCCCTGCTAGACAGGTATGGCGTCACCATCGGCGTACAGAACCATGCTGACCGCAACGTGGGCAGTGCCATAGGTACGCTCCGCCTCATCGAGAACTACGACCCCAAGCACATTGCTGCCGTCTGGGATCCCGCCCACTGTGCGCTCGATGGCGAGCTCCCCGAGCTAGCCATAGACATCCTCTGGTCGCATCTGTGCATGGTCAACCTCAAGAATGCCATCTGGAATCGGGTGAGCGGTCCGGAGGCGGAAGTCGCCCAGTGGTCGCGCTCGTGGACGACCGGCCGTCACGGGCTGGCGTCGTGGCCACAGGTCGCGGAGGTACTCAAGCAGCGGGGCTGGGAGGGTGTCCTGTGCTTGTCGGCTGAGTACAGCGATAAGGAATCAGTGAACCGGCTGATTGCTGACGACATCGCCTTTGCCAAATCACTCTTCGCCTAGCCGCAGCGGTCTTGACTACCACCATAGCACCCCGAAGTGACCAATTGTCCCTCACACAACTGGCGCTCCCTGCGCGCGGTGGTCCTATCGTTTAATTGGCATTCTGCCGCTGCTGCCATGGGGTGGGCGCTAGCGCTGAATCGAAGCCCCGTCCCAGTACTTCACCTCGCCCTGCTCCATCATGCCCCGCTGTGCGTCTACGAATTCGGGCACCGCGCGACTCAGCGCAAGATCAGGATATCCCGCCGGGCGTCCAAAGCTCGCATGATTCGGCGGAGGACAGGCACGCCATTGGATAGCGCATGTTCCCAAACGCGGATCACTGTCCAACCCTGGCGGTTTAGTTCGCGCCTGTACTTCCGGTCTCTGCGCTTGTTAGCAGCAACTTTCGCATCCCAGTAAGCCTGAGACGACTTCGGCCTGCGGTAGCAACGAGGGCAGCCGTGCCAGAAAGCAGCCGTATATACTGGTGTACGGAAGCCCCTATGGCCTTCTTACACTCCCGGAACCATTCCTGCCCCGCGCCGGCATCCTGCTCGTAGAAGCGACCGAGGTCGCCGCGACCGTGCCGCCGCGTGTAGGCGGCAAAGCCGAGGGTCCCGGCCTGGTCCTTCCGTTCTCTCTGTGCTTGCGGATCGCTGACCTCACGCTCTATCTGCCGGCTCTTCTCTTCGGACAGGAACGAGTCCCCGACCATCGAAGTTATGGCGACACCCACCCAACCCTCGATGGTCATATAAGCCTTCACCCGCATCAGATGACCCAAGTGAGCCACTTCCTCGAAACGCCGCAACGCACG
>JALGTU010000237.1 GCA_029821195.1 Candidatus Zipacnadia bacterium
ATGCGCAACGAGATCTACGCTCGCCACGGCCGCCCCTTCAAAAACCCCCACATCCGCAGCTACTTCCTGAGCCAGTCGTGGTATTCGCCGAACGCCAATTACCAGGAGAGCTGGTTGACCAGCCTCGAGCAGCAGAACGCCGCATACATCCGAGATTATCAGACCGCCGCTTTCATCGTGGATGGTCCGGCCACTCATCCGTAGTTGCTCAAACAGCTTAACGCCAGGGGACAAATCACTTGCTGTCACTCACCGTACGAACGGGGCCAACCCGGTTGCGCCCCGCCGCACTGTCCTGTTCTATCCTTTTGCTCATAGCCGTCCTGGTATCCGCCTCCGGCGACGCGACCCGGGCCGATTGCGCCACCGTCTTGGTAGCCTCCCAGCCCGGCCATGCCAAGGTCTTTGTCAACGGCTACTTCAAGGGCTTCACGCCCTGCACCGTCAGCATCTGTTCGGCACAGGCCAAGCCGCGCCAATACCGCTTCACCATCATTAAGCCCGGCTACCGGGCGCGGCCGAGGCGATCACTGCGGAACTCGAGAAGCTGCCCGACCCCATCGCCGGGCGGACGATCTGCATTGACCCGGGCCATCCCTCCGAGACCAGCCCCGGAACCAAAGGACCCAGCGGGGTTACCGAGAACCACATCAACTGGGTGATTGCGCTCAAGCTCAAGCAGACGCTGATTGACCGTGGGGCGAAGGTCGTGCTGACCAAACCGGCCGAGAACCAGAAGGTCACCAACCGCCGGCGCGCTGAAATCGCCAACGAGAACAACTCCGCCATAATGATCCGGCTACACTGCGATGCCGCCGCCCACGACGGCTTCAGCCTCTACTACCCCGATCGGCAGGGCACCAGGTACGGCGTAACCGGGCCGGCGCAGTCGGTCATCGCCGCCAGCAAGGCCGCCGCCCCGCCTATGTATCAAGGGATGAAGAGCGTGCTGCGCGGCCATCTCACACCCCGCGGAGTCCACGGCGACTCGGCTACCTACATCGGCAGCAAGCAAGGCGCGCTGACGGGGTCAATCTTCTCCCAGGTACCGGTGCTGACCATCGAGATGTGCACGCTGACCATCGCTTCGGACGAGCAGTTCATCAAGTCCGCGAACGGCCAGAAGCTGATGGTCCAGGCCCTGGCCCAGGGCCTGGAGAACTTCCTGGCGGAGGCCGGCAGCTAACGAGGGAATACGACTCCGCCCATTTCCTCTTAAGATTCTTGCCCCTCAGTCGTGATCCACGCAGTCCGGGCCCAGATCGAAGAAGCGCAGCGACCAGTAGTGCGCATTGGCCAGGGTCGTGTCGCCGGTGGCGTGGATGTTGCGCCAGATGCCCTTGAGCATCTCCTCTTTCTGGGCAGCGTAAGCCGGATCATCTGCCACGTTGTTTAACTCCGCGGGGTCCGCTGCCAGGTCGTACATTTCGTCGAAATCGTACGCATTGAAGACATACTTGAGCTGCTCGCGCCACAGAATCCGCTGGGTGAAGAAGTAGCGCTGGCCGTGGAACTCGGCGTACGCCTCATCGCGCCACTCCGCACCTTCGGGGTCTCCGAGCAGCGGCATCAGCGAGTCGAAGTGGCTCAGCTCAAACGGCTCCAGCCCGGCCAACTCCAACACGGTAGGGCAGACGTCCCCGATGCTGACGATGCGGTCGCAGTCCACGCCCGACAGCGACGAGCGCGGGTCGCGGATTATCAGCGGCACATTGTAGACTTCCTCGTACGGAGTTATGCCCTTGGTGAGCAGCCGGTGAGCGCCCATCATATCGGCGTGGTCGGTCAGGTAGATGATTATCGTGTTATCGGCCTGGCCAGTGCGCTCGAGCGTGAGCACATGCCGTAGTAGCAGGCAGTAGCCTGCGCGAAGTCCTCCCAGGTCAACTCATCCCAGACGCTCTGCATGCGCTTGAGTACGTTCGGCTTGCCGCACAGCTCGTCATCGAAGTTGGCCGGCATTGGGATTTGCTCAGGGTCGTACATCTCGTAGAACCTGCGCTGGACAATGTAGGGGTCGTGGGGCTCGTTGGTGCTCAAGAACAGACACCAGGGCTCGTCACCGGTAAGCTGCTCTTCAAGATACTCGGCCCCTCGGCTGAAGTAGTGCTCCGTCTCCGTAGCAAACTTCGGGTCATCCACCACGCCGTAGAGCCGGGACCGGCCGTAGCCGTTGCCGCCCAGAATCCTCTCCACCGAGAACTGCTCAGCGCCGTGATAGCCCTTCTCAGCGCGCCACTCCTCCCGCGTCTCCCGAAGCTGGTAGCGCCAGCCAAACCGGCTCAGGTCGTTGGAGCGCTCCACGTGCCACTTGCCGAAGTAAGCACAGTGATACCCGGTGTTGGCCAGCGCCTGCGACCAGGTCGGCAGCTCAGTGCGGAACCGCGCCCGGGCGTCGTCCACCGTGTGCGTGCAGTCGTACATGCCGTGGGTATGGACGTGCACACCAGTGAAGAGGGTGGCGCGGGTCGGCGAGCAGATCGCGTTGACGGAGTAGTTGCGCCGGAAGCGCATACCCTCGGCGATAATTCGGTCCACATTGGGCGTCTGGCACAGAGCGTTGTTCACAGTCGCTGCCTGTTGGTGGTCGGTCATTAGGAACAGAAAATTGGGCAGACTCATAAAGCCTCATTTCCTTGCCAATCAGGATACTACGCGGTTCGGTACGACAGGCGTCTCGTCTGTCGAGCACATCGCCTGCCGGGCTCTGACAAAGTCCGAGGGGAGTAATTAGCGACGCGGTGTGGGAACTCCTTCTCTAATCTTCTTCGGGTCCGATGGTGACTACCGTGATCTGGTCGAGGTTAGACTGGCCCAGGAAGTGCTGTTCGTATGCCGCCCGCAGATAGTCACGGGCCACTTCCGGTGCCGCGGGTTCGATGCCCGCCTCCGCCCGCCGGGCG
>JALGTU010000122.1 GCA_029821195.1 Candidatus Zipacnadia bacterium
GGGGTCTTTACCAGCGTGGCGCTGGTCAGCCGTTATCTGGGCGTGGTCGAGCAGCTCTTCGCACTCAAGCAGGCGGGAAAGCTGGGGCAGGTCAAGCACTACTACTACCGGCTGTTGGCGGGTGGCCCTCAGCGTTACCCGGACTGGGGCTGCGGGTGGATGCTCGATCCGGCCCGAGCCGGGGGCGGCGCAATGTATAATTTCGGCCCGCATCTGTTCGACACATTCATGTATCTGACCGGCGAATCTATTGTCGAGGTCAGTGCGCATTTTATTCGTGGCATCCACAATCTGGACATCGAAGATATGATCAGCGTTACTATGCTCGGCGAGCGCGGGGCGATTGGCGTCGGCGAGGCGGGCTACGTTATGCCGGAGGGATACGAGCGTTATTTCTCGGTCACTACTGACACACTTCACGTCGGCGGGGACGTGGGGGCCGGCACGGTGCTATTCCGTGACGGCACGCAGCTTGCCTTCGATGGCCTCAGCGGCGATGATAGTTACTTCCAGTATGTTGCTGACTTGCTGAGCTGTGTGGAGACGGGCGCTGCTCCCCGCGCGACGATACAGGACATGGCCGCAACGCTTCGGGTAATGAACGCCGCGGACGAATCGGCCCGCACCGGCCAGCCGGTAGTGCTGGACTGGTCCGACAACTGAAGAAGGTAGGCAGATGGGAAAGCGAATCATCTTAGTAGCTCTACTAATAGGTGTACTGACCGCGGGCGCGGCTGCTGGGCCCATTCTGGACCCCGCTCATATTCGCGCCAAGACGCTGGACAACGGCTTGCGGGTAATAGTGAAGTCCGAGCGTCAGTGGCCGGTCGCAGCGCTGGGGCTGGTCATCAGAGCCGGCTCGGGTTACGAGACCGCCAACAACTGCGGCGTGGCCCACATGGTCGAGCACTTGCTGTTCGAGGAACGCAGGAGCAAAGAAGGCCTGGGGCCGTGGGTCGAGAACATGGGCGGTTACATCAGCGGCATGGTCACGCGTGATTTCACCCAGGTAACCGTGGCGACCTCCTCAGGACAGCTTGAGCAGATGCTTCCCAAGCTGGCCGAGAGCGTTCTGGCGGCGAAGTTCACTCCCGAGGCCGTGGCCCACCAGCAGCATATCATCCTGCGGGAGATGGCCGATCGGTTAAGCTCAACCAGTGAGGTGATTACCATCTTCACCTGGGAGTTGGCCTACACCAGCCATCCCTATGGCCGGCCCATCCCCGGCCGCCCCGACCAGGTGGAAGAACTCGACGTCCACAAGGTCCGCGCGTTTTACAGGCAGTTCTATCGGCCCGACAATGTCGCACTGATCGCGGTAGGCGATGTGGACGCCGACGAGTTCTTCGCGCAGGCCGAACAGGCTTTCGGCGGCTACCGCAATCCCGAGGCGCCGCTGCCCGAAGTTCCGCCCGAGCCTCCGCAGACTGAGGTCCGCACGCGCATTGAGCAGATGGGGAAATCAATCACGATGCTCCAGTTCGCCTGGCACGCGCCGGGCATTGCTAACAAGCGCGAGGTCTGCGCGACGGACCTCATTTATATGATAATGCACGACGAGCTCAACCAGATGGCGCAGTCGCCGGAGGGCGACAAGAAGCTCCTGGCCGGTGCGGTCGTAGGCTTTCTCACCCAGCGTTGGCCGGGGCTCTTTATTATAAGCGCGGTGACCGAGCCGGCGCAGGAGTTGGACCTGCGCCGGGCGGTGCTGGCTAAGATTGACGAGCTCCGTACCACTCCGGTGAGTGCGGAGGTGCTGGAGGCTACCAAGCAGCGCATCTACGCCCAGTATGCCTTCAGCAACGAAGCGTATACTGACCAGGTCGAGTCAATGTGCTTCTACGAGGCAATTGACAGTTACCGGTTCGCGGTTGACTATATTGATTTGATTAACCAGGTTACTGCTGAGGATGTCCAGAAGACAGCCGCGAAGTACCTGGGAGCAGGCGACTATAACCTGGTGATCCTCCGGCCCCCGTCCCCGAGCGAAGCCCAGCGGGAGGCGTGGCTGCGATGACGCGCAGCGTTCCCGCAGGCTATCTGCTGGTGCTTGCCGTGCTGCTGAGTGTGGCAGCTAGCGCCGCGGCGCCGGTCACGCAAACCGTACTGGACAACGGTTTAGCTGTAGTGGCGTGCCCTCATCCGGCCTCCGAGGTGGCCGGGGTTTTCCTCGGTTTTCGCGTCGGGGCTGAGCTGGACAAGCCCGGTGGTATGCGTGCGCTCATCCACGAACACAACCGCGCCCGTGTCGAGAAGCTGCTCGAGGGTGATGAAACGTTCGCACCGCTGAAGCGGGTGCTTGACGAGGGCAGCCCGATGAAGTGGCGTGTCGAGTGGGACTACCTGCATGTGGAGGCGACGTGTGCCTCGCCGCAGCTCGGGCAGTTGCTCAAGCTCCTGCGAGTCGGCGTCTTCTCCGCGCAGATTGAGCTGGAGCTTCTGGACCACGGCCGCAAGCGTCTGGCGCAAGAGTATGACGGTATGCCCCAGCGGGCTGCCGAGCAGACCTACTACCTGTTCCGCGAAGCGATGTTGGGGGAGGTCGCGGCGGCCCGCCCGGTCTTTGGGACCCCGGAGTCAACCGCAGGAATCACGCCGGAGCAGGCAAGTGCCTTCGCCGAGAAATACCTTCAGGCGGGCAACGCCACGATAGTCGTGGTAGCGCCGCTGCCGAGTGATGAGATAGTGGCGCTGGTGCGAGATGCGCTCGGTTCACTGGCGCCGGGCCAAGCTGCCCCTCAGGAGCGGCTGGTCGTGGAGCCAGGCGACCGGGCGCGTGTAGATGGCAATCCTCTGACTGGCCTGGCGACGATAGTTGTGGGCGTGCCGCTCCCCGCGCCGGGGGACGAGGGCTTTGTAGTGGGTCAGCTCCTGTATCACATTCTGGCCGGGAAGCAGGGCCGGCTGTTGCGCGACCGGGGACTACTCTACAGCTTGGCGCTGAACCTACCCTTCCGGCTGCTCGCCGAACGCACGCCGGTCAGCGTACTGCCGGTGGTGATGAGCCGGAGGCCTCACCTGGCGATTTATGCCGAGTGCGACCCCAATGCCGTGGAGAACGCCCACCAGGCGCTGCTGCGCCACATCCACTCCCTGCGCGAGGGCGCCATCCGTCCCGAGGAGTTGGAGCGCGCCAAGCTCAACCTGATCAACGCCGAGGCCCGGATTATGCTCGCACCCGGCTCGCTGGCGGAGCATCTGGGCCAGATTGCAGTCCTGGGTGGCGCCCCGGCCAGCTTCGAGCAGGGGGCCGCGACGGTCCAGAAGATTACCAAAGAAGACATCATCGCCACCGGCGAGGCCTACTTGCAGCATCACTACATCGGCGTGCAAATGCCCCAGCGAGAGACTGGGCAATAACACTGGGTAGCTTGTGGTGTAAGCGAAGATAAACTGAATGAAGCTCTCAGAGCGGTGGATGCAACCATGAAAGCGCCTTAACACCAATTTGCGGTTCTCGTCGAAGAACGACACGATGCAATTGTCCACCGCGTCACTCAACTTTCAAAGTTTTTGCCGGAAGGGTGTGGGAAACCGGCTTTTTTGCCTAAAAAGCGGGTTTTCCACAAAGTCGTTCCGTAGTTATTCCGTTTGCCTCGAGGAGAGATAGCTTATGATTGATGGGGTGGTTATTAAGCCGCTGCGTGCCATTCCCGATGACCGCGGTTATCTGATGGAGATTCTGCGCGACGACGACGAGTTGTTCCAGCAGTTCGGCCAGGTCTACATCACTACCTGTTACCCCGGCGTAGTCAAGGCCTGGCACGCCCATCGCCGCCAGTACGACCACGTGTGTTGTCTGCAGGGCACGGCCAAGCTGGGGCTGTATGATGATCGCGAAGGTTCGCCGACCCGTGGGCAGAGCGATGCCATCATCCTGGGCCTGGTCAACCCGCTGCTGGTGCAGATCCCGCCGCTGGTCTGGCACGGTTTCACCGCCGTCGGCGGGGAGACGATCCTGATGCTCAACATCCCCACCGAGCACTATGTACATGATGATCCCGACGAACTGCGCCGCGAGCCTTTCGACCCTGACATCCCCTTCGAGTGGCACACCCGGGGAGGGTAGTGATGACCGGACAGGAGCGATTTCTCACGACGCTGCGCCGCGAGCAGCCCGATAGGATTCCGGTCTGGGAGCTTATTGTCAACCGCCCCGTCATCGAGGCGCTCTACGGTGATATCAGCTATCTGGATTTCGCGGAGATCGAAGACCACGACGGCGTCACCATCTTCGAAGACGGGCGGCCCGCCGCGCACATTGACGAGGATACGGTCCGTGACGAATGGGGCATTGTCTGGCGCACAGCGGCCTCCGGCATTCCGTACGTTGTGGAACACCCCATCCACAGTGAGGCTGACCTGGCGAGCTACACCCCGCCTGATCCTGATGCCGACTACCGTCTGGACGGCCTCCAGGAGGCGGTCGAGCGGTTCAAGGGCCAGCGGGCGATTGTCTTCTTGGGCCACGAAGCGTTTGAGTTCTCGCACTACCTACGCGGGATGGACAATCTGCTGATGGACTACGTGCTCAATCCTGATCTCGCTCATCGGCTGGCGCGGATGGTTACCGACTACAAGACGCAGGTGCTGCGACGGGCGGCGCAGATCGGTGCGGACGTTCTGCTCACCGGTGACGACTATGCCCATCGCCTCGCGCCGATAATGTCCCCGGCGCACTTCGCCGAGTTCGTCCTGCCCTATCTGCAGGAGTGTGTGGACGTGGCGAAGGAGGCGGGCGTGCCCTTCATCAAGCACACCGACGGCAATTTGTGGCCGATTCTGGATATGATTGTGGATACCGGCATTGACTGCCTCGATCCGCTCGAGCCGCTGGCGAGTATGGATATCGGCGCGGTGAAAGAGAAGTACGGTGACCGGATCGCGGTGGCGGGCAACGTGGATTGCAGCGAGCTGCTCTGCCGCGACACACCGGAGCAAGTGGTGGAGGCGGTGAAGGAGACGGTTGCGAAGGGCGCGATTGGCGGCGGGCACATTCTGGCTTCGAGCAACTCCATTCACCCGGCGGTGAAGCCAGAGAATTACCAAGCGATGGTAGCAGCCGCGCGCGAGTTCGGCCAGTACCCTCTCGATGCGGAGATGGTGGCCGAATACCGCGAGAAGGACTACATCGCGCGGTACCTCGACGCTCCCCGGTAGGACAGGCGTCTCGCCTGTCCACACACCTCCTGTGGGGCTGCCGTTCAGTGGCACAGGCATCCTGCCTGTGTACCTTTCACTTGTAGGGGCGCTGCTTGCTGCGCCCCGCTGTTTCTGCTGTCATTCTGCCTTTCTCTGTTCCTGTCTGCTGTTGTCTGCCTCCATCTGCCGCCCGCCTACGAAGGACTCCCGCTGCTCCCCAGCGAAACAACCCTGCGGTGAGAGCAATGGGCAATGCCACACAGGAGCCCGAGTACTATGTCAACGGTCCTCCCCAGGGCTCCTCAAAGGACACAGACAGGTGCCAACATCTGTTTGAGGAGCTCTCTAAGGAGCCATGGCACGAGGTCGAAGGCAAGCATTGTCGCCTGCCTGGTGCGCAAGTTCAGCCGGTGATTTTACAGCAGCCCAACGGCAGCACAACGACAGCCCAAAAGACGACTGCCTGAGCGGGTGGCTCAGGCAGTATCGTCCGGATTTACGCTGATAGAGTTACTGGTTACTTATGTTATACCAGATAGAGCGGCAGTCTAAACCTTTTTTCAGAAAAATTTCCCCATGATTTTCCTGATTGGTTTTGGCACCGCTCCCTGGTGACCGAATACTTAGACGCTTGAGGTGGCCAAATGGTTCTGTATGTAGTGATGGCAAAGTCGCAAGAGGACTATCTGCAGCGCGCGGCCGAGTCGGCCTTCGCGCACAAGCTGCGCTTCGAGGAGCTATCCGGCTGGCCCTGTCTGGCGATGCGCTATCCCTGGGTAACCCCGGAGGCGATCAGCCAGTACCCGTTCCGCGCGGTTATCATCGGCGGCTTCGGGCACGGCTGGGACGAGATGGAACTGGCGGAGCTGTACGGGTTATACGACCTGCTGCACACCACGCAGCTTCCGGTACTGGGGATCTGCGGTGGGCACCAGCTCGTAGCCCACGCTTTCACGCAGGATTTCCGGCAGGTGCAGGGCCTGCGGGACGAGCCGATGCGCCGCCTCCAGCCGGGCGAGCCGGACTGGGAGCCGGATTATCACCCGGGCTATTTCGTGGAGAAGGGGATGCAGCCGGTGCGGGTAGTCCACCCCGATCCGCTCTTTGCCGGGCTGCCGGAGGTGGTATACGTGCGGCAATCGCACTACTGCGAGGTCAAGCAGCTTCCGCCCGATTTCCGACTGCTAGCTAGCAATGACCACTGCCGGCTGCAGGCGATGCGCCACCAGCACCGCCTGGTATACGGCGTACAGTTCCACCCGGAGAATTACACAGATCATTACCCGCACGGCCGCCAGATTCTCAGTAATTTCTTTGGGATAGCCAGTGAGCAAGCGGGGAGCTAGCTATCCGAGGGTGGGGCGGGTTCGGTGTTTTGGTCGGTGCGGAGGGCTTGGTGCTGGCGGATCAGCATCTTGACGATCTGCTTGCGAGTTTCGTGGTTGTCCAGGTATGCCTCGCTGATCAGGCAGAGCAGATGCCAGACCTCAGGACTGCGGTCAAGCGCATAGCAGTGGTAGCTGCCGTCGCTGGCAGTAAGCTGGCGAAGAATGCCGGATTCGGCCAGGCGCTTGACCGACGGCTCAATCTGTTCCACGGGGCGGCGCAGCCGCAGGGCCAGGCCGGCGGCGGTATCAGAGGTCTTCGGATGGGCCTGCAGGTACAGTGCCAGATCCAGCCCGACGATAGTCTGGGCGACCTCGCGAATGAATTGTACGACCCGCTCGTCCATCCGAGCGGCACCCCCCCTCGGCACTTAGCACGTTACAGGCTTCTTCAACTAGTCTATTCGACATCGAGCCAGAGAATCCTTCTTGGTGGGAATATATGCCCGCACCTATCATCTCCGGGGCGATGAGGAAGGAGATAATCCTGGGCTTGCCGAATAATTGCTCCAGCAGGGAGCGACGCAACAAGCAGGTACGGGAGGGTGAATTATGTCCGGTGATGTGGCTATCGTCTTTGACTGTGGCGCTACCAATGCCCGCGTGATTGCCGTGGATAGTAGTGGCCGGACGCTGGCTTCAGCCAGTGAGCCTAATACTGCAAAACCTCAGCCCGGAGCGGCGGACGAAACCTGGCGGATCTGGGACCTGGACGAGGTCTACGGCAAGCTGGCCCGGGCCTGTCAGGAGGTCTGCGGGCGGATTGACACCGACCGGATCGCTGCGGTGACCATTACCACTTTCGGCGCCGACGGTGCGCCGGTCAAGGCAGACGGGACACTGACGTATCCGATAATCTCCTGGCAGGGCGCGCGCACCCAGCAGCTCGCCGCCGACATCACCGAGCTGATGGACCCCTGGGAGATCTTTGCGGAGACCGGCTATCAGATCATCTATTTCAACACGCTTCTGCGGCTGATGTGGCTGCGGCAGAATGCCCCCGAGGCGCTGGAGTCAGCCGACTGCTGGCTGATGATGCCGGGAGTGCTCAGCATGAAGCTGTGTGGCGAGCTGTCCATTGATCGCACCGCCGCCGGCACGATGATGGCGATGGATATGGCTCGGCAGGACTGGTCGCCGAAGATGCTGGCGCTGGCCGACCTCGATGCATCCTTCTTCCCGGAGTGGGTAGCGCCCGGCGGGGTGATCGGGGAAGTGCACGCCCAGGCCGCCCGGGAGACCGGCTTGCCCGAGGGGATACCCGTAGTGGCAGCGGGCCACGATACCCAGTTCGCGCCGTACGGCTCGGGGGTACGGTCTGGCGAGGCGCTGTTGAGTAGCGGTACGTGGGAGATTTTGCTGCTGCGCGTGGACAGTTTCACCCCCAACGAATTCGGCTTCAACGAGGGTTTGATGTTTGAGTGCGATGCGCTGCCGGACTTGTGGAACCCGCAGTTGCTGATGATGGGCAGCGGGGTGCTGGAGTGGATTCGCGAGCAGTTCTTCGCTGCCGGGGAAAGCCGGGTCGCGACCTACGAGCTTATGATCAACGCCGCCCGAGACATTGGCGCCGGCGCCGACGGCATAACCGTGGTGCCGGCGTTCGTCTCCGATACTGGGCCGGCCAAGCAGTACCATACCGAGGGCACCATCCTGGGCTTGACGATGAATACCATTCCCGCCCAGATCTACCGCGCAGCGCTGGAGGGCCTCAGCTTCCAGATGCGCGCGGCGCTGGAGATTCTCCAGGAAGCGACCGGATTCACTGCGGAGGGCATCCGCGTGGTCGGAGGCGGCGCGCGCAATGAGCTGTGGAACCAGATCCGCGCCGATGTGAGTGGCCTACC
>JALGTU010000014.1 GCA_029821195.1 Candidatus Zipacnadia bacterium
TACTGCTGCGTGCGGCCAACTCGGCGTCCCCCCCAATATGATGGCGGTCAAGCAGGGTGACATGGGCAACGGTAACTGTCTACTCATTCCCCGTCCGGCTCAGAACTCCTCCCGTCAGTTCAATCGGCCTCCGGGGGCTGTCCGCGCCCGGCCGGCGTACCGAGTATGCTGCACTGAAGGCCACATGGGTGGATGGAGCCATGCTTGCGGGTAGCGTTCTACTCGCGGCAGCCTGCATCTACGCCCGCCTGGCCGGCTGCGGCGAGCTGCTGCCGAGGCTGTGAGGGGCTAGACCTTCTCCAGCCCCGCATACTGTGCCAGCAGCTTCTTTACGCCCTTCTCGGGAAAGGCTACTACGAGCGTGGCGCCCGTCTCCTCTTCCTTAATGCTGACCACCATGCCCTCGCCGAACTGGGTGTGCCGCACCCTGTCGCCTACCGAGTATTCGCCGGCGGTGTACGGCTCAGTCTTCTCTTTCGTATGCGCGCGGGGCTTGCGGCGCTTCCTGGTAGGTTCTTGTGGCTCAGGCTGAGGCGCTGAGTCGCCCGCTTTTGCCCGCGAGAGCACCGCGGTCAGGTCGAGGCGACGGCCGGTCATCTGCATCTCAGACTCGAGTTCCGGGCTCTCGATGAGTTGACGGTCAGCCAGCGGGGCACCGCATTGCTGTACAATGTCGGCAGGGAGATGCTTCAGGAAGCGCGAAGGCGCCATCTGTCTGGTCTCGCCAAAGATCGTCCGGCGGCTGCAGTGGCTGATGTAGAGCTGCTTCTGGGCCCGAGTCATGCCCACGTAGCACAGTCGGCGCTCCTCCTCAATTTCGGCCGGGTCATTCATGCTGCGATAGTGGGGCAGGACCTCTTCCTCCATCCCCACCAGAAAGACGGTGGGGAACTCCAGGCCCTTGGCGCTGTGCAGGGTCATCAGGGAGACTGCCGAGTCTAGGGACTCTGCCTCGTCAATGTCGGCGATTAAAGCGATACGCTCGAGGAAAGCGGCCAGGGATGGGTCCTGCGCTGTGCTGCCAAAGCGCGCCGCGGCGCTGATGAACTCCTCGACGTTCTCGGCCCGTTCGGCATCGTCGGCCCGCCCGGACTCGTGGAGCCGAGTCAGGTAGCCACTGCGGGTGACCACTTCCTGGACTAACCCGCGCAGCGGTAGCTGGTCTACCTGCTGGTGTAGCGCGCTCATCATATCGTAGAAATCGGCCACGGCGTGCTGCTGCGCCAGCCGCAGCGGCTCATACACTTCAGGCATTCCACAGACCTCGAATAGCGGCTTGTTCAGCTTGCGGGCGGCGGCGTCCAGCGTTTGCAGCGTCCTGGCGCCGATGCCCCGCGTCGGCCTGTTAATGATGCGGCGCAACGAGATGGCATCGTTGGGGTTAAACAGCACCTTCAGGTAGGCAATAATGTCCTTGATCTCGGCACGCTCGTAGAAGCGGATGCCGCCGACCACCTCGTAAGGGATTCCTGTATCCACCAGCGTCTCTTCCAGGATCCGCGACATCGCGTTGGTCCGGTACAGTACGGCATAATGTCCTGGTTCAGCCTGGTGGACGAGGACGTCGGTGTGAATCTGGCCCACCACCCATTCGGCCTCTTCCTGCTGGTTGACCGCATGGTAGACCACCGGCTGATCCCCCGGAGGATTGTTGGTCCACATCTGCTTGTCGGCGCGGCTGGAGTTGTGTTTGATGACCTCATGGGCGCAGCGGATAATATTGCCGGTGGAGCGGTAGTTCTGCTCGAGCTTGAAGACGCTGGCCTCGGGATAGTGCTCCTCGAAGGCGAGAATCAGCCGCACGTTGGCCCCCCGCCAGCCATAAATGCTCTGGTCGTCATCGCCCACCACGCATAGATTGCGATGCTGCTTGCTCAGCAGGTCAACGAGGGTGAACTGCGCCAAGTTGATGTCCTGGTACTCGTCCACCAGGACGTACTTGTATTGCTTCTGGTATTTCTTGCGGATCTTGGCGGAATCCTGCAGTAGCCGCACTGCGTTCATTATCAGATCGTCAAAGTCCAGCGCCTGGTTAGCCTGCAGTCGCTCCTGGTAGGCGCGGTAGACGCGCTTGGCCTCCATCTGAAGGGGATTATTGCTTGCCGCCACATAATCGGAGGGGGCCAGCAGATCGTTTTTCGCGTTGCTGATCTCCCAGCGGATGCTCTCGGGTGGATACAGCCCGGCGTCTATGTTAAGCGCTGATACGGCCTCCTTGACCAGCGCCTGCTGGTCGGCCTCGTCGTAGATGACAAAGTTGGGGTCAATACCGAGGGCCTGGCCGTCGGTGCGGAGCATCCGGGAGCAGAACGAGTGGAACGTCCCCGCCCATACCCTGGCTGCCTTCTCACCCACGAGTTGCTCGATGCGCTCTTTCATCTCCCCGGCGGCCTTGTTGGTGAAGGTGACCGCCAGGATCTGTTCCGGGGGCACGTCCAGCTCGTGGACCATATAAGCGATACGGTAGGTGAGCACGCGGGTCTTGCCGCTACCAGCGCCGGCAAAAACAAGCACCGGCCCGTCTACAGCCCGTACTGCTTCCTGTTGCTGTGGATTGAGATCGTCGAGAATACTCAAGCTATGTTACCACAATAGATGTAATCTCTTGGCAAGCGGCTGACGACTGGCGCATGGCACAGTCAAGCGGCCTGGAGGATCCGGCTGGGGGCGGGGCACGCCAGGAGAGCAGTGGTAGCAGAAGAATCAGTTGACTGCCGCCTATTGGGTCACCGAGCGCACCCGATCGGTCATTGGTAACGTAACACCCGCTCGCGCCGAGGCGAGGTCGCTCTTCGTAAGAGATAGTCAGCTTTCCCCTTCAATCTGTTCTACCTCTGCTGGTCCGGTTTGCTCTTCCGCTTGTGCCACTACCTGCTCATCTACGCTCTTTGCCTCCACTGTGACGCTGGCCACATCTTCGGACGGCTCTTCGTGCTCCGCCACCGGTGTCTCATTCTCCATGTCCAGCGCTAGGTCGGGGCTGACGCCGGCCTGGCGGCGGATCTCTTCGATCTGGGCCTGGAGCTGCTGTATCTCGGCTTCGATTTCGTCTATGTGCAGGCAATCAGCGAGAATGTCGCGGTTGCGCACCTTGCCACGGGTGTGCAGCGAGTAGGCCTTCTTACCCATCGTTAGGAGAAACTGGTGGCGCTGGCGTCGGAGCAGGCGAATCCGCGCCGCCAGCTTCTGGATCCCGGCCTGGCGATCGAAAGTCTCAGCCAGGCTCGATACTGTCTTCTGGCTGCCGCGGAAGAACTCGCGGAGTACCTGTTTGATCTGTCCCCAGAGGTTATCCGCAGATCTATCACTGGTTCTCATATTCTCCTGTGGCCTTCCATATTATCTCACCGCGCGAGAGTTGCTCGCTTACCCGCGCAGAATCGAAAGCGGGCGCTCGTCCAGGCGATGCAGGCCGGCGTCCAGTGCCGCTTGCACCGCGGCCCCGTACTCGGCCACGGTCAGGCGCCGGCTGATCTCTTGGACTTCGCTGGCCCTGTAGCAGGGCCGATACTGCGCCATTACATTGACATAGGTGTCGGGGCTCAGGTTCGCCAGGAACTGCATGATATCGGCGGTTCCTGCCAGGTTATTGGGCAAGACCAAGTGCCGGACCAACAGCCCTCGCTGCGCTAGGCCACGCTCGTCAATCTGCAAGTCCCCGACCTGCCGGTGCATCTCCGCGATTGCCGCCTGCATACGCTGTGGATAGTCCTCCGCGCCGGACAGACGCGCCGCAACCCGGCCGTCGCTGTACTTAGCGTCGGGCATGTATATATCTATAACGCCCTCCAGCAGCTTGAGGGTTTCCACCGACTCGTAGCCGCCGCAGTTGTAGACCAGCGGCACCTCCAGCCCCTGCTCGGCGGCAATTACCAGGGCCTCGAGTATCTGAGGCACGAAGTGAGTTGGGGTTACCAGGTTAATATTATGGCATCCGAGTCGTTGCAGCTCGAGCATGAATTCAGCGAGCCGCTCGGTGCTGACTGCGCGCCCGCGGCCCAGATGACTGATATCGTAATTCTGGCAGAATATGCAGCCCAGCGAACAGTTGGCAAAGAAGATCGTCCCCGAGCCGTCGAGGCCGACCAGCGGGCGCTCTTCGCCAAAATGGGGGCCATGACTGGCCACCAGCGCCTGCCGGCCGCTGCGGCAGAAACCCGCCTCGCCCGCGAGCCGATCTACCCGACATTCCCGGGAGCAGAGCCGACACTGGCCCAGTATAGCCAGGGCCTGGTCACGGCGCCGCGCCAGCTCGCCGTTGTCCAGCAGGCGGAGGTAACTCGGCTCAAACGTGTCACCACTCGCGTAAGTCATTGACCAGTGAACCGAGACTATCCATGACGTGGTAACTGGTCACGTCAAAGTGGGTCGGAGTGATTGATATCTTGTTCTGTGCGATAGCCGCGATGTCGGTGTCTGGGGCGGAATCGGTTTCTGTGGGTGCTCCAGAGAACCAGTAGTAGGGATCACCGCGGGGGTCTTCACGCTTTTCGATGGTGTTCAGATAACCTCTTCGCCCCAGCCGGGTAATAGCGATGCCGGCAATCTCTTCATAGGGTACCGCCGGCACATTTACGTTCAGGAAGCAACGGGAGGGCAGATCAATGTGGGGCAAGACAGTCGCCAGCCGGGCGGCGAAGCGAGCGGCCGGGCTGAAATCAGGCTTGTCATAGGAAGTTACCGAAATCGCGAAGCTGCGTAGCCCCTGGATAGTCGCCTCCATTGCCGCCGAGACGGTACCCGAGTAGAGTACCTCCTCGCCCAGATTGGCACCACCGTTGATGCCCGAGACCACCAGGTCCGGTGGCTGGGGGTTGGTCAACTGGCCCAGCACCACACAGTCAGCCGGGGTGCCGTTGCAGGCGAAGACCTCCCCGCGGACGCCAGGCAGCTCGACGGGCTTCAACCGCAGCGGCTGGTGCAGGGTGACAGCGTGGCCGGCAGCGCTTTGCTCGCGGTCGGGCGCCACCACCCGCACCTCGCCTACTTCCTGCAAGCTTATCAACAGGGCGTACAATCCGGGAGCGTGGATGCCGTCGTCATTGGTTACCAGTATGCGCATTCGCTTTGTCCTTACAGTACGACGGGTGTCCCGCCCGCCGCCGGGGGACAGGCGAGACGCCTGCCCTGCCGTGCTTCGTAGTATTAGTGTTTAGTCGAACTCAACCAGTTCAGTCCTGGTGACACCGCGCAGGTCTCTGATCTGTGCGAGGAGGTTCGCCGCGAGATGCTCGGTGAGCTGTACGACCATCAAGCCTTCTCCGCGGACCTCGCCCTGGGCCACCTGGAGGCCCTGAATAGATATCTCGGCGTCACCCAGCAGCGTGCCCAGCCGTCCCACGAACCCGGGCTGCTCCGGCTCGGCATTCCAGATGAGCAGCATTACTCCGCCCGGCACCAGGTCGGTCTCGAACCCGGCCACTGCTACTATCCGGACCTGATCATCGTCGGCCAGAGTACCCGATATGACCAGCCGCTCGCCGTCCGCCTCGGTGACGGTCTCCAGCAGATTCCGGTAGTCGCCGGCGTCGCCCATCTTGCTCTGCACCACCTCGATGCCCCGGTCCTGAGCGATGGCGAAAGCATTGACATAGTTCACTGGCTCCTCGACCACTGGCGAGAGTAGCCCGACCAGGAAGTAGCGGGTCAGCATTTCCAGACGATCGGCGGACGGCTCGCCGCTGCCGCGGACGGTTATCCGCGCTACCGACTGCGGCGCCAGCACGTGCTGGACACGGGCCAGGCTATCAATCAGCGGCGAGTAGCGCCGCACCATCGCCAGCGTTTCGGGCGGGAGAGTGGGCATGTTTACCGGCCAGCGCGGCGGCCGGTTCTCCAGTGCATCAACCACCTGCTGGGCTGCGTCAACGGCCACGTTCGCCTGGGCCTCGCTTGTTGAAGCACCCAGGTGGGGAGTGACAATGACGTTGTCCAGCGCCAACAGCTCGGGGTCGGGCTGAGAACCGCCCTCAAAAACGTCCAGGGCGGCTGCAGATAGATGCCCTTCGGTAAGTGCCGCCACCAGCGCCGGCTCGTCAACAATCCCGCCCCGAGCACAGTTGATGAGCACGGCCTGCGGCTTCATCAGTGCCAGTTGCTCGGCGCCGATCATGCCGGCGGTCTCGTTGGTCAGCGCGGTGTGGATGGTCAGAAAGTCAGCGCGCTGAAGGACTTCTTCCAGGCTTAACATCTCGGCTCCCAGGCTGTCGGCGTGCTGGGGCGCGATATAGGGGTCGTGAGCGACGATTTTCATACCCAGGCCGCGGGCGCGGCGGGCTACTTCTGAGCCGATCTTGCCCAGCCCAATAATGCCCAGGGTCTTCCCGGTTACCTGTCGGCCCACAAAGCGCTTGCGCTCCCACTTGCCCGCTTGCAAACTCGCGTGGGCTTGCGGGATATTACGTGCCGCCGCCATCAGCAAAGCGATGGTGTGTTCCGCGGTGGCCACGGTATTGCCAGTGGGGCAGTTTACCACCAGTACGCCGCGCCGTGTCGCCGCCGGGACATCAATATTGTCAACACCCACGCCGGCGCGCGCGATGATCTTCAGCTTATCTGCCGCCTCGATGACTCTTTCCGTGATCTCGGCACCACTGCGCACCACCAGGCCATCGGCACCGACCACTGCCTGCGCGAGCTGCTGCTCGCTAAGCCCGGGCCGCAGCTCCACCTCGGCGATAGACTCGAGTATCGCCATGCCCTCGGGCGCAATTGGATCACAGACCAGCACTCGGTAGCTATTCACTGTTCTTCGTCCGGTAGTCAATCATTAGCGATAACCTCTTCAATGGCCTGGAGCGCCGCGTCCATGCTGCATTGGTAACCCAGACGCGCCAGACTTGCGGCGACTGCCTTTACGGTGCGCCGAATATCGCTTAGGCCCGCGTAGCCCAGGTGACCGATGCGGAAGATCTTACCTTTTAGCTCGCTCTGGCCGCCGGAAATCAGGATATTGTGCTCGTCGCGCACCTGGTCCACGAGTTGGGCCGAGTCCAGCCCTTCGGGTGACTGCACCGCGGTGACCACGTCCGATGCGTACTCCGGGTCAGCGAACAGCGCCAGGCCCAGCGCCTGCATCGCCGCCCGCGTGGCCTCGCCCATCTGGTGGTGGCGGCGATAGACGTTAGGCAGGCCTTCGGCCTGAATCAGTGCTACCACCTCGGCCAATGCGACGATCATATTGACGTTCGGCGTATAGGGGGTCTGTCCCTTCTCGGCGGAGTTGTGGGCGGCCCGCAAATCGAAGTAATAGCGGGGCATTTGCGCGTGCTCCGCGGCCTGCCAGGCCCGCTCGCTCACTGCTACAAAGGCCAGTCCCGGGGGCAGCATCAGCGCCTTCTGTGACCCCGACATCACCACGTCCACCGCCCAACTGTCCATCTCGAAGGGAATTCCGCCCAGGCTGCTGACAGCATCAACAAGGACCAGCGCGCCGTGGCTGGCGGCCACCTGGGTCAGTGCCGCTACGTCCTGGCAGACGCCCGTGGAAGTCTCATTTTGCGCAAGCAGCACGGCCACCGGGCTGAGGTCGCCGGCCAGGGCATCGAGCATGTCCGGCGTCGCGGCCCGCCCCGGCTCCACAGTCAGCCAGCTTACCTCGGCCCCGAATGCGCTAGCGATCTCGCCCAGCCGCTCCCCGAACTTCCCGGAGTTGATGGCTATAACTCGGTCACCCGGCGAGAGGAAGTTGACGATGCCTGCCTCCATTGCGCCAGTGCTGGAGGAGGTGAGAATCAGCACGTCGCTCTCGGTACCGAACAGCGGTTTGAGGCCCTTGCTGCATACCTCAAGCAGTTGGGCAAACTGGCTGCCACGGTGATAGATTGAGGGCTGGCTGAGCGCCTCGCGCACGGGCTCCGGGAGATTAGTTGGCCCGGGGATCATTAACAGGGGCTCACTGCTCATAACTGCAAAACACTCCTCCGGTCTGACGATGTCCCGCCGGGACGATTTCGTTTTCTGCCACGATTACTGATTGGAGCACAGCCCCGGCTCCGATAGCCGCGCCCGGCTGGACAATGCAGTCGTGTAAGATTGCTTCTGGCTCCACCTGTGCGCCCGGTCCCAGCGTGACGTACGGCCCGATCCGCACGCCTGCACCGATAGTTACATCCGGGTCGCAGCAGGTAGGCGTTTCTATGGTGATGTTGCCCGCCGTCGGCTCGGCGGCACACTCCCGCCAGTTTACCCAGGGGAGATGGCCACTAAGCAGATCGCGGTTGGCCGCGAGATAGGTATCCAGGCGGCCTACGTCCGTCCAGTAGCCTTCGCTCTCCGGTAGATACCCGTACATCGGGACATCGCTCGCCAGCAGGGCCGGAAATAGTCCGGTTTCATTGGAGTATGGCTGCTCCGCCGGGATATGCTCCAGCACCTGCGGCGACATAACATAAATGCCGCTGTTGACGGTGTTCTGGCCCGTTTCGTCCACTGCAACCTTCTCCAGAAACGCGGTGATAAAGCCACGCTCGTCGCGCTGGATCAGCCCGAAATGGCTGATATCCTCAACGCGCCGCAGCAGTATTGTTACCATTGCCCCCGACTGTCGGTGGACGCGGGCAAGCTCGGTCAGATCACAGTCCAGAATCAAGTCGCCATTGCAGGCGAAGAAGTCGTCCCGGATGAGCAGTTCGGCATTCTTGATCGCGCCAGCGGTCCCCAGCGGCTTTTCCTCGCGGACGTAGGCGAGCTTGGTCCCCCAGCTTTGGCCCGTTGCGAGGGCCGGTCGAAGCTGATCGGCGTGGTAAGCAGTGGACAGGATGACCTCCGCGACCGCGTGGCGGCCCAGCAGCTCCAGCTCGTAGGAGATCAGCGGCCGATTCAGCACCGGCAGCAGGGCTTTGGGCGTCCGGTAGGTCAGCGGCCGCAGCCGCGTTCCCGGTCCACCCACCAGCAGTACCGCCTGTGATATTGGAGACTCGCTTGCCGCCATTGGATACCTCTGATTACCCGGACACCACCGTCACCGTCACGCGCCGGTCGCGCGGGCCATCCAGTTCCACCAGCATTATCCGCTGCCATGTGCCCAGCTCGACCTGCCCCCCACTGACCGGCAGGCAAATGCTGTTGCCCATCACCGCGGCGGCCAGATGGGCATCGGCATTGTCGTCAATACGATCGTGCCGCCAGGACGTGCCAGCGGTTAACTTGCCTATCAACTCGAGCGTATCGGCAATCAGGCCGGTCTCGTTTTCGTTCACGTAAACAGTACAGGTGCAGTGCGGAGCGGTTACGCACGCCAGACCTTCCTCACAGCCCGATTGGCTGACTGCCTGTTGGACTTCCCCGGTTATGTCAACGATCTCGCGGCGAGAGCTGGTGCGAATGTGAAATCTCTGGAGGGGCATTGTAGTAGACTAACCTCCCTGGTCCTGCCGGCTGGGCCGTACTGCTTCCAGGCGCAATTGCAGTTCCCGGCTGCCCATATACTCATTGATCTCCGGAGTGAAGCACAGGTCAACTCGCTGCTGAGGCCTTATCCGTCCAGCAGCAGCTCCCAGCCCGAAACCGATGCAATCCCAGCCGCGGCCGTCGGCCAGTACCTGTAGCTTCAGATGGCGATCATCGGTGCCCACCCGGCGGCAACTCGTGACCTTCAGCCCCAGAGCTGCGAACAGCGGCTGGGGATTGTCCTGGCCGCACGGCTCCAGGGCTTGCAGGTCGTCCAGAAGTTGCTCGTCTATCTCCCCCAGTGACACTTCGGCGTCTACGTGCAGCTTCGGATGCCTCGTCTCGGGGCCGATTGCCTTCGCTGCCAACTCGTTGAGGCACTGGCGGAAGGCAGGCAAGTTATCCTGCGCGATGGTCACGCCGGCCGCGGCGGCGTGACCGCCGTGTTTCACCAGCAGGTCGGTACACTGCTGGAAGGCACCGGCAATGTCGAAGCCTTCGATGCTCCGGGCCGATCCGCGGGCCTGCTCACCCTCGTGGGCCAATACTACCGCCGGCCGCCGATAGCGCTCCAGCAACTTGGAGGCCACGATACCCACGACGCCGATGTGCCAGCCGGGAGAATCAAGTACCAGCACCGGTGCCTCCTGGAGATGCTCCTGCTCGTCAATCAGCGCCAGGGCCTCCAGATAGACCCGCTCCTGCTCGTGCTGGCGCTCGCGATTGATACTGTCCAGGTACAGCGCCATGCGTCGGCCTTCGACCTCATCATCGGTCAGCAGCAACTGCAGCGCTTCAGTGGCATCACCGAGCCGGCCTACGGCGTTCAGGCGCGGCGCCAGCCGGTACGAGATATCCCGGGCACTCACTATCGAATTAAGCCGGCATACGTCCAGCAGCGCACGCAGTCCGACTTTGCGCGTCTGGGGCAGCAGCTTCAGTCCCAGGGCGGCCATCGTGCGGTTCTCGCCGCGCAGGGGCACCATATCGGCCACGGTGCCCAGCGCCACCAGGTCCAGGAAGGCGCGTTGGAGTGAGCTCTGCGAGACGTCCAACGCCTCGCAGACCGCCGAAGCTACCTTGAAGCACAGTCCCACCGCCGCCAGTTCGCGTTCCGGGTAGCTGGAATCGCTGCGTTTAGGATTGACGATCAATGCCTCAGCGGGCAGCTCCGGCCCGGGCTCGTGATGGTCTATGACGATCACATCTGCCCCGCCGGCTCGGGCGGCAGCAATCGGCTTGAGCGCACGCACACCGCAGTCGGCGGCGATTATCAGCTTGATTCCTTCGGCCGTCGCCCGCTCAACCGCCTCCTGGCTCAATCCGTATTGGTCTTTGACTCGATGTGGGAGGTAATAGCTGACGTTCACACCCAGGGTCGAGAGGAACCTGGTCATCAAGGCGCAGGCGGTAATACCGTCTACGTCGTAGTCGCCGTGGACCAGCACGCGCTCCTGGTTAGCGACGGCGTCAACCAGGCGCGCGACTGTCGGCTCGATATCGGGGAGGGTCGCCGGGCCATGCAGACTCTCCACCGATGGTCCCAGGAACTCGCGGATTGCCGCTTCGGTCGTCAGCCCGCGGTTGCGCAGAGTCGCCGCCATCAGGGGGTGAACCCCAACGGCCTGCGCGATTTGCTGTTCAAATTCGCGATCCCGTGGTGATATGAGCCACTGCTCTTGGACAGGCGGGGACATACCGGCGCACCTTTCCGCAATAGGTCAGTTCGCTCCCAGTATAGGCCATTGATTTGACCACTGTCAATGTGGCTGGCTACGCGTTGCGCCCGCGGCCGTGCAACGGGAAGGACTTTGGTGAGGGGGCGGTGAATATAAAGTATCCACCACAGGATAGAAAGGGTAACCAGTGAGCCGAGCGAAGGTCGTTGTCACCGACTACATTGAACCTGATCTGGACTGGGAGGCCGGAGAGCTGGCCAAGCGCGACATCGAGTTCGCCGCCTACCAGCTCAAGTTCGCGCCTCAGGAGGAGGTTATTGCCGCGATCCGCGATGCGGACGTGCTCATCGTCAATATGAGGCCGATTACTGCCGAGATCATCAACGCCCTGGAGCGGTGCAAGCTCATCATCCGCCACGGGGTGGGCTACGACAACATAGACCTGGGGGCGGCGGCGGCCCGTGGGATTCGCGTGGCCAACGAGCCCGAGTATTGCCTGGAGGAAGTAGCTGAGCAGACCGTAGCCCTGATGATGGCATGTGCGCGCGGCTTGTTTCAGAGCCGGCATCTACTAGAGTTGGCGGTCGAAAAGGGCCAGTGGGATTTCTCGGGCCTCAGGCCGGCTCATCGCCTCAAGAGCCAGACGCTGGGCATCATCGGCTGCGGGCGCATCGGCTCGCGCGTCTATCACCGCACCGAAGGCTTCGGGATGCGCCGGATCATTTGCGATCCCTACCTCCCTGAGAAGCACCTGCGGTATCTGGGCATTGACCGGCGCTACGAACTGGACGAGCTGCTGGCCGAATCCGACATCGTCACTCTTCATTGCCCGCTCAACGACGAGACGCGCCATATGATTAACGAAGAGAAGCTCCAGATGATGAAGCCGAGCGCTTATCTGGTTAACACCGCCCGGGGGGCGATTGTGGATACCGAGGCGCTCACGAAGGCTCTGGAAGAGGGCTGGATCGCCGGGGCGGGTGTTGACGTCTACGAAATCGAGCCGCCGCCGGGGGACCTGGGCCTGCTCCAGCAGGAGAATGCCACTCTATCGGCCCATCTCGCCTGGTACTCGGAGGAGTCCGGCTGGCAGATCCGGGAGGATATCCTGGAAGATGTCTACCGCTGTCTGGCAGGCGAGCCGCCTCTCTCGACCATCAATCCGCAAGTCGAGCAAGTGCTCGGTGACCGGGTATATCGCGAAGTGTAGGAGAGCGCCCTATGTTTTTTTGCTCGTCGCCGTTCGGTACGACAGGCGTCTCGCCTGTCGAGCATTGGGCAGTATCGTGTGATGCTTAAGACCGGACAGGCGAGACGCCTGTCCTACCATCCGAGAGTAGCACTAGCTGAGTTTATGCAGAGGTGAGCACACTGGAACCCAAGTATCACATACCAGGACCCAAGTCAGCGGAGTTGCTTGCGCTGTCTGATACCTATGAGCCCGGCTGCACCAGCCAGCAGGCGCCAATCGTCTGGGACCACGCCGCAGGCTGTCGCGTCTGGGATGTGGACGGCAACGAGTACATAGACTGGACCTCGGGCGTGCTGGTGACCAACGTGGGTCACTGCCACCCCCAGCACGTCGAGTACATCCGAGAACAGGCCGGTCGCCTGCTGAATCCCTACGACTTTCCCACCCCGGAGCGCGTCACGCTGGCGCGGCGGCTGGTGGAGCTTACGCCCGACAATCTCGACAACTGCTTTATGCTTACCACCGGCAGCGAGGCCACCGAGGCGGCCATGCGTGTGGCCAGGCGTTACACCGGCCGACACGAAATCATCAGCTTCTGGGGCGGCTTCCACGGTCGAACGTATGGCGCGATGTCTATGGCCGGAAAGATGGGCACGAAGAAGAATTTCGGGCCGCTGATGCCCGGCTGCATCTACCTGCCCTATCCGTATTGCTTCCGCTGCCCGTTCCGGCTGCATCCGGACGAGTGCGGCTTCTTCTGCCTGGAGCAGTTCGCCGACCGGATCATTGAGGTCAGCTCGACGGGCGATCTCGCCGCGCTGATCATCGAGCCATACCAGGGCGGCAGCGGCTTCATCTTCCCGCCCGACGGCTGGCTCAGCCGTCTCCAGGAGTGGGCAAAGGAACGCGATCTGATCTTCATTCTCGACGAAGTGCAGTCCTCATTCGGGCGCACCGGCAAGATGTTGGCGCTTGAGCACGAAGACCTGCGGCCCAACCTGCTCTGCCTGGGCAAGGGCATCGGTAGCGGTGTACCGACGGCGGCGCTATTGGCCGAATCGCGTCTAATGCAGTCGCTGGGCCCCGGGGAGATGAGCAGTACCACCGGCGGCAACCCGCTCTCGTGTGCCGCCGCCCACGCTGTCCTCGACATAATGGCAGAGGAGAACTTGCCGGAGAACTCTCGGCGGATCGGTGAGTATATGCTCGGTAGGCTCCAGAAGCTGGCCGAAGAAGTTGAAGTCCTCGGGGACGCTCGGGGCAAGGGCCTGGTGATAGGGCTGGAGTTCGTCAAGGATATGGAGAGCCTGGAGCCGGCGCCAGATATCACTGAGGAGGTCATTATGCGCTGCTGCGAGCGGGGCCTGTTGGTGGGTAAGGTGGGTTTCTACGGTAACGTGATCCGCGTCGCGCCCCCGCTGGTCATCACCGAGGAACAAGCCGAGCAGTCGGTGGACATTATGGCAGCAGTAGTGCGCAGCCTCTAAGGAGTATGCCAGTTGTGGACGAGCAGAACATAGCAGCTTACCTGGGAAATCAGGCCGACCGCGCGACGGGGATACTCAGCCGGCTCATTGAGATCCCGTCGGTTGCCGGCGGCGAGGGACCGGTGGCGGAATATCTGCACGAGCTGCTCGCCGGCGTCGCCGACGTGTGTGAGTTCGTGCCGGTAACCGAGGCGATCAAAGCCGACCCCGACTACTCTTCGCCGCTCAAGGGGCTCAAATACGGCGACCGGCCTAATCTGCGGGTGGTCCGCCAGGGCAGCGGCGGGGGCAAGTCGGTGATCTTCAACACCCACATGGATGTCGTGCCGCCGTCCCGGCAGCACGAGCAGCCCTTTACTGCGCGGTTGGTGGACGGCAATATCTACGGGCGTGGTGCGTGTGACGCCAAGGGGCAGATTGCCACGCTTTGCCTGCTGCTCATGGCACTTGACGAGCTGGCGATCCCGCTGGCTGGCGACGTGGAGGTGCACTTTGTCATCGAAGAGGAGGTCGGTGGCAACGGGACAGTCGCGATGGTGCGTCAAGAACCCCGTGCGGACGCCTGCATCGTGCTGGAGCCGACCGGCTTTGGGATCCACCCCCAGATTCGCGGCGCGGTCTGGTTCGAGGTCAGCGTCTACGGCCGGGCTGGTCACAGCGGCGCGCCCGGCGGGACGGTCAGTGCGTTGTACAAGGCAATAGACGCAATTGAGATATTCAAGAGCTACCACAAGCGCATCCTGGCCGAAAGCCGTGGGCACTATCCGTTGTTCGATCAGTTTGAGAACCCGATGCCGCTGACCATCGGTCAGCTCGAAGCCGGCGACTTCCCCTCTCAGGCCCCGCAGACCGCTGTCTTCAAGGGCGTGTTGGGGTTGCTGCCGGACCGCACCAAGGAGCAGGTAATGGCCGAGATGCGCCAGGCTCTGCGCACCGAGGGCGACGAGTGGCTGGCCGAGCATTTCGAGATTGATTTCACCTACCGCCACGATGCCAGCATCATTGAGCCGGACCACGAGCTGGTTCAGGCGCTTGAGCGGGCCGCCGGCGCGCAGGGCGTGGCGGCCGAGGTAGCCGCGATGACCGCGTCGTGTGACGCCTGGATGTACAATAACCAGCTCGGGATCCCTACGGTGGTCTTTGGGCCGGGCGAGCTGGGTGTGGCGCACAGTAACCAGGAGCATATTGCCGGGGGCGACCTGCTCACGGGTGCTGGCATCCTGCTGGACTTTGTGCGAAGCTGGTGTGGCTAGCGTAAGGGGAGGTATGTAGATGTTGGCTCTGGTTAAGACTGCTAAAGGGCCGGGCAATATGGAGCTGCGAGACATGCCCAAGCCCAGCCCTGAGCCCGGAGAAGTGCTGATTGAGGTAAAGGCAGCCGGCGTGTGCGGCACCGACATTCACGTGCGGCACGATCAGTTCCCGTACTGGCCGCCGGTGATTATGGGGCACGAGTTCGCGGGGGTGATCGCGGAGCTTGGTGAGGGCGTTGCGGACTACCAGCCTGGCGAGCGGGTGGTCGCCGAGCCGCATACCCGGGCCTGCGGCAAGTGTTACCTGTGCCGCACCGGCAATCGCCAACTCTGTGCAGATAAGCGTGCGCCCGGTTGGGGCATTGACGGCGCGTTCACCAAATACCTGGTAATGCCGGAGGAACTGCTCCACCGCCTGCCCGACAATGTCTCGTTCGAGGCCGGCGCTCTCGTTGAGCCGCTGGCGAATGTGGTAGACGACGTGCTGCTCAATGCCCGCATGGAGGCGGAGGATTTCGTGGTGGTGTTGGGACCCGGGCCAATCGGGCTGATGGCGGCGATGTGCTGCAAGGCTGAAGGTGCAGCGGAAGTGATGATTGTGGGGACACCCGCCGATGCCGAACTGCGCCTGCCGACGGCGGAGAAAGTCGGTATTGACCATGTGGTCAACCTCGCCGAGCAGGATCCGTTGGCGCTGACCGTGGAGCTGACCGGTGGGCGGGGTGCGGATCTGGTGGTGGAATGCTCTGGTGCCGGGCCGGCGATCAACGCGGCTTTTCAGCACGTCCGCAAGCAGGGCCGTATCTGCGCGATCGGTATGGCGGGCGGCAAGAAGATCGAACTGGACTGGGACCAGGCGATGTTCAAAGATTGCACGGTCTACTTCAACCTGTCTACCCGTTATGAGGCCTGGGATCGCACCATAAGTCTGCTGGCGAAGGGCAAGATTGATGCTGATGCACTCATATCCCATCGCGAGCGGCTGGAGAACTGGGAGCAGGTCTTCGCCGACATTGAGAGCCAGAAGGCGCTCAAAGCTCTTCTCATTCCCTCGTGATCGCCAAAACCTGTCAAGGAAGGTGGTACTGAATGCGTGAGCGTATTCGTTTTGGGTTGCTGGGCTGTGGGATGGTGTCTCAGTTCCACTGCGACGCGCTGATTCACTCCGACGAGGCCGAGCTGGCGGCCGTCGCTGATGTCGTCGAGGATAGAGCGCGCGAGGTGGCCGAGAAGTACTACTGTGAGGCAGTGAGCGTTGATGAGCTGTTCGAGCGCGACGACATTGACGTGATAAATGTGCTCACGCCCAATGCCACGCACGCCGACAACGCCATCCGCGTGGCCCAGGCTGGTAAGCACTGCGTCGTCGAGAAGCCGCCGGATATGAAGCTGTCCCAGGTAGACGCGATGGCCGCGGCCTTCGCCGCGGCAGGCCGCAAGCTGGCGATATGTCTCAACGTGCGGTTCCGACCGGCCATTGAGGCGATGAAGCAGGCCTGCGAGACGGGCCGATTCGGCAAGATTCTCCAGGGTGATGCCTATGTCAAGTGGTACCGGCCGGCGGATTACTATCAACGTGCCCCGTGGCTGCAGGACCGTAGCCAGGGCGCGGGGGTGACCATCCAGCAGGGCATCCACTATATTGACCTGCTTCAACATCTGGTGGGTCCGGTGGCCAGGGTATGGGCGGAGATGACCAACGTGGCCCACCGGGATGTGCCTACGGTCGAAGACACGCTGCTGGCAACGTTGCACTTTGAGAAGGGGGCCCGCGGCGTCGTCCAGGCCTCAACTGCCTTCTATCCGGGTACAGACATCCGCATCGAGATCAACGGGACGCAGGGGACGGCGGTAATGGTTGGTGAACGGCTGGAGATGTGGGACTTCGAGCATGAGCAGCCCGGTGACCAGGAGGCGCGGCGGATCGGCAGCGCTGCGGCGCTCACCGGTGCCGGGGGGGCTGCGGATATCGGCTATATGGAGCACCAGCGGGTAATGGAGGATATGGTCGCGGCCATTCGTGAAGACCGCGAGCCGCGCGTCACTGCCCAGAGCGCGCGCCATACCCTCGAGATCGCGCTGGCCATGTACAAGTCAGCCGATAGCGGCGAAGAAGTAGCCCTGCCTCTGGATCCGTCCTTCGAACTGTGAGCCGCCGGATTGCCCGCCGCAGTCGTCTGTCATGCACAGGAAAGAAGAAGCCGGCACCGCCTTGAGACGGTACCGGCTCTGGCGCTGAGTTCACGGGTCACCTCGGACATCACTGGAACTTCAGCGCGCCCCAGTACTTGGGATTGCAAGCAAAGCCGCCCTTACTCTCGCGGGTCTGGCCCTCTGGCTGCCAACTCAGAACGTAGGGGGTCTTGCCCCGCTTGCTCAGCATAATCGGCTTGACCAGGATTAGCGGGCTCTTCAGCTTGTAGTAGGAGACGATCTTGGCATTGACCTTCCAGCCTTCTGCCGGATCTTCCATGCCCAGGCTGGCCAACGGGATCTTGATCTCCAGCAGCCACTGGCCCTCGCTGCGGCTGTCGGCCACCTCCGCCTGGGGCGACCAGGCCTTGCTGGCGCTATTCTCCGGTTGATGGTACAGCTTGCCACTGGCCTTGCCCGCGCCGTTGACCGACAGTACGTAACGCTGCCCCTGCGGCGAGCAGAACATCGCCTGGAAGCTCTCGGCCTTCTTCTTGGGGTCTTCATCCGAGCCTACGCGCACGCCCAGATAGAGGGCATCGTCGGAGTAGACAATCTGGCAGCTGCTGCCCAGATAGTCGTAGAAGCCGCCGCGCTCCGCCGTCCCCTGGGTGCGATAGAAGGTCATCGGTTCGGCCGCCAGCCAGCACGGATCGTCGAGCTCACCGTCCAGATTCGGAACCGCGGATATGGCGGCATAAGTCGGCGGGTTGGCCTTCTGGTCCAGCAAGGTTTCCCAGGGCTGATAGTCGTGGATGAGCATGTCAATCCGCTGGGCGTACTTGCTGCCGTCGGGCACCTGCTGGCGGGCCTCGCGGAGCCGCTTCATACAAAGCTGGGCGAAGGGCAACTCGTATTTGTCTTCGCGCCGACCGCGCTCGGGGTGGCTTTCGCTCCAGGCTCGCTGCAGCTCCTCGTAGAATACCCGCATGGTCCTCTCCGCCGGCCCGTAGAAGCGCCGGTAGTACTCGTCGAGCATCTCTTCGATGTCCTGGTCGGGGTCTTCCATAAAGCGGGCGGTGACGTAGAGGTTTAGCCCGTCCATCGCAATGTGGCCGTTCTCCACCAAAGCGTGCTGAAACAGCGACTCGATCTCGATCTGCTCGCCCTTGATCTTGCCACTCATAAACTGGAAGTCCTTAGCAATCACCCGCGGGCAGATCAGCGGGATAGGATTAGCCCAGTATTTGTACAGATAGTACTCCCAGATCGAGATGTTGGGAGTCATCTTTGACCAGGTGCTAATCCGTGCCCAGTCGCGGTCCCAGGTTTCTTGGTTCATATACAGGCTGACGCGCTCTTTACAGATCTGCACGCCGATGTTATCCGGTAGTTCAGTCATGCCCTCGGGCGGGATGCCGTAGGTGGCGTAAGCGCAGTTGGTGATGTAATACTGGGGGAAGCGGTCCTTCACCAGTTCAGCCACCTTGACCACCAGCGGCCAGACTACGTGTGAGGTGTAGTCCTGGCTGTGGAAGGGCAGGCCCCCCTCCTCCTGCTTGCGCAGCCCCAGCTTCCTATCCATGATACACAGCGGGCAGTCGCAGATGTGCGTGGCGTTGAAGCCGTCCGGCGGCATTATCGGATATGAAGCCCCCGGGGCCAGATTGTGGCCCTCGAAGTACTTGATAGCCTGCTCGGCGTAGAACTCCGGCAGCCCGGGCGCATTCGTGCACAGATAAACCGGGTAGCTCTTACTCACTAATGTTTTGCCGTTTTTCATCGCGAAGAACTCGTTGTGTCCGGAGGCGATAATGGCCTTGGCGATCTTGTGCCAGCTATGGTTGGCCATCGGGCACGGGCCGGCCCCGCCAAAGCCGACGCGGAAATGCCACTTGACGAACTCCGGATTGCAGACATTGAGCGGGGCGCGGATATCGCGGAAATTCAGAGTCGGTTTCTTGCGGATCTGCACCGACCCGGGGAACTCCAGGGCCGTCGCCTCAGGTACTTCCTCGCCAATTTCAGTGGGCAGATACCAGCGTACGTCGCCGTAGTCGCGCAGGAAATGCCATACGCCCCGGCAGGTGCCCATGCTGGTGCGCCGGGAAACCCCTTCTATGCTCGAGGGCCGATCATCGTTCTTCTTGACCTCGGCGTCGGGGTCGTACGGCTCATCTCGGCCCACAATGACCAACTGTCCCGAATCGGTCCCGCCGGCCATCACGTACTCATCCGGGTCTAGCTCGCCGACCTCGGCGAGCAGCGCCTTGCCGGGCGCCGTAGCGCCGACGTAGATGACGAAGTGGCCCTCCGTTTTACGGTAGGCCATTTCCCGAATTGCCTGAAAGCGCACCCCCGCAATCTTGCCCAGGTAAGTCACCAGGTCGTCCGCGGCCCACGACTCGAGCACGTTTGGCGCGTCGGGGATCACCACATCCACGGCAGGCGCGCCGTCCTTCACCAGCGCAATATTGCCCGCCGCGCAGTTGACCACACACAGCGCAGTCATCGCCCCCACTAACAGCATTACTACGTGCAATTTCATCTTGCCATCCTCCTTTGTCAAGCTATTATGCACGTCCGAAGATTGAGCTATTCGGCAAGTGCCGAACCCAATGCTTTTCTATTCGCCAGACCTGCGCGTTATCCTCCCCTGCATTACTCGAATTGGAGGCTCCCGTAGTACTTGGGATTGTAGGCGAAGCCGCCGAGGCTGGCCTTGGTCTGGCCCTCTGGCTGCCAGGTGCAGATGTGCATAATCTTGCCCCGATAGTGCTGCATATACGGCTTGCCCAGGAGCAGCGGACTATGAATTATGCGATGCGACCAGAGCTTGGCGTTGATCCGCCAGCCGTCTTCGGGCTTCTCTATGCCGAGGTCGGCCAACGGCAGCCGCATCTCGAAGGTCCATTCGCCCTCGCCGAGCTTGTCGGTGACCTCGCCATGAAACGGCCATTTCGCCTTTTCGTCTGAATTGGGGGCGTAAGTGGCCGAGGTCTTTGCGCCGTGGCTGACCCGCAGCATATACCGGCGCCCTTCCGGCGAGCAGAAGATAAGCTCGAACTTCTCATTTCCCCGGCGCTTGCGTTCTGTCGGCCCGGCGTCAGTGCCCACTCGCACCGCCACGTAGAGGTCGTCGGCGTTGCGAATGATGCAGCAATAGCTGCCCAGGCCATCGGGGAAGCCGCCTCTGTCCGGATAGCCCTGAGACAGGTAGAACTGCATCTGCTGCACGCTGATCCAGCAAGCGTCGTCAAGCACAGCATCCAGGTTGGGAATTGCTTCTGACACCCGGCAGCGGTACGTGCGCGGGTTGACTTTTTGGTCCAGCAGCGTCACCCACGGCTGGTAGTCGTGGATTAGCATATCAATGCGCTGAGCGTACTTGCTGTCTTCGGGCACCTGCCGGCGTGCCTGGTGCAGTCGGTCCATCATACTGCGGGCAAACTCAGCGCTATCGTCGTACGATTCTGCATGGTAGGCCGACCTGGGGCGCTTGGGCCATTCATATTCGATGTCGTGATAGAAGGCTGCCATGGTCTTGGCCGCAGGGCCGTAGAACAAGTCAAAATACTCGGCGAGGACCTGGTCAACGTCCTGGTCGGCATCTTCCAGGAAGCGGGCGGTGATGTAGTAGTTCAATCCGTCCATCGCGAGCAGTCCGCCTTCTAACGGAGCGGTGAGGAACGTGGAGCTTGTTTCCGCCCTCAGGCCCTCCACGTTCCTCCCCTTGGCAAACTGCCATAGCTCGGCAACGCGATGTGGGTCAACCACCGGGTCAGCGCGGGTCCAGTAGTGCCAGAGGTACCACTCCCGGATACCAATGTGCTTGACCTTCTCGGACCACAGGCCGATCGTTTCGACCGAGGGACCACACAGCTCGATGCCCACGTTGTCGGGGAAGACCTCGATGTCCTCCGGTGGCATGCTGTAGTTGCTGTAAGCGAAACAGGTCACGAAATGCTCCGGAACCCGATCCTTGACTAGCTTTGCCACCTTCGCCACGATGGGGAAGACGTAGTCTGAGCAATAGTTTCGGCGGGAGAAGCCTGGGTTCGGGTTCTCCTGCTGGCGCCGCTCGGCCTCGCGCTTGTCCAGGATGCACAGCGGGCACTCGCAGATGTGCGCGGGGCCGTAGCCGTCCATCGGCCCCAGCAAGTACGAACTGCCTGGGGCATAGTTATGCGTCTCGAAGTACTCCACCATCAGGTCGGCGATGAACTCGGGCAGGCCTGGTGCATTCAGGCACAGGTAGCCAGTGCCTCGTTTGGTCCCGTCCGCTTTCAGCGCCAGGAAGTCGGTCCGGCCCGCCTTCTCGGCCGCCTTGCCAATCTTGCTATGGCTGTGGTGACAGAAAACTCCCGGGCCGGGCCAGCCGTAGCCGACTCGGAAATACCAGCGGACGAACTCCTCGGTGGTCCAGTTTAGCCCCGGGCGCAAGTCGCGCATCGGAAAATCGGGGACCTTGCGGATCAGTACCGACGACGGGAAATCGAGCATCTCCGCGGGCGGGACAACTTCACCGAGCTCCCCCGGAAGATACCAGCGCACCCCACCGTACTTGCGCAGCAGGTGCCAGACACCCCGACACGTCCCCAGGTTGCTGCGCGTGCCGATACCCTTGATCACACTCTCCCGCTCCTCTTGCTTCTTGACCTCGGCCTCCGGGTCGTAGGGCTCATCTCGGCCCACAATGACCAACTGTCCGGAATCCGTGCCTCCGGCCATTATGAACTCATCGGGTCTGAGTTCGCCGGCCTCGGCGAGCAGCGCCTTGCCGGGCCCGGTAGTGCCGACGTAGATCACAAACCGGCCTTCGGCTTTGGCGTAGGCCATTTCCCGGACGGCCTGAAAGCGTACGCCCGCCATCTTGCCCAGGTAGGTCACCAGGTCGTCCGCTGCCCACGACTCGATCGCGTTCGGCGTATTCGGAATCACGACATCCACGGCGGGCTGGCCGTTCTTGACCAAATCAATGCCCTCCGCCGCCGCGCAGCTAGCAACGCGCACGGCAATGCTCACTACCATCAACAACACCAGTATTTGCAGTTTCATTCTGCCATCCTCCTGTAGGACAAGTATTGAGATAGCCCGACAATACGTGGTGCCAAGACCGATTGTGATTTTGCTGTTCGCCAGACCTGGGCACTATCCTGCGCACCTCACTCGAACTGGAGGGTCCCGTAGTACTTGGGATTGTACGAGAAGCCCTTGGCCTCTGGCTGCCAGGTGAGGACATAGCGAGTATTACCCCGGCGTTGGGACATAATCGGCTCGGCCCAGATGAGCGGACTCTTTAGCATGCGCCAGGAGCGCAGCTTCACGTTCATCCGCCATCCGCTCGCCAACGGGTCCGTACCCAGATCGGCCAGCGGCAGCTTGACTTCCACTTGCCACGTGTTCTTGTCATTGCCAAAATAGCGGGAGTTGTCGGCAACCTCAACATCAACCGGCCATTCTTCGCTTTCATCTGCGCCGGGCGCATAAACGGTGCTCTGGACCTTGCGGGGGAGAACCACTGTGAGCACATACCGTCGTCCCTCTGGTGAACAAAGCGCGACCTCAAGCTGCTCGGGTACGCGTCCCCGGTTCTTCCGGTCGGCGTCACTGGGGACCCGTGCCCCCACCCATAGAGCGTCGGTAGTATGCACCATGCGGCAGTCAATCCCCATGGTATCGGGGAAGCCGCCCCGTTCCGCATACCCCATCGTGAGATACAGGGGTATCTGGTCGGCCCCGTCCCAGCAGGCCTCGTCCAACTCGCCGTCCACTTGAGGAGCAGTCTGGGCCTTCCTGCATCGGTACGCCGGCGGATTCATCTTCTGCTCCACCAGGTTGAGCCAGGGCTGGTAGTCGTATATCAGCATATCAATGCGCGTGGCGTACTTACTGTCGTCGGGAACCTGTTGGCGTGCGTTGTGCAGACGATTCAACGCCTGGCGGGCAAACTCGACGTCGTACCAGTCCTCCTCGGAGCCGGCCTGGGGCTTGTAGGGAGCCTCCTCTTCGATCATCCGATAAAAGCTCTGGATCGTCTTCGCCGCGGGGCCGTAGTAGCGGTCAAAGTACTCCGCCAGCACCTGCTCGATATCCTGGTCGGCATCCTCCAGGAAGCGACCGGTGACGTAGTAGGTCAGCCCGTTCATTCCCAGGTACCCGCCGTCGAGTGGCGACCGGTTGAACAGGTGATACACTTCTATCTGCTCACCGAGTGACTTGCCCTTGAGCCATTGTAAGTCTTCGGCGATGAGATGAGGCACCACCATGGGCTCGGGACGGGCCCAGTAGTGCTGCAGATAGTACTCCCACACGGATAGCGCCTGGCACTTCTCGGCCCAGGCCCTTATCTTGGCACGGGCTGCTTCCTTTCTGGTGGGGTCTGTATAGCCGTGCCGGGCTTTGCAGATCTGAATGCCCACGTTGTCCGGGAACCGCTCGACGTTCTGAGGTGGTTGACCGTAGTTGGCGTACGCGATGCAGCTTATGAAGTGATCGGGCACTCGCTCCTTGACCAGCGCGGCCACCTTCGCCACGATGGGAAAGACGTAGTGCGAGCAGTAGTTGCGGTTTTGGAAGCCCTCGTGCTCGTGCCGGGCCTCCCGCCGCTCACCCTCGCGCTTATCCAGGATGCACAGCGGGCATTCACAGATGTTTCTGACGCTGTAGCCGTCTGCTGGCGATATGGGGTACGAACTGCCAGGAGGAAGCGGGTTGTCCTCGAAGTACTTCACCACCTGGTCAGCCCAGAACGCCGGCAAGCCCGGCGCGTTGAGACACAGGTAGACGGGGTAGGACGTCCGCACATTGGTCTTGCCGTCGTACATCGCGTAGAACTCGTTGTGGCCGGATTCCTTTATCGCAGGTCCAATCCAATGATGACTGTGATTAGCCCAGGGCGCAGCGCCCGCCCAGCCGTAGCCCACTCGGAAATACCAACGCGTGAAATCGAGGGACGTCCGGTTCAGCGGCGCACGCAAATCGCGCATCTGAAAGTCCGGCGCCTTGCGGACCCGCACTGAGGCGGGCAGACTTAGTGTATCGGAGCTCGGCACCTCCTCACCGATCTCGCCAGGGATGTACCAGCGTACGCCGCCATAGTTGCGCAGAAGATACCATACGCCCCGGCAAGTGCCGAGACTGCTGCGCGCGCCGATGCCCTCGATGAGGCTACCCCGGTCGTTTTGTTTCTTGATTTCAGCCTCGGGATCGTACGGCTCGTCTCGGCCGATGATGACCAGTTGGCCTGAGTCGGTCCCTCCGGCCATTATGAACTCATCGGGTCCAAGTTCGCCAGCCTCGGCGAGCAGCGCCTGGCCGGGGGCCGTCGCGCCCACGTAGATCACGAACTTACCTTCGTCTTTCGTGAACTGGCTCTCCGGAACTGGCTCGAACGTCGCTCGCGCCATCTTGCCCAGGTACAGCGCCAGGTCCTCGGCAGCCCACTTCTCCACCGGGTTCATCCCATCGGGGACCACGATGTCCACGGCGGGCTGACCGTTTTTGACCAGGGCAATACTGCCCGCCGCGCAGTTGACCACAGACAGCGCAGTGATCGCCCCCACCAACAGCATTACTATGTGCAATTTCATTCTGCCGTCCTCCTTTGTCAAGCTAGAGTATCGGTACGCAAAGACCACATTGCTCGGCAAGTGCCAAACCTAGTACTTTTCTATGACATCTTACTCGAACTCAAGGGTCCCATAGTACTTGGGATTGTACAAGGCAGGCCACTACCACGACCATTGCGAACTGCAGTTCGGCTCTCAACTGTGAACGCCCCTCTTTGTGCTAGTCGGATAAGCGCACAGTGGTGTGATCAAAAGAGGCAAAGTATTTGGGCAAGTCGTAGGGCATCATCAAGTACAGGTGCATCGGCTCGGGCGCGTACTTGCGGAACTGCTCTGCATACTCACGATACTCGTAGAGCATCTGCCGGTAGCTGCGCTGGGCAGCCCGAGCCGTCTGGAATGCCTGGGTAAACTGGCCAGCGTCACACTCCTGCGCGCTCTGTTGCTTGAGCGCGATTGCCTTGTTGTAGGCAGCGCGCGCTGCCGGCACATCCACATCCAGGTCCAGCAAGTGCCGGTTGACGTAGTACATCTTCTCGTGCAGGTAGCGCAGCAGTGCCTGGGCCGTCGCAGCGGCCTCGGGTAGGCGCTCGCTGATCTGTGCGGCGTGCTCAAACTGGCAGGAGCCGGCCTCTTCGATGACGATAGTGTCACATATTTCGACATCGTGTGGGCCGACGATGAGCTGCCCACCTTCTTCGCGCAGCGGCACCGGCTCCAGCGTGGGAAAGCCGAAGCTATACGCGCGCAGCTCGCCCTCGAGCTGGGGCGGGCGTGGCAAGGTGAGTTCTACCTGGCTCAGCGCCTCGTCCATAGCGTAAGTGTAGTTATCGCGGATGAGGCTAGCTATCAGGATAGTGTGGTCGGCCAGGTCAATGCGCCCCACGTCAATCTCGGGGTCGGCGCATGCCGCGCCGTCGCGCACCTCATCGCCGGCGACTATCTCATCACCAATGACTTCCAGCTCTAGAGCGATTATCACCGACTCGGCCGTGCGGTCACCGTTGTCCATATCCGGCGGGAGCAGGCCGCGGTCTTTCCAGAACATAAAGCCGCGCAGGCCGTGGGCGATTGATCCCCAGCACAGCAGCCGGAACTGCCCGGGCGCGGGGTACTGCTGCATATCCTTCCAGGTAAAGCCCATCCGCCCATGGGCGCCGTAAATAGAGGCGCTCTGCATCGCCGTCCACATATACTTGCGGCCCACGCCGTAGCGCAGCTTATCCAGGAAGTCCTCGAAATACCAGCGGAAGCCGTACCGGGGCAGCGGGTAGGCGTAGGGTGCGTAGATGTCCAGGATATCCACGAACAGGATGTCCGATTCGATAGAGCGGCCGTTGAGGTCGGCGGTAGTGGGATGGCTCTGGTCAACTTTGCGGATCTGCTCGACGATCTTGAGTTGTTTCTCTCGTCCCTTCTGCCCGGCCACGTCGTCGCCGGTAAAGTAGGCGATCATTGCGGGATGGTGGACCACCCACTCGGGCGGCGACTTCGTGGTAGAGCTGTGCGGCGCCATCAGATAGATGCCCACCTCCGCCGCCTCGTCGAACTGAGCCTGGCTTAGCTTGCCCAGGCAGGCATTGAAGTGGAACTTCTTCATCTCTTCGAAGGAGTTGGCGCCGCTGCGCCAGATGAATCCCCAGAAGAAAAACGGCTTGCCGTCAACGTAGAGCTTTTCGTCCTCGAAGCGGACGTTGTCCACGCCTGCTGTAGCCTGACTAATCATCGTCAGACCCGTAGTGACAATTAGAGCCGCAAGCAATAACTGGTTGATTCGCATGAGTCGGCCACCTCTCCATCGCCCGGTCGTGCCTGTCAGTTGTCAATGGTTGGTTCCTCGTTGGTGGGGTTATGACCTTCCTGTGCTTGCTCTGGGCGCTCACCACCCGACGTAACTGGCGAGCACGCTCGCCTGGTTGACGGGCGGGGTGGTGCAAAGTAAAATGGATAGTGAGTTCGTAGCGGTTCAGATGGCGATGGTCTATCGTAGGAAGGCGTGGGGAATGTAAGTGATTCACAAATACGTCGGCTCCCGTGTCGGGTTGCTGGGTAACCCCTCCGACGGATTCGGGGGCAAAACTATCGCAGCAATGATTGATAACTTCTGGGCTTCGGTCACGATACGTTATAGCCCGCAGGTCCGGATTATCCCCCATCCCCACTTCGATCCCTTCAGCTTCAGCAGCTTCGATGAACTGGCCCGGGTCGCCTCTCGCGACGGCTACCACGGCGGTATCCGCCTGGTTTACGCGGCGTGCAAGCGGTTCTATGATTATTGCCGCGAGCACGATATCGCTCTCGCCGACGACTGCTTTACCATCCAGTATGACACCAATATCCCTCGCCAGGTCGGACTGGCCGGCTCCAGTGCCATTGTCACCGCCACTATCCAGGGGCTGATGGAGTTCTACGAACTGACCGATGATGACATTCCCCGGCACTTGCAGCCCCACCTGGTGTTGTCGGTGGAGACGGAGGAGCTCGATATTCAGGCCGGTCTTCAAGACCGCGTCGTCCAGGTCTACGGCGGCGCCGTCTATATGGACTTCAACCCGGAATATATGGCGCAGCACGGCCACGGGGGCTACGAGCCAATACCTCTGGAGTTGTTGCCCCCGATGTACGTCGCCTGGAACCCGCACGCAACGGTTACCTCCGGCAAGGCTCATAATCCGATGCGGTTCCGCTACGACGAGGGTGACCCCGAGGTCATCGCCGGGATGAAGGAGCTTGCCGATTATGCCGCTGCGGGCTACGCGGCGCTGCAAAACGGCGATTTTCGGACTTTCGGTGAGTTGATGGACAACAACTTCGACCTGCGCCGGCGGCTGTACGGTGACGAGGCCCTCGGTCAGCAAAACCTGGCGATGATTGAGATTGCTCGCCGGCACGGGCTTCCGGCCAAGTTCCCCGGCTCGGGCGGCGCGATCGTAGGCATATATGACGATCCTGACCGGGTCGAGTGCGTTGGCGAAGACCTGGCCAAGGCAGGTTATCGCTTCACGCTGGTGAAATCCACTCGCGGCATAAGCGAAAAACAGTAACCGCCGGCCCAAACACCAGGCCCACAAGTCTGAGCCGGCCCATTAGCCCCTGCGCAAAACAGAGGTGACAACCCATGCCCCGACTGGTATCCCGGACGCTCGTAGCCTTCGCTGTCATATCAATCGCCGGGCTGGCGCATCCGGCCGAGGGCACCGCCGCCCTGGTCATCGTCCAGGATGGTCAACCCCGGGCCACTATTGTGGTGGCCGATGAGCCCGACGCGATCATAAGCTGGGTCAAACAAGGGGCTTTCAAGGCAAACTTGACCACTCAATATGCCGCCGAGCAGTTGCAGCTATACCTGGCAAAGGTCACTGGGGCGAAGCTGCCTATTGTCAAAGAGTCGCAAGCGCCCACTGGCCAGACGCTCATTCTGCTGGGACGCAGCGGCTTCAACGAGCAACGCGGGGTTACCCCTGATGGTCTGGACCCCGAGGGCTTTATCATCCGCACTGACCCCGGCTCTATTAGCATTGTCGGCGAGATCGGCCCCGAGGGCAACTGGCAGGCGGGGATAGACCGCGGGACGTTGTGGGGAGTTTACGAGTTTCTCGAGCGTGTCTGCGGCATTCGCTGGTATTTTGCCGGCGAAGACGATCTGGGCATTGTCATCCCTAAGCAGCAAACGATTACCGTGCCACCGATGACGCTGGTCAAGGCTCCGGCCTACCAATACCGCACCGGGGCGGTTCCCTCCTCCGGCATTGACTGGTTCCCGGTGGCCCGGCCCGGTAATTCCACCGGCTTCTGGGCCAACCATACTCACGGGCTTCCGTGGGCCAAGGCCTTCGGCGCTGAGCATCCCGAATACTTCGCTCTCCGGCGCGACGGCACCCGGATGATGGATCCCGAAGACACCTCCTGTCATACCAACCACCTCTGTTACACCGAGCCGGGCGTGCTCGCCCAGGAGATAAAGAACATCGCGGAGTACGACAAGACCGGCCGCAGCGTCTGGATGGACTCGTATACTCGTCCCACCGCCTGGTACGTCAAGTTTTGTCCTCAGGATACGGAGGTCGTGCGCCATTGCACCTGCCCGCGCTGCCAGGCCCTCTGGCGCCCGTACGAGGGAGTTGGCGGGCAGGACGCCAAGCTCTCCGAAATCGTATTCGGGTATGCCGCCCGGCTGGCCAATGCGGTCGGCGAGCGCTGGCCGGGCCGGCGGGTGGGTGCAAATGCGTACGCCGGCTTCCTCAACGTGCCCCGTACCGTGGAGATACCCGATAATCTCGACGTGATGTACTGTATGTTCTGGGGCAGCACACTCCAGAAGGAGCCGGAGTTCTGGGAGCAGGAACGCAAGCGCATCAGTGAATGGGTCGAACTGCTTGGCCACGACCGCAGCCGCTTCTATATCTGGGAATACTTCTACTATCCCAACCGCTTCGGCGAAGCGCCCATGTTTTCGCCGCACGTAATGTGGCGCTTCTACCGCGAGAACCAGCCCCACGTAAAGGGTGCCTTCAACAACGGTCTGGGCATACGGTACGGCAACAAGAGCAAGCTGACCTGGCTGATTGCCTATTTATGGCACAGAGTCCTGTGGGACCCCAGCCAGGACGTAGATGAACTGCTGGCTGAGTTTTACCAGAAGATGTTTGGCCCGGCCGAAAAGCCAATGAAAGAATTCTTTACACTGATCATTGACCGCTGGGAAGGTACCGACTGGGTTGGGCGGGCGCCGGGCTGGGGTTACGGTGTCACCAAGGGTCAACTCTACTACGAGACCTATCCCCGCGAAGTGATCGAGCGGCTGATCGCTCTGCTGGAAAGGGCCAAGATGATGGCGACGGAGGGCAGTATCTACGCGCGGCGAGTGCAGTGGTACGCCGACGCTCACTCGGATTTCTTCGCAGAAGCGAAGAAGTCTCAGAAGTGGTAGTAACTGTGCAGCATCGCATAATTGAGAAAGGGTGAATGAAGTGAACCGATTCTTTTCGTTTGCTGCAGTTATCTGGATGTTTATCCTTGTCGGTGCGGCCCTCGCCGCAGAAGAAGCGCCCAAGCTGGTCATAGTCAAAGATGGCCAGCCCGCTGCGACCATTGTCGTGGCCGACGAGCCTGACGCGATCATCAGCCGGGTCAAGGCCGGCGGCTTCAGCGCCAGTCTGACCACCGAATACGCGGCGGAGCAGCTTCAGCTCTATGTCGAGCAGGTCACCGGGGCCAAGCTGCCTATCGTCAAGGCCTCGCAAGCACCCGACGACCAGATTCTGATCCTGGTGGGCCGCAGTTCGCTTACCAAGCAGCGCAACATAACCCCTGAGGGTCTGAAGCCCGAGGGGTTTATTATTCGCACCGATGCCGACTCGGTCACGATCCTCGGCGAAATCGCACCCGAGGGCAACTGGCAGGCGGGCATAGACCGCGGGACGCTGTGGGGAGTTTACGAATTCCTGGAACGCGTTGCCGGGGTACGGTGGTATTTCCCCGGCGAGCTGGGCACGGTTATTCCCGCGAAAAAGACGCTGGTGGTCGAGCCGATGACCGTGGTGATGGCGCCCGCTTTCCAGTTGCGTCTGGGCGGAGGTATTGGTTCCGGACCTGAGTGGCTGCCGGTCGCTCGGCCTGGCAACAGCACCGGCTTCTGGGCGAATCACACTCACGGCTTGCCGTGGGCGAAGGCGTTTGGCGCTGAGCATCCCGAATACTTCGCCCTCCGCCCCGACGGCACCCGGATGATGGACCCCGAAGACACTTCCTGTCACACGAATCACCTCTGTTATACCGAGCCGGGCGTGGTTGAGCAGGACCTGGCGAATATCGCCCAATACGATAAGACCGGCAAGAGCGTCTGGATGAGTTCGTACACCCGACCCAACGCCTGGTACGTCAAGTTTTGCCCACAGGACAGTGAGAAGATATTTCACTGCACTTGCCCACGCTGCCGCGCTAAGTGGCGACTTAATGACCCTCGGGGCAAGCTCTCTGAGATAATCTTCGGCTACGCTGCCGCACTGGCGCGCGGGGTTGCCCAACGCTGGCCAGGCCGGCGGGTCGGCGCCAACGCCTACTCCGGCTTCGAGACCATCCCGCACACCGTGGAGATCCCGGACAACCTCGACATAATGTACTGTATGCTAAGCGGGACGACGATGCAGAAAGAGCCGTGGATATGGGACGTCGAGCACAAGGTCATTGACGAGTGGATTGAGCTGCTCGGCCACGACCGCAAGCGCTTCTATATCTGGGAGTATTTCTACTATCCCAACCGCTTCCACGAAGCGCCGATGTACTCCCCGCACGTGCTGTTCCGCTTCTATCGCGAGTACCAGCCCTTTGTTATGGGTGTATTCAACAACGGCTTGAGCCAGAAATATGGCAACAAAGCTAAGTTGACACTGCTGATCGGGTGGCTGAACCACAAGGCCCTGTGGAACCCCGGGCAGCGGGTGGACAGGCTACTCAGCGATTTCTATGACAAGATGTTCGGCCCGGCAAAGCAGCCGATGGGCAAATTCTTCAACCTGCAAATCAGCACCTGGGAGAACAGTCGCTGGATTACTCGTGCTCCCGAGGACGTCTACAATTGCACCAAGCAGCAGATTTACGGCGAGACCTACACAGCCGACGTCGTTGACCAGCTCAGAGCATATCTCGACGAAGCCCGGGCCGCCGCACCTGAGGGGAGTATATATGCCCAGAGGGTCGAGTTCTATGCAGAGGCCCACGCCGACTTCTTCGCCGAGGCTGCGCAGTTCCGGAAGTACGGCGGCCCCGCGCCCGAGTTCACAGCTAAGCGGGTGCAAGCGCCGCCGGTGCCCAACGGCGTGCTTGACGAGGCAAGCTGGCAGCAACCTGCGCCCATTTCGCTGGTGAAGTGGGAAATGGGGGAGACGCCCGAGGCGGCGACGAATGTTTGGCTGGCGCACGATGACGAGCGCCTCTTCATCGCGGCTCGGTTGGCCGAGGCGACGCCGGATCAGTTGGTCGCTAACGCAGCCGAGCGTGACGACCCGGCGGGCACCGGTGACGACCTGTTTGGCATCCAGATAGACTCAGGCCGGGGCTTTCCGCTGGGCCTGCCGAGCTATTACGAGATACTGGTCAACTCGCGGGGCCAGATCCTGGACTCGCTCAAGTACGAGCCGATCTTCTGGGATGGCTACCACCACAGCGCCGAGTGTGAGGCCTGGGATGCCGAGGGCCTCAAGGCCGCCGCGCAGGTCGGCTGGCGGCCATTCCCGAGTGGCAGGAGCATGTGCCCGACACAATCCGCGTGCAGGTCGTTCGCTCCAAGCGCACTCAGCCCGGCGAGAAGACGATATGGTGGCCGACGCTGGCGCCCAGCTACGAGAACCCGACCTCCCGCTTCGTCTCCGTCCGGTTGGACTAGGCCAGGCGCGGCACCCAACTACTCAGTCCACGGTGCGCTGTAGTCCTGCACATCATCGCGCAGGCGAGCCAGTTCTGCTTTGAGTTCCCGGACGGTCTCGGCGTAGGCCGGCTCGGCGTAGACGCTGTTCATCTCCATGGGGTCGTTGTCGAGATCGAACAGCTCCCACTCGGGCGGCCGGGGATCGTCAATCGCGCCCGGCGCATCCAGCGCCTCGCCGTAGTAGTAGATCAGCTTGTATCGCTTTGTGCGCACGCCGTAGTGGGCGCAAACCGTGTGCCCACCACCACGGTGCATCCAGTAGCGGTAGTACATTGACGTCTGCCAGTCTTCAGGAGTCTGCCCTTGCAGCAAGGGGCGGATGCTGCTGCCCTGAAGGTCGTCGGGAATGTCCAGGCCGGCGTAGTCGAGGAACGTCGGCGCGAAGTCGTTGTTCAAAATCATATCCGCGTTAGATGTAGCCGGCTTGATTTCCCTCGGATAGCGCACAATGAAAGGCATCCGCAGCGATTCTTCGTACATA
>JALGTU010000123.1 GCA_029821195.1 Candidatus Zipacnadia bacterium
ATTCTGCATCAGGAGCGGATTGTCATCAAACCGGTGCGGCGCACCGAGGCGCCGGTCATCCTCTCACGCCAGTGGAGCGGGGCGACGTATGCGCCCGGTGGGGGCCTGTGGTCGCTGCGGATGCGCACGCACGGGCGTTACAAATTCCACCACAACCTCCACAAGATCTTCGACCCAGATAGGTTCTATGACGAGCACCCCGAGTATTTTGCGATGCGTGGCGGCAAGCGGATGCGCTATCCACGCAAGAGCGGCTCAATCTGGCCGTGTATGACCAACGCAGGCGCGGCGCAGACCGCGGCTGACGTCGCCGCCGAGTACTGGGCAGCGCATCCCGACACCGAGTCGTACTCGTTTGCGCCCGCCGACGGCAAAGCTTTTTGTCAATGTCCGAAATGCCAGGCGAAGGTACGCCCAGACAAGAAGTGGGGCGGCTATCCCTCTATGTATTCGGATCTCTACTATCCCTGGGTCAATTTGATTGCTAAAGACCTGGAGAAGACGAATCCTCAGAAGCTGCTCGGCTGCCTGGCTTACAGCGTTTACGTAGCGCCGCCGGATGAAAGCACCGTCCTGGACCGCAGCATCCTGCCGTATATCACCTTCACTATCGCCGACACTTACGAGCCACAGATGCGCCGAGCCGCACGCGAACTGATCGAAGCGTGGGGGAGCAGAGTAGACCAGATCGGCCAGTATGATTATGCTTACGGCATGGGCAATGTCTTCCCGCGCATCTATACTCACCTCATCCAGGAGACCATGCAGCACGCCGTCAAGCACAATCTCAAGGGCGTCTACGCGGAGGTCTACCCCAACTGGGGGCTGGACGGGCCGCGCCTGTATCTGACCGCGCGGATCTGGTGGAATCCGGACTGCGATGTAGACGCGCTCTTTGAGGAGTGGAACGAGCGAATGTTCCGCGAAGCCGCCGCACCGATGAAGAAGTACTTTTCCCGCTGCGAAGAGGCGTGGACCAAGCCGCGGCAGCAAGGCTGGCCTACCGACTTCGCCATCTTTATGCGTACGCCATGGCTGGAAGTCTATACTCCCGAAATCGTTGCGGAGCTGACTGGCTACCTGGACGAGGCGGCAAAACTTGCGCAAAGCGACCTGGTCAAGGAGCGCGTCCACTTCTTCCGCAAAACCTGGGACCTGGGCGTAGTCTTCGCCCAGGCGCACCGGGCCGGCGGCACGGAGCTGATCGAACTCATGGCACAGGACGCCCCCCTCGAGCAGGTCGCCGCGGCCCTGCGTGAAACGCCCAGGATAGCCAAGCGCGCGGAGTTGGAGAAGGAGGTGCGCGAGCGTGTGGGGGACGACAGGATCGCTTTCTTCCCTGTCCTGGATGTGAAAGCCACATGGCTGCCGGTGCCCGGGCGTGACATCGCCAAAGTATACCAGTGGTGCGTGGATCGGATAACCCCCACGGCTATTGACGAGGCGCAAAGGATCGGGCTGTTCCATACCTCGGCGATACGCCGCGCGGTGGAGCGGCGCATTACCAATGTCTTCGGTGGCGGCGGCCCCGCCCATTACCAGGAGGCAGTCACCAACATTCGGCGCATGGCCGGTCGCGTGCTCCCTATGCGCAAGTGGAGTGCGACTTCGAAGAAGTACATGATTGTCATTGATGGAATTGTGGGTGACCGGGCCTGGCGCCCTCACAAAGAGCTATCGTTCACGGATTTTTCCGTCCGGGGCAGTTGCGAGCCGGCCAAGTACCGAACCGAGGCCGAGGCGGTCTATGACGACCAGAATCTGTACCTGGCGGTATGGTGTTATCAGGATACCAGCAAACTGGTGATGAAGGCTAAGCCAGAAGAACGCGACGGCGGTGCCTGGCAGGACGATTGCGTGGAGATCTTCATCCGATCTGACCGCCACCCGCAGACCTGGGGCCAGATCGTTATCAATCCCGCCGGTGCTCTGTTTGACCAATGGCACGACGGCAAACACGAGGGCTATAGCGGCTCGGTCGCGTACAACTTTGACTGCGAGTGGCAATGCGGGCGTACCCCGGACTACTGGCGCTTCGAGCTGCGCGTGCCGCTGGCTGAGCTGCTGATCAGCCCGGAGTCCGGCGAGATCCTGCGGATGAATATTATACGCAACGTGGTCGGCGGCGAAGGCGAAGTCTCGACCTGGTATCCCGAGCCGACCGGTGGCGCTCACGCCGCGTTGTACAACCAGGGCTGGGTGATTCTCAAGGCACGTGCCCGACCCCGATGAAGTGGGCCAGCTAGCCTGCCCGGCGCTGCTCCAGCAGGGGCAGAACATGATCTGCCTGAAACTGCGCGTGAAGTAGGTTCTGGGCTTGCGCTTGACAGAACAGGAGAGTTGACAGTACAATGATAGTGGTTAATTGGCAACGTCTATGCTGCTCATTGGCAAGAAGGTGATGATTGGCAATTGGCACAACGTCAAACTACGACGCGTCGGCGCGCAGTACAACCACGAGTATAAAAGGAGTGAGCATCATGGCAACAAGACGTAGCGGTTTTACCCTGATAGAATTGCTGGTGGTGATAGCGATTATCGCTATCCTGGCGGCGATTCTATTCCCCGTTTTTGCCCGAGCCAAGGCCAAGGCCATGGAGACGCAGTGCCTGAGCAACGTCAAGCAGCTTGCCACCGCAGTACTCACCTACGCCTCTGACTACGACCAGGCACCTCCTTACATAGTCCTCGGCGACTACACCGACGACGACTATGACGACTTCATCTACGTCTGGAATGCGCTGGCGTCGTACTTCAAGACCGCCGACATCCTCCAATGTCCTGTCGCGCCCAATGCCATCCCCTTCTCCGAGATCCCCAATGAGGCGGGCACGGGCTCCTTAGGATGGCTGGACAGCAGCTACATGGTCAATGGCGCGTTTTTCGGTAAGTGCAACAACTTCTGGTCCAGTTTTTACAACACCAGCAGCCAGTATCCGAGAGGGTACTGCCGCTTCTGGTGGTTCGTACGCTCGACCACTGGCGAGTGGAACGATACAGGGAATCCCTCTTGGACCTGCACCAGGAAGAGCATGTATGCACCGCACTCCCTGGACATCTGCCCCGACCCTTCCCAGACCATGATGCTCTGGGATGCCGAAATTGACATCCCCACAGACTGTGAGCCTTTCACATTTACGAGCGTCTGGGACCTCGACCTGATGGACAGGTCCAACGGGCACCTATCGTTGGGTACGCATTGCGTGGACGTCACCCCGGTACTGCGCCACAACAACGGTATGAACGTGGCCTACTTCGACGGTCATGCCAGGCGCCTGAGCCGGAATCAGGCAGGAGGTTACGGTTGGGACTGGGACGACTACGACGTGGAATGTACCACTCACCCATAGCTTGAAGGAGGATGATGATAATGCTTGCCAAGCGCAACGGTTTTACCCTGATCGAGCTGCTGGTCGTGATAGCGATTATCGCTATCCTGGCAGCGATCTTGTTTCCGGTGTTTGCCCGGGCCCGAGCCAAGGCCTACCAGACTCAGTGTCTGAGCAACATCAAGAACCTGGCGACAGTGTACAAGATCTACCTCTCCGACTGGGCCTCACTGTATCCACCTACTTCCAGGCCTCTCCTGTGGAACACCTGGTGGAGCTCTTCGAACAAATACATCCAGGGGAGGTATGGCGACGGTACATTGGATGCGAATGGTGACTTCGGTCTGGCACCGTATGTCACCGACGTCGCGACAATGCACTGCCCAATGTTGAGGAGCTGGGGAGCGGCCCCGAGGGACGAGATGGGCTACTCCTATAACGCCGTCTACACTGCTTGCGATGACTATAAGGGGGGATTGAGTGTGGATGTAGTGTGCGGCGGCAACCACATCTGGCTGGGCGCCAACGAAGCCTGGATCGAGGATCCGGCTGCCACCGTGCTGCTGGTGGAGAGCCACGCGGCCCAACGCGACTTTCCTTTGGCTGGCGGGCAACCCTGGATGTGCCATGACGGCACCTCGGGCGACGGCGAAGGTGAAATCTTCTGGGGACACCTGGATGGGGCCAACTTCGCGTTCACTGATGGTCACGCTAGGTGGGTGAAGCAGGGCTTCGCGCCCGGCTCAGTGGTTGACCCCTGGAGCGATAGCGAGCCGAATTGGTGGAATATGGGTCCGAACACCAAGGAGGTTTGCGAGAGGCTGACCGGGCTGAGCGATTGCGAGTGCCCCTAAGGCCAGTCGCCCCCGCATAGTGTATCATCTCAAGCACGAACTCAGGGGGAAGGCATTTGCCTTCCCCTTGCCGTACTTATTTACCAAGTAGCACCCGCTTCGCACCCCTGCCCTAAAGGAGAAGACAACATGCGAACTACTCGAACGATTGCAGTGAGCATCATTTGTATGGTTAGTGCCGGTATGCTGACATGTGCCGCCGATTTCCCCGTCCTGGACGGTGACCGCCAGGCGACGATTGTCAGTACCGCCGAGCCGGTGGGCTACGATGCGCATGCGGCCACCGATCTGGCCGCCTACCTGAAGGTGTCAACCGGCCGGGAATTCACCGTCGTCGGCGAGGACGAATTCCAGCCCGGCGCCGGCATCTTCCCGATATATGTAGGAATCTGCCAGATTACCCGCGAAGTGCTGGGCGAGGAGCTGGCCAAGCTCGACCGCGATGGCTTCATGATCGTGGTAGAGCCAGACCGCGTCTTCCTGACCGGCCCGGGCACCTTTTCCGCCTTCTCTGCGACCTGCCGATTCCTGGAGGATTACGCCGGGATGCGCTGGCTCATTCCGGGCCCGCTGGGTGAGGAGGTCCCCTCCCACGACCGGATCGTCGTCAGCCCAGTGCACCGGATCGAGGAGCCGCTAATTCTTTCCCGGTACTGGAGCGGCGACAAGCACGCCCGGGTTCCCGAAGGCCAGACCGAGATCAACACGGTCCCCTCGCTTAAGATCGGCCGCACCTGGGCGCGGCGCCAGGGCATTATGTCCCGGTACAGCTTCCACCATAACCTGGCCATCGTCTTTAACCCCGACAGGTTCTACGACGACCACCCCGAGTATTACGCACTGCGCGACGGCCAGCGCACCCGCCACGAGCCGGGATCCTCCCAAATCTTTCCCTGCTGGACAGAACCGGGCACAGTCACCGCAGCCGCACAGGTCGCGTGCGAAGCGTTTGATGAGGACCCTAAACTCGAGATTTTCTCGCTCGCCCCCGAAGATTGGTTCAAGCCCTGTCAGTGTGAACGGTGCCAGGCGATGGTGCGCCCGGACAAAAACTGGGGCGGCTACAAGTCGGACTACTCCGACCTGTACTACTCGTGGGTGTCGAAGGTCGCCGAGGAGGTCGGCAAGAGATACCCCGGCAAGCTGTTGGGGACCCTTGCGTATGCCCGTTACATTGCTCCGCCTGAAGAGAGCATCAAGCTAAACCGGCGCATTATGCCCTATATGACCTTCTGTCCCGCGCATACCAACTCGCCCGAATACAAGAAGTGGGCGCGAAAGCTGGTGGAGGAGTGGGGCAAGCGCGTGGACCAGACCGGGCTGTATGACTACGCTTACGGCCATGGCTTCATCCTACCTCACATCTACACCCACCGCCTCCAGGAGACGGTGCAGCACGGATACGAGCACGGCGTGCGTGGCGTCTACGCCGAGGTCTATCCCAACTGGGGCCTGGACGGGCCGAAACTGTACTTGATGGCGCGGATCTGGTGGAATCCGTACTGCGACGTGGATGCGCTCTTCGACGACTGGAACCAGAGCATGTTCCACGAAGCCGCCGAACCGATGAAAAAGTACTTCACCCGCTGCGAGGAAGTGGAAGAGGCATATCCCGACACCTCCGAGGGGTTCTGGATCTTCGACCACTATCGCGGACGCCAGTTCAGGACCTACACGCCCGCAGTCATCGAAGAGCTGACTGGCTATCTGGACGAAGCGGCGCGCCTGGCGCAGGACGAGCTGATCAAGCAGCGCATCCACTTCTTCCGCAAGACGTGGGATGTGGGCGTCATATTCGCTAATGCCTATTGGGCCGGTGAAGGGGTGCGCACGCTCATCGAGCAGCAGGCGTCACTCGAAGAGATTGCGGCGGCAATGCGCAATATGCCCCAACCGATGGAGCTGGAGGACTTCCAGAAGCTGGTGGAGGAGCGGCTGGGTGATGACAGCATCGCGTTTTGGCCAAACTACGAGCTGAGGAAGATACCAGTGCCCGTAGGAGGAGGGACCACCGAGGCCTACGAGGCGTTGGCCCAGCGGCTGATAAGCGAGACAGTCGCCGCAGCCCGGGAGCAGGGGATGCTCCGGGGTTCAGCACTCCGGCGCGCCATCGAACGGCGCCTTGAGCAGGCGTTCGGCAGCGAGGGCTCACCTGCGTTTCGGGATGCTGTGGCGCAGATCCGTCAACGGGCCCTCGGGGTGGCAGGTGTGGTACGATTGGAACAGGCACCCAGAATTGACGGCGTCGTGGATGACGCGGCCTGGTCGCGCGCGGACAGACTGACCGATTTCAAGCTCCCCGAATCAACCACGCCCGCGACCTACAATACCACCGCGAAACTCGCCCACGACGGGGAGAACCTGTATGTGGCGGTGGAGTGCCGCCAATTCGTCAGCTCCCTGGTGGCCGAGACGAAAGCGGACGAGCGCGACGGCAAGTCGTACGAGGATGACAGCGTGGAGATCTTCCTGCGGTCGGCAGATAGGCCAGAGACCTGCGCGCAGTTCGTTATCAACCCCGTTGGGGCGCTATTTGACCAGTGGGATGACGGGACCGGCAAAGAAACCAAAGACCGCATGGCCCGCGATTTCGACTGCCAGTGGGCGACGAAGGTCTATGCGGACCGGTGGACGGTGGAGCTGCGTCTGCCGCTGCGAGAGCTCTTAGTTGTGCCAAGCTCCGGCGCGAGGCTACGGATGAACGTGGTACGCAACGTCGTGGGCGGCGCAGGCGAAGTCTCGACGTGGCACCACGAGGCTAATGCCCGCTCCCACCGCGCCCTGAATAACCAGGGCTGGGCGATTCTGGAGTAGCCTAGCGCCCGGCAGCCTCGGGCAGTACTGCTTTCTGAGCCGTCTGAGACACAATATGGCCTTAGCAACTTCGACTACTTCAAGATGAGGAGGATGAGCACCATGCTCAAGTATGTCTGCGCAGTGGTAGCGGGCCTGATCATTCTATTGACAGTCCCGGTATTCGCACAGACCGCGGAGGCGCCCAAAACTGGTCCCGTCCAGTATGAAGAGGTCCGCGCGATAGTCCAGGAGTTGATCTCAGAGTTCACTAACGAGCTTGCTGATCTGCGCAACGATGTAGACTATCTCCAGGACGACGTGTGGGACCTCGCCGACCGGCTAGCCGCTCTGGAACAGGGCGAAGAGCCGGCAGTCGAAGCCACTGGCTGGCGTGATTACCGTCTCAGCCCGGCGGCCATTCCTCCGTCATATTGCTGTCGTCAATTCGTGCCGATGCAAAACGCAATAGACAACCACCGGGATATGCGTTCCCAGTTTAATAGCATCGCTGCCAGGCTCGCGCTCGTGGCCAGCAGCACTGACGACCTGTATGAGAACATCTACGGGAACATGCGCGACGCTGCCCTCGACTACGAGCGCTAGCTGCGGATGAACGTGATGCCCGGCGTCGGGGGCAGTGAAGGGCAAGCCGCGACCCGGTATCCCGAGCCGACCGGTGGCGCTCACGCCGCGCTGTACAACCAGGGCTGGGTGATCCTGGAGTAGCCACCTCCGATAGGAAGGACGAGAAGCCGTGGCGGCCACAGACGAGGTTAACGTTCGCGACTTCGGGGCGTGCGGTGACGGCGCTGCCGACGACACCGCTGCCCTTCAGCAGGCCATTGATAGCACCACTGGCGCTATCTTCTTCCCCGCTGGCCAGTACCGCATAACGCACGGGCTAAAAGTAGACCTGGCCAAGCGCGGGCATACGTATGTCCGCTCGGGCGGCGCCCAGCTCATCAACCAGTCCGACCAGCCCGCCCTGCACATCACCGGCAGCCACTTCGGGACGGCCCAGCCCGAAGATATGTCGGCAGAAGTCGCCGCCGGCCAGCTCCAGCCGACTGTATCCGATATCGAAATCGTGGGTGCTGGCGGGCAGGGCGACGGCATCCGCCTGGAGGGCACGCACATGGCGATTGTCAGTCACGTGACCATCCGCGACTGCCGCCACGGGATACATCTCCCCCACCACAATCGCAACGTCATCATCGCTGATTCC
>JALGTU010000015.1 GCA_029821195.1 Candidatus Zipacnadia bacterium
CAGGGCGAGGGCTTCAAGCTCTACAGCATCGGTCAGGACCTCGATGACGACGGTGGGGCGCCCTTCTTGAGGTATAGGCATCGTAGAGAACCGAGAGGCTATGACGGAGACATCGTCTGGGAGTGCCGCCGGTAGGAGCTTGCCCCTCTTCGCCCGGCGATCACTCTTCCTCTTGCTTTCTTGCTGCGGACCTCCGTTGCCAACAAGACTGAGCCGCCGCCACCGGGCAGGACCGGGCGGCAGTAGTCACCAGCAGACTATGTGCCGGCCTGCGCTGCTATCCTTCGATAGACCTCGTACAGATTTATGACGCCAGGCGCGTCGAGCTTGCGCAGCTTGCCCGGGCTAGGGTTAATCAGCCTCTGAATATCCGCCGCCAGCCGCTCGATCTCCTTGTCACCAAACTCCGGTACGCTGGTCAGCGCATCACGATCGATGCGTGCGGTCTCACGCAGCAGCTTGACCACCACCTCGGGATCGGGCTTATCTGCACTTGCCGCGTAGATGTATGCAGCGACCGCCACTGTCACCTCCGCGGCCGGGCACGTGCCTCCGGGCCCGCTGGCGTAGTACGACGGCGCGATGAAGTTGATGATTTCGCTATCCACCTGCGCGCCCCGGTTGAGCGGCTTCAGTAGCCGGCCTTGTCCCCTGCGGGCCAGGGGGGCCGCCGTCACGAAATGGCCAATCCCCCCGCCCCACGGCTTGGCCGCGTAGCCCTGCGGGCAGGTGCCGGTCGGCCGGTTACCCACCTGGACATACGGCGAGATGAACAGTGTGTCCTCCGCCCGCCTCAGGCTGTCAACAATCGGCGCGACATCGCCCCAGAATGAAAGGAATGTCACCACAATATCCGCGCGCCGAGCCGCCTTGGCGAAGGCTTCCGCGACCTGGGCATAAGGCGGCTCAGACTGGTAGCTGAGCAGCTTCACCCGGATTCCCAGCGCCCGCGTCAGGTCCAGGATAACGCCCACAGCGGCGGTGTCGTGGGTATTGGTGCGCGGGTCGCAGTCCGGGTAGTCGGGGGCCAGGCAATAGCGCAGCCGGGCCAACCCGTCCAGGCGCGACCCCAGCCGACGCCGGCTGATTCCATCCAGCCCCACTACCGCCAGGGTTACCGGTCGCCGATCTGCTAGCTTACGCACCTCCGCGAGCTTCTGCTCGTCGGTAACGCCCAACGCCTTCAACTCCCACTGCGCTCCCACCGCGACTTCGGCGGGAGCGTTGCCCAAGGCGATGATGAACATGGCCACCAGGATGGTAATGGATCTCAGCATGAGCTTCCTTGGGGAAGCAAGACTCAGCGAAAAGGGCCCTTCTAAGTTCGCGCCTGCCACGGCTCAGGCCTTCATCACATCAACCAGGGGAAGGACCAGAGCGTCTGGGCAGCGAACTACCTATTGCCGACGGTATGTGGCAAGCCGTTCCGAGGCGCTTGTGATTGAGACCGGCCAGTGCGCGCGAATCAATTCGGCGCCTGGCACAACACGGCACTGTCAGAGCCAGTTGAAAGGTGATGAAATATGACAACCTACGAATTGATCCTGAGCCGGCGGACCATCCGCAAGTTCGAGCAGACGCCTGTGCCCACTGACCTGCTCGAGAAATGCGTCAATGCCGCGCGCGTGGCGCCCTCCGGCGGCAACCTCCAGCCGCTGGAGTACATCGTCGTCGCCGACCCGGAGCAGTGCCAGCAGGTATTCCCGCACACCGCCTGGGCGAGCTACCTCGACGACGGTACGCCTGGGCCGGGCGAGCAACCGGTGGCGTACATCTTTATCCTGACGAACACGGAAATCCGCGCTAATGCGCAGCAGGATGTGGGCATCGCCGCTGCGAACATTGTCCTGGTGGCGCTGGACGAGGGCGTGGGGAGTTGTATGATCGGCTCGCTCGACCGCGATGCACTCCGCAAGGTGCTGAAGGTACCCGAGCACTGCCAGATATCGCTGGCAATTGCGCTGGGATACCCCGCTGAGCAGCCGGTGATGGAGGAAATGACCGGCGACTCGATTAAATACTACCGGGACGAGCAAGGCACCCTGCACGTGCCCAAGCGCGCGCTGGCCGACGTGGTGCACTGGAATAGGTCCTGAAAACAGCGCCGGACACGGCGCCAGATGGCCGTAGCAATCGGTGGCACGGGCTTCCAGCCCGTGTTGGCACAGCCAGGGACCTCTACCAGCGAGATCTTTTTTGACTAGGGAGGCACCGATGAGATGGACAATCCGCTCAAGCAGCAGATAGCCGCAGGCACCCCCGTCTGGGGAACGATGCTCGAGGAGATGACCAGCCCGGGCGCGCCGCAGCTTCTGAAGAACGCCGGCTTTGACTGGTTCGTTATTGACTGCGAGCACTCCTGGCCGGGGCTGGAGCGCTGTGCGTGGCTGATCCGCGTCGCCCGGGCGATTGACTTCCCCATCTTCTTCCGCATCTCGCGCACCGTCGGCCAGATGCTCAGCCGCCTGCTGGATATTGGGGCCACCGGACTGATCGTCCCCCACATCGAGACCGCCGTGCAGGCCCAGGAGGTGGTGGACTGGGCCAAGTATCCGCCCGTAGGCAAGCGCGGGCGCGCTGGAGGCGTGGGGCTGGAGGACTACGAGCGGTGGCCGCTGCCCGAGGCCCTCGAGCGCCACGACGCCTATACTATGGTCGCGGTGCAGATTGAGTCGAAGCTGGGCGTGGACAACTGCAATGAGATCTTCGCGGTCGAAGGCGTCGAGGCCTGTTTCGTGGGGCCGGCGGACCTGTCGCTGAGCCTCGGCCTGTCCGGCCAGCGCGAGCACCCCGACGTGGTCGCCGCTATCCATACCGTCTTCGCCGCCGCCCAGGCTAACGGAGTTGCGCCGGGCATTCACATGGGGGATGCGGACCAGCTCCGCTATTGGATGGCGCAGGGCGGGCTATTCATGGCCTACAGCAGCGACATATCAATGATCACGCAGGCCAGCACCCAGGCCCTGGCGCAGCTCCGCGCCGGCGATGCTGGCACTCGCCAGTGATTTGCGCCGCACAGGGAGGACGGCCGCCATGCCACAGGTAGTCTGTCTGGGAATAATAGTCGTGGACGTATGGGCACGCCCAGTTGATCAGTGGCCCCAAAAGGGACGGCTGCTACCGGTTGACGAGATCGGCATGGGTCTGGGGGGGCACGCCACCAACAGTGGCCGCTGTCTGGCGAAACTGGGCATGGACGTGGCTGTTCTGGGCTGCGTCGGCCAGGACGGCCTGGGCGACTTTGCCATTGAGGAACTCCAGGCGCACGGGGTTGACACCAGCGGCATCTACCGCACCGACGCTGCCGGGACTGCCGCCACGCTGATCATGGTAGACAGCGCCGGCGAGCGTACCTTCGTCCACGCCGTCGGCGCCGACGGCGAGATCCGACCCGAGCAACTGGATATGGATCTATTGAAATCCGCCCAGCTTCTGTATATGGCCGGCGCGCTGGCTATGCCCGGGTTCGACGGCGCGCCCCAGGCCCAAGTTATGGCCGAGGCCCAGCAGGCCGGGCTGACGACCGTCCTGGACGTGGTCTGGGACGCTACGGGTAAGTGGCTGGAAACGCTGGCCCCCGTCCTGCCCCACGCCGATATATTCCTGCCCAGCCTCGTCGAAGCACAAGAGATCACCGGCCAGAAGGACCCGGCAGACGTGGCCGGCTTCCTGCTGGATACAGGGATAGAGATCGTGGGCCTGACCAATGGGGCCGAGGGGGCCTGGGTCTTCACCGCCGATGAGGAAATAGCCCTGCCCGCTTTTGAGGTGGACGTCGTGGATGGCACCGGCGCAGGTGACGCGTTCACCGCGGGCTTTGTCTATGGCTACCTCCATGACTGGGAGTTGGAGCGGACGGCGCGCTTCGCCTGCGCCATGGGTGCGCTGGCCACTACCGCGGTGGGCACCACCGCCGGCATCAAAGACTACCAGCAAGTCCTCGCCTTCCTGCAAGAGCGCGAGCCGCAATACTGACAGTAGGCGCTGACTTAGCACGGCACCTGTGGTCGCTGCCACCTGTAGCGGCCAGAGTGTTGCGCTACACAAAGAGCGTATGCGCCTGGCGTTTATCCGTCGCGACAGGAATGTCGCTCCTACCATTGGTTCAGTGCGCTTACCGCCAGAGGCCATAGCCCGCAAGTCTGTCCCACTAAAGCACTTACCACACAAAAAGGGACAAGCCCAAAAGGAGGGTTTGTCCCGGTGTTTTTCAAAGTGGGTCTCGCTTTATGGGGAGAGCACGCCGGTCTCAGCCAGCTCGAAGGTCGCTTCGCCGTCGCGGAAATCGGCCACAATCTCCCCCTGGAGCTCGTCGCCCCATTGCAGGACGCGCTCGGCCAGTGGGTCCTCGATGACCCGGCGAATCGCGCGGCGCAACGGCCGGGCGCCCATGGACGGATCATAGCCTTCCTTAGCCAAATGGGCCCGCAACTCCTCACTGATCCGCAGCACCAAACCCCGGCTGCCCAACTGCTCACGGATATTGCGCAGCTCCAGGTCAATGATCTGGTCAATCTGCTCCGGCGTCAGCGCATGGAAGACGACTATGTCGTCCACCCGGTTGAGGAACTCAGGACTGAAAGTCTTGCGCAGCTCCTCGGTGACCTTTTTCTTCATCCGCTCGTAATCGTGCTGGCGCTGCTGGGCGGTCGCTTGTTCCTCCTCGGTAGCGAAGCCCATCGTGCTACTTTCGCTGATGAGCCGGGCGCCCACGTTGCTGGTCATAATAACGACTGTGTTCTTGAAGTTGACCACGCGTCCCTGCGCATCGGTCAGCCGGCCATCTTCCATTATCTGGAGCAGGACGCTGAAGACCTCCGGGTGCGCCTTTTCGATCTCGTCAAAGAGTACCACGGAGTAGGGCCGGCGGCGGACTGCTTCGCTGAGCTGGCCGCTTTCCTCGTAGCCCACGTACCCAGGCGGAGCTCCAGTCAGCCGGGACACGGCAAACTTCTCCATGTATTCGCTCATATCAATCCGCACCAGCGCGTCCTCATCGCCAAACAGGAAGCGAGCCAACACCCGGGCCAGCAGCGTCTTGCCGACGCCGGTCGGCCCCAGGAAGATGAATGAGCCGGTGGGCCGGCGTGGGTCCTTGATGCCGGCGCGCGCCCGCCGTACTGCCCGGGAGACGATGGCGAGCGCCTCGTCCTGTCCCACCACGTCCTCGTGCAGGGCTTCCTCCATCCGCAGCAGGCGATCAGACTCCTCCTCGGTCAGCGAGGTTACCGGGATGCCCGTCCAAGTGGATACAACCTGCCCGATGTCTTCGCGGTAGACGTAGGGCTGCTCGGTGTCCTGCGCTACTTCCGTCGTTTCGGGGACTTCCCCCGGCAAACCGGCGTAGTCACCCCACGCCGGCCTGGGCTGATCTTCCGCTTCGTGCAGCCCCTCCGCGAGCGTCTCGACGTCGGTCGTCATTTTGTACTGGCGAAGCTTGACCCGCGAGCCGGACTCGTCAATCAAGTCAATCGCCTTGTCGGGTAGCGCCCGGTCGGTGATATAACGGCTGGACAGATCCACCGCCGCCGCCAGGGCCTCGGGCGCGTAGTAGACCTGGTGGAAGTCCTCGTAGCGCTCCTTGATACCCTCCAGGATCTGCATTGTCTCTTCCGGGGTGGGCTCGCGGACCATAACCGGCTGGAAGCGACGCTCCAGGGAGGGCGTCTTCTCGATATACTTGCGATATTCGTCCAGGGTAGTCGCGCCGATGCACTGCAGCTCGCCGCGGGCCAGCGCTGGCTTGAGGATGTTGGAGGCATCCATCGCGCCTTCCGCCGCTCCGGTGCCGACCACCGTGTGCAGCTCATCCAAGAAAACGATGATCTGCCCCTCGGAGTTGCGAATCTCTTCCATGACCCGCTTCATCCGCTCCTCAAACTCGCCCCGGTACTTGGTACCGGCTACCAGGCTGGCCAGATCCAACGCCACCAGGCGGCGACCCGTGAGCAGGTCCGGCACCTCCCCGGCGGTGATGCGCTGGGAGAGGCCCTCGACGATGGCAGTTTTGCCCACACCCGCATCGCCGATCAGGGCCGGATTGTTCTTGGTCCGGCGGCACAGAATCTGCATAACCCGCTCGATCTCAGCCTCCCGGCCAATGACCGGGTCTAACTTCCCCCCGCTCGCCAGTTGGGTCAGATCCCGGCTGAAGTGGTCGAGGTTCGGCGTCTTGGACTTGCCGCCCTCGCCCCCGCGGCTCGAATCGTCTCCCGCCAACTCGCGGATTAAATGACGCATCTGGCGCAGCTCCAGCCCGTAGCGCTGTAACAGTCGGTAGGCCGGGCCCTTACCCAGTCGCAGTAGACCAAGCAGCAGGTGCTCGGTACCGATGTGTGCGTCGTCCAGATGCCGCGCCTCGGCATAGGCAAGTTGCAGGACCTGCTGAGCATCAGGGGTGAACGACAGCTCCCGAGTGGTCTCCTCGATCGCGCCCAGCTCCATACGCTCTTCCAGCTCGGAGCGCAGCATCTCCAGATCGACACGCGCCACCTCCAACGCCTCCACCGCCAATCCATCACCCAGACGTAACAACCCCATAAGTAGGTGTTCGGTGCTTATCAGTTGTACCCTGCTGCGCTGGGCTTCACCGTGCGCCAATAGCACGGCGCGCCGCGCGCGAGGGGTGAACCTTTGCCATAGCTGCATAGCTCTGCTCTCTCCTGCGCATCTGTAGCAGGCAATAGAAACTGATGTCTATTATTGATTACTCTTGTACACCTATTCAGACGCCCCAGCCCGACGAAAAGTTTCCCCCAGCCAAGTGCTAAGTATATATCGGCTCCGCACCTCTCCCAGTGAAATCCGCAAGTGCGGTGCGGCCTAGTGCGTGGTCAGGCTCCGGCTTTTTCTTACCTAACGCACCCGCCGACCGGTTTGTTCCGCTAAGGCTGCCGTCACTGGTAAATCGGCGTACCCTCGCGCTTGATCAACTCGCGGAACGCCTTCCGCAGCTTCTGGGTCAGCGGGCCGGGCTTCCCCTCCCCGATGCTGCGGCCGTCCACGGTCACGACCGGAATTATCTCTGCGGCCGTCCCCGTCAGGAATGCCTCTTTGGCGCTGTAGACTTCCAGCAGGCGGAAGAGCTCCTCGTGGGTCTCGATTCCCATCCCCGCCAGCAGGTCAATAACCACCTTCCGGGTGATGCCGCGCAGATTCCCCACGTAAACGGGCGGCGTCACCACATGGTCGTCACGCACCAGAAATATGTTGTCGCCAGTGCATTCGGCCACATATCCGTCGCTGCTCAGCATTATGCCTTCGGGCACGCCGGCTCGCACAGTCTCAATCTTGGCGAGGATGTTATTCAGATAGTTGAGGCTCTTCATCCCCGGATCCAGCGCGTCCGGCGAGGTGCGGCGCGTCGTACAGGTGATTACCTCCAGGCCCTTCTCATAGAATTCCTCAGGATACAACGCTATCACATCAGCAATGATGAACACCGTCGGGCATGGACACTTGCGCGGGTCCAGACCCAGATCTCCCTTGCCCCGGGTCACCACCAGCCGGATGTAAGCGTCGGTCAATTCATTGGCCCGACACGTCGCCAGCACCGCCTCCCCTATCTCCTCGCAGCTCAGCGGAATGTCGAGCATTATCGCGTTGGCCGAGTCATATAGTCGCTCAACATGCTCGTCCAGCCGGAAGACTCGGCCATCATAGGCGCGAATCCCCTCAAATACACCATCGCCGTAGAGCAAGCCATGATCGAAGACCGAGACCTTCGCCTCTTCCTCCGGCACGAGTTCGCCATCCAAGTAGATCAGCAAAGACATCCAATAACCACCTGTGCGCCGAGTCTAATCGCCCGCAACCAATATGCTACGCCGCCAGCAGAGAGGGCTGCCTGCCCAGCTCAGGTATTACTCGCTTGTTGTGATTATACCACATCTCGTGGCGATTATTCAATTCCCGCAAGTTATGGGAGGACCACTTGTGGACGCACGAACACCACTAGGAGTGGTGATAATCGGCACTACGCCCAGGTTATCTCGCCCGCAGCCGCCGAGATGAGGACATCCTTGAGGAATTTGACCGCCTTCAGGAAGCCTTCGTCAGCGGTCATCAGGCTGTCTTCATGCTCGATGCTCAGTACACCGTCGTAGCCGTACATCCGCAAGGTGCTGATCAGGTCCTTCCAGACGCTGTCGTCGTGCCCATAGCCAACGGTGCGGAATATCCAGCTCCGGTTAGGCTCATCGCCGTAGTGCTTGGTGTCCAGCACCCCGTTGACCCGGGCATTCCACTGGTAGACACAGGAGTCTTTCGCATGGAAATGCTTGATAACCTCACCGTGCTCCTGCAACCAGCGTACCGCCGCCGCCGGCTCGATGCCCTGCCAGAACAGATGGCTGGGATCGAAGTTGGCGCAGATGCGCTCGCCGTACTTCCCGCACGCTTCGCGCAGCTTGATCAGCGTCTCGGGATTGTAGACCAGGAAGTTGGGGTGCATCTCGAAACAGATGTGGACCCCGTTGTTGGCGGCATAGCGCGCCTCTTTCTGCCAGTACGGTATCGCCACTTCATTCCACTGGTACTCGAGCGCCGCCAGATGATCCTCCGGCCAGGGCGCAACGACCCAGTTGGGCACCCGGTCCTGGGGCCCCCCGCCCGGCAGCCCGGAAAAGCCATTGACACACTCAATGCCTAGCTTGCTGGCCAGCTTGACCGTGGCCCGGAAACCCTCGTGATGGGCGTTGGCGATTCGCTTATCGGGATGCAGCGGGTTGCCGTGACAGCTCAGCCCCGACAGCACTAGCCCGCGGCTCTCGATCGCCTTCATAAAGGCATCCCGCTTGCGCTTGGAGCTATTCAGCTCCGCCAGACTACAATGGGCATCACCGGTGTAGTTCGCCGTACCGATCTCCACCGCCTCACAACCCGCCTCGACAAACCAGTCCAACGCCTCCTCGAACGGCAGATCCGCCTTCGCAACTGTAAATGCACCGACTTTCATTGCTTGTGACCTCCCTTCAAGACTCAATAATGGTCGAACTTGTTGCTTTCTACTTGCTTGAGCAACTACGCGCTCAGTCCTGCGGGATATTCGTGTATATCTCGATGAAAGCCTCCAGACCCTCGGTGGTCTGCGGGTGCGCACACATCGCCTCGAAAACGTCGAAGGGCACGGCAACGGCATGGGCCCCGGCAAGTATAGACTCGATTACCTGATCCACATCCTTGATGCTGGCCGCGATTATTGCAGTCTCGCACAATTCGAAGGCTTCGAAAAGCTGTCGGATTTTTCGGACCGTTTCGATACCGTTGTATCCTAGCATCTTGGCGCGACCGATGAAGGGGCTAATAAATGGCGATTCTGCCAGCCCCGCCAGCAACCCTTGAGTCGGATTGAATATTAGGGTGGCGTTGGTGCGGATCCCTTCGGGCACCAGAATCTTCACTGCGGTCAACCCCGCTTTATTGGCTGCTATCTTGATCGCCAACATGGGGTCAATCTGATGCAGTTCGCGGGCACAGGCACAGATTTCCTCCGTGCTCCGCCCCACTGCCTGCACTGCTATCGGACCTTCGAAGAACTCGCGTATCTCTGCCACGACCTGACGATAGCTCTTGCCCGTGTGCCCCATCTTCTCCGGGTTAGTAGCGATCCCGTCAACCAGGCCAGTGCTCACGGCGTCTTTCAGTTGCTGGACGTCCGCCGTATCTAGAAAAATACGGTGCGCACTCATACAACTATATACTCCTTTCGCCCCGAGTAGTCGGTATAGAACTGCACACACTCTTCAAAAGGCGGTTCAGCCTCATTCAGCCCGCAGACCGACCTTCAGACTTGCGCCGCACCCCAACTCAGGCGGTCTCGACTTCCGCCCAGCCGCCAGCATCGGCGGAGCCTTCGCACGCTTCCAGGACTGCCTGCGTCTTTACGGCATCGGCGAAGTTAGGCGCCGGGCTTTCGCCCTTCTCAATGCCCACCAGCAGGTCAGCGACCGTGTTGATGAAGGTATGCTCGTAGCCGATGATGTGCCCCGGCGGCCAATAGCGCCCGCCGCCGTCGGGCAGTCCCAGGAAGGGATGGACCTCCTCAGTGGCCTGGATGGTGCGGAAGCCCTGAAGGCCGCCCTCGTCGTCCCCGCTGTAGTACTCCAGCTCGTTCATCCGCTCCAGGTTGAAGATGATGCTGCCCTTCGAGCCGTTGACCTCGAACCAGTTGTAGTTCTTATGGCCCGGGGCGAAACGGGTAGCCTCCATCGTGCCCAGCGCGCCATTGGCGAACCGGGCCAGCGCGACCACACCGTCATCCACGTCCACCTTGACCTTCTCGCCACCGCCAGCCGTGGCGCCCAGCGTGGCGTCCACCCCGCCCAGCGCCGGCCGTTCCTTGACAAAGGTCTCCATATCGCAGCAGACCCGCTCAATATCCCCGACCAGCCACAGCGCCAGGTCAATGCTGTGAGCGAGCAGGTCGCCCAGCGCCCCGGAGCCGGCAACGGCCTTCTGCGCCCGCCAGACCGCCGGCATCTCCGGGTCCATCATCCAATCCTGGAGATACTGCGAGCGCCAGTGATAGATCGTGCCCAGCGCACCGTCGGCGATCATCTGTTTGGCCAGCGAAACCGCCGGAGCACGCCGATAGTTGTGGCAGACCATATGCACCACGCCGGCTGCTTCGACGGCAGCCAGCGCCTGGCGCGCTTCGGCCAGGTTCATCGCCAGCGGCTTCTCGCAGAAGACGTGTTTGCCCGCCTGCGCAGCCTTGATCGCCATCGCCACATGCACATTATTCGGCGTCGCGATGTCAATCAGGTCAATGTCATCCCGCGCGATCAGCGCCTCAAAGTCCGTCTCGACATCCTCCCAGCCCATCGCCGCGGCCGCGGCCTGGACCGCGGCCTCGTTACGGCCGCACAGGGCCTGCAACACCGGCTTGCTCTCGATTTCGGGAAAATAAAACGGGACCTGCCGGTACGCATTGCTGTGCGCCCGGCCCATAAAACTGTAGCCGACCAGACCAACTCTGACCTCGCCCATCGTAGTCGCCTCCTTTGCGGATTGCGTCGCGTTCTGGCTTGCCACCTTTACGAAGCAGTGCAATGTTTGGTATATTTTAGCTGCCCGCGCCGATAATCCTTCTTGCACTGGGGAAAATCGCCGGCCCTCGGCAGGCGACGAGACTGGCTAGCGGTTACTATCAAAGGAGTGATCGTGTTGACCTCGCGCGAACGTTTGCTGTGCGCAATGCGCCTAGGCACACCCGATCGGGTGCCGGTCGCGCCCTTCGGCCTGGGCGCGCTGGACCCCGGAAGTGCCCTGGCGCAGGAGCTTATCGAGCGTACTGATATCTTCCTGGAGGTATGGTGCGGCGGCGAGCAATACTCGGGGCAGGTTAATGACTCTCAAATCTGGTCCAGCGGCGACCCCTGCCTGGGGGCTGCCGCCGAAATCCGTACCCACACGGAGGGGAGCAAAAGGGTCACTACGTACGAGACGCCCCAAGGCCCGCTGCGCTCGGTCATCGAGCACACCGGCGTGACCACAGCCCAGACGGAATTCCCCTGCAAGAGCCTTGCAGACGCCGAGAAGATACTCTCTATCCCTTACGAGCCACCACAGATAGACGCCACCAACTATCACCGCTGGGCGGAGCGGCTGGGCGGACAGAGCCTGGTGCTGGTGACTATAGGGGATGCGGTCAACTGGGTGGCCGAACTGTTCGCGCCCCAGGAGTTCTGCCTGATGTGGGCGGACGTCCCCGAACTGATGATCGAGCTGACCGAGACAGCCGCCGACCGGCTCTGCTACTTCTACGGTGAACTGTGCAAGGCTGGTGCTAAGTACTTCCGCGTCTATGGCGGCGAATATGTTTCGGTGCAACTCGGGCCGGAAGCCTTCCAGCGCCTGGTGGTCGAGCCCGACCGGCGCATCTTTGACCTAGTACGCCGCTACGAGGGCGTGGTGCACTTCCACAACCACGGGCCGATGACTCGCTTCTACGACCAGCTCCTGGAGATTGGCATTGATTCCCTGGACCCGCTGGAAGCCCCGCCATGGGGCGACTGTGATATCGCCGAAGCCAAAGCGCGCATCGGCCACAGCATCTGCCTGGTCGGCAATATTGACGATATGGAGGTCCTGGGCAAGTATCCGACCGAGAAGATATTGGGGATGGGGCGAGAGCTGATTGAAAAGGCCGGTCCCGATGGCTACATCCTCGCCGGAACTAGCTCCGGCACTTATACCGAGCACGCCGCCCGCAACTTTCTGGCGCTGGTCGAGCTGTCCGAGCAGATGGCGGGCTGAGTTGGAGCTAGCAGCTCCGGTAGTTGTCTAATTGGCCACCAGTAAGCTCGGGCAAGGCTGTGAATTATTCACTTCTGCGCTTACGTCATCAGCATGAGTAGGAACTGCTAACAGATTCGAAGCATGTATCAGTAGAGTACAGACAAATGGGAAATCTCGGGCTAATATTGGGGCAGCGATTGTCGGAGATTGACTGGACAGAGGAGTCTGCCATGACTGCAGAGCTACGCAAGGGCGCGATCTACAAGACCACCACCGAGGCGAAGGTGGTCGAGGACGTAGACGTACTGGTGGTGGGAGGGGGCGCCGCCGGCGTCATCGCTGCGATCGCAGCCGCTCGTGCAGGTGCCGATACGGTTCTGCTCGAACGCACCGGCACCCTCGGGGGCATGATGACTACAGGCAATGCCGGATTGACGAGCTTCATCACCCATCAGAAAAGCCCGTCGGTTCAGCGCGAGATCCTCGCTGAGCTGGGCGCTGACCCGTCTGCCGTACAGATCGCAGGCGGGCTGCCGATGGAGATCACGCGACGCCTACTCGAAAGCGGGGCGGCTGTGGGAACCGAGGGCACTGCGGGCAGCTATGTATTCACTTCCCCCCCAGAGTTCAAGTGGCTCTTACTTGACATGATGGAGGAAGCTGGCGTCAGGCTCCTGCTCCACTGTCTTGCGGTGGACACTGTCCAGACAGATGGCAACCTGCGTGGGGTTGTCTTCGAAAGCAAGGAAGGACGCCAGGTAGTTCTTGCCCGACAGACCGTTGACGCGACGGGCGACGCAGACATCGCCGCAAGGGCCGGTTGTCCCTTTGTATTGGGAGTAGGGCCGGACGATATGGCCGCGAAGGAAAATGAGGCGAACATCGGCACTATGACAAGCATGGGTGTTATGTACCGCATGGCAAACGTGGACCTGGGCAAGACCCTTGCATTTCTCATGGATCACCGGGATCAGTTCGATATGCAGGCAATGGCGCTCTATACCCTCGAGGAGGCCCACAAGCGCTTCCTAAAGGCGGAGATGGTGACGTTTGTGGTCAAGGGCAAGCAGATCGGGCTACAAGTATACAACAGTCCCCTACCAGGGGTGGTGACGCTGTGCTGCCCCAGCTACGCAGGCAACGGACTGCGGGTCGCGGATCTCACCCGCGGGGAGTTCGAGATGAAGCGGACCATCCGTGAGCAGATTTGTGACATTAGGAGCCTGCCCGGCTTTGAGCAGAGCTTTGTGATCGACTGCCCCGATATTTGCGTGCGCGAGACCCGACACATCCGTGGAGAATATGTCCTGAGTATCGAGGATGTCTTAGACGGTCGGGACTTTGCCGACTCGATTGGCCGTGGCGCGCACACAGTGGACGCACACGCCATCCCCGAGAAGATCAGGCGCAGACGCGTGCCGCGCAACTGGTGCTTCCACATTCCGTACCGGTGCCTGGTGCCCAAGGGGGTGGATAACCTGCTCGTGGCCGGCCGGTGCGCGTCCTACACACACGAAGCCTTCGGCTGCGCCCGGCCCACCGTGCAGTGCATGGTCACGGGCGAGGCCGCAGGCGTAGCAGCGGCCATCTGTTGTGCCAGAGATATCTCACCGCGTCAACTCGATCCTGCCGCTCTCCGAGAGGAACTTACGACCAACGGCGTGCTCCTCTAGACTAGACGGCAGACTGGCCGAGCTATCCGAGCAGATGGCGGGGCGCTAGAACCAGCCCCGGTCGGCCATTGCCTTGACCAGCTCATCTACGGCCAGCGCCCAGGCCGCCGTACGCATAGTCATCCGCTCGTCAGCAAAGTCCCACACCCGGCCGGCAGTCTCGGCCATGGTCTTGTCAATTACCTGGTAGGTTTCCTGCTCCGTGGTCATCGCACCGGATTTGCCCAGGCGCCATTCGAGATACGAGGCCACCACACCACCGCTGTTGGCCAGGATGTCGGGGACGACCGTGACACCGTTTTCCGCCAGGATCGCGTCGCCTTCGCTGGTGACGGGGTGATTGGCCGCTTCGATAATCAGCTTGGTTGTCACCGAGTCGGCGTTCTGCTCGGTCAGCACCTCGCCGGAAGCAGCGGGAATCAAGAAATCCACCGGCAAGGCCAGCAGTTCCGCATTGCTGATACGAGTCGGCCCAAAATCAATGAGCAAGTGGCCAGCGGCGACGTGCTCCAGCAAGCCATATATGTCAATGCCCTGCTCATCGTAGATACCGCCGTGGATGTCGGCGACGCCGACAATGCACACGCCCCTATCGGCCAGGAACTGGCACGTCCAGCTCCCAACATTACCGAAGCCCTGTACAGCACAGGTCGCACCCGCCAGCGATTCGCCACCGGCCTGCTCCCAGGCCAAAGCAGCAACCGCAGCTACCCCCCGCCCTGTCGCTTCGCGGCGGCCAGCAAGACCGCCATTGCGTGGGGGCTTGCCGGTGACGCTTTCGGGGATGTGCGTCTCCCCGTAGATAATGGCCATGTCCCGCGGGTTAGTGCCCATGTCTGGAGCCGGCACGTAGTCCAGCGGATAGAAGAACTCCTTGCGGATCATATGCACGAATTCCTTGATCAGGCTGTCTTTCTCCAACGGGGCCAGCTTCTGCGGATCGGCCTTGATGCTCGACTTACCCCCCCCAAAAGGAATCTGGCTCAATGCTGTCTTCATAGACATCAACTCAGCCAGATCCTGAGTCTCCTCAAGCGTCACATTGGGGTCGAAGCGAATACCGCCTTTGGCTACCCCCCGCGCGGTATTGTGATACACCACATGTGCGTCAGCGCAAAAGAATTCGTCGCCCAGCGGCAGACTCAGCGCAAAGCTGATCTGCTTCTCCGGCCGAGACAGCAGCTCCCGGGCAGGTGCCGGGATGTCGATAACCTGGCGCAGAGCTTCGTAGTCAACGACAGACATTCGAGTCGCCTCCTTAGGGTCTATCCGGCGGCCGACAGTTACGGCACGCAACGACGGCAAGCGCCGGGAATCTCACCTCATTCTACATCTGTATCAACAGCCGCGCAATGTACCGCGCGGCCTCCGGCCGACCCAGGATGGCGCTCGCCTCGGCCATTGCCCGGCGTTGCTCCTCATCACGATACAGAGCAAGTATCGCGTCTGCAAGAGTCGGGCCGGACAGATCAGCGTCCACGATGACCACCGCACCACCTACCTTCGCCACCGCAGCAGCGTTGTAGCTCTGGTGGTGGGCAGCGTGGGGGTAGGGCACCAGTATCAGCGGCTTGCCCAATGCGGTGGCTTCCCCGATGCTGCTGGAGCCCGCGCGGCTGACGATCAGATCTGCCGCGGCCATGGCCGCTCCCATCTGCTCCAGAAAGGCAAAACACCAGTACGCGGGGGGCACCAGCCCAAGCCTGTCAGTTTCTGCTTTCACCACATCGTAGTCACGCCGCCCCGCCAGATGGACGATTTGGAGGTCAGGCTCGGCCACGAGCGTGGGCAGGGCCGCCAGTAGCGCCTGGTTGATACTGCTGGCCCCCTGGCTCCCCCCGGTCACCAGAACGGTAAACTTATCGGCGTCCAAGCCCAGCAGTTCCCGTCCCTGCTGAGCGCCGGCAGTGAGTATCTGTTTGCGGACCGGGGCGCCGGTGGGGACAGTATTGGCTCCGGGGAGGTGTTCGGCAGTCTCAGCAAAGGCCAGTGTCACCAGCTTGGCCCCCCTGCTGAGCAGGCGGCCCGTCCGATCCGGGTAGGCGTCCCCAATGTGCACCACCCGCGGCACTCCTAGCAGCCGGGCCGCACTCATTACCGGCGCAGTCACGTAGCCGCCGGTGCCGAAGATTACCGTGGGACGAAAGCGGCGCAGCAGCCGGAGGGCCTGCGCCGTACTGCGCAGGAAAGCAAGACTACTGGGCACCAGCCTCCAGGAGAGTCCGTACGGGAAGGGCCGCGCAGAGATGAACGCCGCGGGTAGACCACTCTGGGCGAGAACCGGATTGTTACGGTCAGGTGCGGCGCCGATCAGCAGAATCTCGACACCATCGTCCCGGTCGCGAAGTTGCTCCCCCACGGCCAGAGCCGGGAAGAGGTGGCCGGCCGTCCCACCGCCTGCCAGCACTATCCGCGCGCTCATCGGCTACCGTTACCCCCGCGCCTGCCGTTGTGCCGGGCTACAGCCAGCACCAGGCCGGCTGCCACCATCGAGCTGACCAGACTGCTGCCGCCCGCGCTGACAAAGGGCAGCGTCAGGCCAGTAGGGGGAATCACGGCGGTAGCAACGGCAATGTTCACGAAGGCCTGCAGCGTGAGGGCGACCCCGATGCCGGCGGCTAGATACAAACCCAGGCGACTATTACTGCTGCGCCCGATCCGGAAGGCCAGCGCGGCCAGCAGGACCACCAGGAACAGCACCCCCAGCGCACCCCACAGCCCGAGCTCTCCGGCGATGACGCAGTATATCGAGTCAGTGTGCGGGAAGGGCAGAGTCTTCCACTTGTCCGGGCTCATCCCCAGCCCACTGCCAAATAGCCCACCCCGCGCTATGGCGATAAGCATGCTGTAAATGTGATATCCCGCCTGGTGGATATACTCTTCGGGCTGAAGCCAGGCCTTAATACGCATCACGATATAGGGCTTGGTGAGCGCAAATGATATGCCCGCGGCCAACAGCGACAGCGCGATCGGCACCAGGTAGCGCAGACGCGCGCCGCCCAGGAAGGCCAACGCCAGGGCCAGCAACACCACCAGCATAGCCATGCCCTGGTCGGACTGCTTGATCAGCAGCCCAATCATCAAGCCAGTAGCCACAACTATGGGCAGGACCACTGTATATAGATTCTTGCGGTTCATCGGGCCCCGGGCCAGGTAGAGCGCCACTGTCGCCACGTAGGCGACCTTGGCAAACTCTGAGGGCTGAACGCCCCAAAGCCAGCGGTGGGCACCGCCTATCTCTCGGCCCCAGATCGCCGCCGCCGCCATTGCGATCAGTCCAATCAGGAAGGCGGGGCGACTGAGCCGCTCAATTAGCTTCAGCGGCAGCAGGCTGACGACCACCATTCCCAGCAGGCCGTAACCGGCATGCTTCAACTGACTCTTCAGAAAGAAGTAGGCATCACCGTCACCGTAGCCGGGGGTGGGCCGACCCGCCAGCGGGAAGCTGGAAGAGAATACAAAGACGATCCCCAACACTACCAGTCCGTAGACCACCAGCAGAAAGCGTCGGCCAACCGGCCCGTACGCGCCATCGTATTCATTTCGCTCCGCTGCACCGAGTTGCGCAACACTTACCACAGCTTACTGCCCCCTTGCGGCTTCCTGCTGCGCGATCTGCCGCGCCAGGCGGGTGAAGGTCTCGCCCCGGTGGACCTGATCCTGGAACATATCGAAGCTGGCGCAGCCGGGCAGCAGCACAATAGTGTCACCGGGCGCGGCGCGCCGGTAGCATTCTTCGACGGCTTGGTCCATACTGACCGCGGCGATAGTGTCAGTAGCGCCGCCGATGGCTGCCTCCAGGGCCGGGCCACTTTCGCCGATCAGGCAAACAAGCTTGGCCCGCTCGCCCAGTCGGTGCCCAAACTGGCTGAAATCGGCCCCTTTGCTCTGGCCTCCAGCGATGACCAGAACCGGCCCAGACAGGGTAGTCAGGTCGGCCATCGCCGCCGCGGTGTTGGTCGCCTTCGAATCGTCAATGAACTTGATGCCGCGCACCTCGACCACTTCCCGCAGCAAGTGATCCGCTGGCTCGAATTTCTTCAGCCCCTCCGCCATTTGCCCAGCAGTCGCGCCGCACAGCCCGGCAGCCAATCCGGCGGCCAGCGCATTGGTCACATTGTGCAGGCCCGGGACGGGCATATCCTCGGCAGCAAGGATGCGCTGCGGCCCCGCGCCAGTCTCCACGACCAGGTAGCCCTCCTCCACTCGCCCGGCGGCATCCTGCGAACGGGCGGAGACCGCCAGCAGCGTGCTCGGCACCTGCGTTTGCATCGCGGCCACAGTAGGGTCGTCAATACAGAGTATGGCGTAGTCATCGCCGGTCTGATTGCGAAACAGGCGGGCTTTGGCGGCGCCATACTCAGCCAGGTCGGCGTGGCGGTCGAGGTGATCGGGCGTAATGTTGAGCAGGATGGCTATATACGGCCGGAAGTGCATGGTCGTCTCAAGCTGAAAGCTGCTGACCTCCACCACCATAACCTCCGCCTGGTCTGCCCGGTCAATCTGACTGATGACGGGCAGGCCGATATTCCCGGCGACCACGTTGGGAATGCCGGCGGCATCCAGCATATGACCCGTCATCATTGTCGTGGTGCCCTTGCCATTAGTGCCAGTGATAGCGACCATCGGCACCGGGCACAGCCGATAGGCCAACTCGATCTCACCGATGACCTCGATGCCCGCGACGCGCGCCTCGGTCAGCGCAGGATGCTCGCGGGGCACCCCGGGGCTAATTACTATCAGATCCACGTCGCCCAGTTGGCTCAACCCGCCGAATTCAGCGACCACCTCTGCGCCCAGGCTGGTCACCTCGTGATGCGCATCAGCCAGTTCGGCGGCGGTCTTGGCATCGGCACCGACGACCTGCGCGCCGCGATTAAGCAGGTAACGCACACTAGCCAGGCCGGTGCGCGCCAGGCCCACGACCCCCACGCGCTTGCCACTTAGATCAGTTTCTTCTCCGAAAACAGTATGCCCAGGGAGCGTCATTTGCGACTCCTAAAGCAGACTGATCGCCATAAGAATCCCGGCACCGGCGGCTACTGCACCGACCAGCCAGAAGCGCACTACTATCTGCGGCTCTGCCCAGCCGCGCAGTTCGAACGCGTGATGGATCGGCGTCATTGCAAATACCCGCCGTCCGGTCCGGCGGAACCAGAGCACCTGGATGATGACCGTCAGAGTCTCGACCACAAACACCAGAGCCGCCACCGCGAAGACGAGCTCGATACCGGCGGCAACAGCAATGCCTCCCAGCAGCGCGCCCAGCCCGATGCTGCCCACATCACCCATAAAGATCTGGGCGGGATGGGCGTTGAGCCACAGGAACCCGGCGCTCGCTCCGGCGACCAGAACCGACAGCATGGCAAGCTGGGGCGCCCCGGTCAGCCAACAGATCACGGCCAGGGCCAGCGCACACTCGCTCACCAGCCCGGCCGCCAGACCATCCAGCCCGTCGGTCAGGTTAACTGCGTTGGCACTGGCAACTATCACCAGCGCGCCCAGTATTATCCGCGCGGGGCCCGGCCAGGCGCTGAAGCCCAGCAGCATGCTGCCGCCGATAGCGGGTTCGCCGGTGATGAACCAGGCAAAGCCCAGGGCGACCAGCAACTCGGCGGTCAGGCGATAGCGCGCTTTGATGCCCAAAGTGGCCTGCTGGCGGGATTTGACGTAGTCATCAATAAAGCCCAGCACGGCCAATACCACCATCAACCACAATACGCCCAGTATCTGCCAGCCGCCTGCGTGGTCAACCTTGACTATCAACAGGCCGACGACCACCACAACCGCCAGCACAGACAACCCACCCAGGGACGGTGTGCCCTGTTTGCGTTGATGCCGACTGGGCGCATCTTCCCGCACTGTTGCCCGCCAGTTGAACCACCGGGCTACCGAGACGTTGAGGGCAGTCAGCGCCGCCGCCGCCAGCAACACACCCACAAAGAGGGTCAAGGCTGCCGCCAGGTCAGACATAGTCCATCAATCCTTTCACCACCCGCTCCAGGGCCATCCCCCGTGAGCCTTTCACCAGCACAACATCCGATGAGATGAGCTCTGCGGCGAGCAAGTCAACTGCTTCATCCGGGTGTTCTACTGTGTCTGAACGGACGCCCGCTGCCGCTGCCTCTTCGGCCGCCAGGGCTGCCCATTCGCCCAGCGCAACCAGCCACTCAATGCCCTTCTCAACACAGAGCCGACCGACGCGGCGGTGTTCTTCTTCCGATGCCGGCCCTAGCTCGAGCATATCCCCGAAGACAAAGATCTTGCGGCCGGGCAACTCCACCAGCATGTCCAGCGCTGCAACGACAGAATGGGGTGCTGCATTGTACGCGTCGTCAATCAGCGTAGTGCCCCGGGCCAGTATGTGCACTTCGCACCGCATCTCCTCGAGCGGACAGTTCGCCAAGCCCTCGGCAATACACTCCGTCGAGTCGGTCACCGCCCACGCTGCGGCCGCTGCGGCTGCAGCATTGAAGACGTTGTGCATACCTGGCAAGGCAATCTTCGCCGATACGGTCTCAGCCCCGATGCTCAGCCGCAGGTCTGCTCCTTCCAACCCCCGCAGCTTAACATTCTCGATACGCACATCAGCGCTGGGGTTCACGCCAAACGATACCGTTCGGCAGGGCGCCAGCTCGGCAAACAGGTGGTAATAAAAGTCATCGGCGTTGAGCACGGCCATGCCGTCTTGCGGCAGGGCATGCAGCAACTCGGCCTTGGCCTGGGCGATGGCGTCACGGCTGCCCAGTCGGCCCAAATGCGTCTGCCCGATGTTAGTTATGAGGCCCACGTCGGGCGCAGCTAGCTCCGCCAGGTATGCTATTTCCCCGCGGCCGCGCATCGCGAACTCCAACACACAGTGCCGATGCTCGCCGTCCAGTGACAACAGCACACGAGGCACACCGACCTCGTTGTTCTGATTGCCCGGCGAGATCAGCGTCGGCCCCTGCCTGGCCAGTATCGCGCCGATCATATTCTTGGTGGTAGTCTTGCCAACACTGCCAGTGACTGCGACCACCGACAGATCAAACTGCCGCCGATACCAACCCGCCAGCTTACCGTACGCGGCCACAGTATCGGCTACGACGACCAGTGACCGGCCCTCGGGCAGATCGTTCCGTTCTCGGCTTACCACAGCGGCCGGCGCACCAGCGGCAAAGGCCTGCGCCAGGAAGTCGTGGCCGTCGAAGTTCTCGCCGCGCAGGGCGACGAACAGGTCTCCGGCCCGGAGGGTGCGGCTGTCAGTCGAGACACCGTGAACTTCGCTGTCGCCGCCTCCTCCATGTAGTTCGCCTCCGGTTGCCTCAGCTACTTGTGCCAATGTGATTCTCATGTCCGTTCTACTTACACTCCGGTCTCAAGTTGGCTGAGTGCTTCCCGTGCCACTTCGCGATCGTCAAAGGCTATCGTCTCGTCGCCGATTATCTGGCAGGTCTCGTGACCTTTACCGGCAATCACCAGGATATCCCCGGCCCGGCATTGTGCCACAGCCTCAAAGATCGCTTGCTGTCGGTCCGCCTCGGTGGTGTAGTCGCCGCCGGTTGCTCCGGCAACGATTTCGTCTATGATAGCCTGCGGGTCTTCCGAGCGCGGGTTATCGGACGTGATTATTGTAAAGTCGGCGATCGAAGTGGCGATTCGGCCCATCTGCGGTCGTTTACCGCGGTCGCGATCGCCGCCGCACCCGAATACACACAGCAGCCGTCCCGGCCGCAGCGCCCGCGCCGCCCGCAACACGCTGTCCAGCGCATCCGGCGTGTGCGCATAGTCAACTATAACCGTAAAATCCTGCCCTTCATCAATTCGCTCGAAGCGGCCGGGGACTTGATCCAGCCGCTCCAGGCCCGTGCCAATTTGCTGGGGCTCGATGCCCAACCCCCAGCCGCACGCCGCTGCGGCCAGCGCGTTGTACAGATTAAACTCTCCCGTCAGCTTGAGCTTGACCGCCAGCGGCTCGACTTCAGGCAGGATCAGTCGCAGCTCTATGCCCTCAGGGCCAATCTGGGCGTTTGCCGCAGTCACCATCGCTGCCGGGTCGAGTCCATACGTGACGGTCCGTGCCGCTGTCATCTCCCGGATGCGCACCCCGGCGGCATCGTCAATATTGACAATCGCGACCATGCATTTGCTCGGTTCGGCGAGCGCAACGTAATCAGTGAATAGGCGCAGCTTGGCGGCGAAATAGTCGCCCAGGTCGGCGTGAAAGTCGAGGTGGTCCTGGCTCAGATTCGTGAATACGGCGGCGTCGAATTGGCACATCCAGGTGCGGTCCAGCGCCAGGCCATGTGAGGAGACTTCCATAGTCACGTGGGTGACGTCGGCATCTCGCATCTGCGCCAGCAGCTCCTGCAGCTCGACGCTATCAGGCGTGGTTCGGTCGGCGGCAAGCTGCTTGCCCGCGATGAACCGCGCAGTTGTGCTCACCAATCCCGTGCGCACCCCCCCGGCTCGAAAGATGCTGTCAACCAGGAAAGCGGTTGTGGTCTTCCCGTTGGTTCCGGTGACACCGACCAGCGTCAGGTTCTCGGAGGGATGGTCCCAGAACTCGGCGGCGATTTCAGCGGCAGCCCGCCGCGAGTCGGGCACCGCAATAGCGGTGACATGATCGGGTACGAGCTGAGCGGAGTGGTCATCCTGGTAGACCACGGCGCTCGCGCCTCGGGCCACAGCGGCGGGGATGAAGTCGTGGCCGTCGGCAGCGTAGCCCTCTACGGCCACAAATATGTTCCCGGGCGTCACTCGCCGCGAGTCTACGGTAACGCCCGTGATAGCTGGGGTTGAGACCAGGCGCCGACTATCGGCCCAACGCCCGGTCAGATTGTCCAAGGTCTTATCAGGCGACACACTGAATCGCTTCCGTTCACACGTTACGGTCAGGTACCGTCGGGCCGTGCCGATGTTTCCGGGACCCGAGGGCCGCCTTCTTGCAGCATATACACCGCGATCTCGCGGGCGACCGGCGCCGCCACTGTCGAGCCGTGCCGGTTCTCTCCTCGGACCCTGGCGGTTACCAGGATAACAAAACGCGGCGTGGCGTCAAGTGGCGCCACCAGCACAAAACTGACTATATGCTGCCCCTCGAGCCATTTTCGCTTCTTGGAATCCCAGATCTGTGCCGTGCCCGTCTTGCCCCCGACTGCAACTCCCTCGATCTGCGCCCGCAGGCCGGTGCCGTGTTCGACGGCTCCGCGGATCAGACTACGAACGATCCGGGAAGTCTCCTCCGAGCATACCCGCCTGATCGGCACGGGATTCACCTGCCGGTAGACGCTGCCATCCGCATTAAGCACCCGGTCCACGACGTACGGCTGCATCAGCACGCCGCCGTTGACCACCGCAGATACTGCTGCCACCAATTGGAGATCGGTCACTGCCACGCCTTGGCCAAAGCCCATATTGGCCACGTCGCGCTCGTACATCTTCTTTGAGTCCCGCAAGCTTCCCGCTGCCTCACCCGGGAAACCAGCCCGAGTATATGCACCTAACCCACAGCGCCGCAAGAACTTCACGTACCGTTCGGCACCAACTTTCGTAGCAGTTAGCGCGGCGCAGATGTTGCACGATTTGGCGATCATCCCCGCCATGTTCAGCCGACCATGCCCCCCGTTGCTGGCCCACCGACCCCAGCACTTCAACGGCTTGCCGCCCACCTCTGTGGTCCCAGGACAGTAGAAGGTATCGGTGAGGCTGACCGCGCCGCTGTCCAGCGCTGCCGCCGCCAGCAGTACCTTGAAGGTACTGCCCGGCTCGTACGCGCGGGTGACCGACAGATTGACCAGATTCCTTGGGGGAATGTCCACCCGGGCGACGCCCGTACCAGCGGAGGCAATGGTGTTGGGATCATAGTTGGGGCGACTGGCCAGAGCCAGAATCGCACCGGTACCCGCGTCCATGACCACCGCCGTAGCCTCGTCGGGGTCTTCGCGCTGCCAGCACCGGGCCAGGGCATCATCCACCACTCTTTGCAGGTCCCAATCCACCGTCAGGACCAGATCCTTGCCGGGCACAGCCGGCAGCGCCGGCTGGTTCTCCATTCCTACTATCCTGCGCCCCCAGGCATCCTGGTTCACAAGCGGCGTGCCCTCACGCCCCTGCAAGACGAAGCGGTACCGGCGCTCCAGCCCGCCCAACGGCCGGTGATCGCTGCTGAAATAGCCCAACAGGTGACAGCCGACCTCGCCTTCGGGGTACACGCGCTTGTACTCCAGGTCCTGGGTTATGCCCGCCAGCCGCCGGGCCAGGACCTGTTCCGCAGTATCCAGCGGTACTCGCCGCTCCAGGTAGGCAAAATCACGCTCACTGTTGAGCTTCTGCTCGATCTGCTCAACTGGTATACCCAGAACACTGTTCAGATACCGGCTCGCCTCGCCAACATCCTCATAGCGTCGCAATAGCTTGGGGTCAACCTTCAACGAGGCAGTCACGACGCTGTCGGCCACTATTCGCCCCCGCCGGTCACGGATAGCGCCCGGCTGGGGAACTGCGGGGCGATGGGGGGGATCAACACGGGCGGCTACCGCCAGGAAATGATCGCGGTTAATAAGCTGGACATAGACCAGGCGAGCCGCTAATCCGAGAGCTAGAGCGATAATACCAATCAGCATCGCCCGCAGCACCCGCCGCTCAGGGAGGCCGTTGCCGCGGGCCGCCGATGGCCCGGCTATGCTGTGAGCAAGGCGGCTACTGTTCACCACTGAGGCCCTCGGATTAAGAAAGAATAAGCTGCCAATTGGCAGCCCAGCGGACCAGCGCCTGGCCCTTGCCCGTCGCCCCCATCCGGTCAAAAACTGTCGGCAACAACAACCCGATGACCGATACTGACCGGCTCGGGACCAGCGGGCCCCGGACGGCTGGCCACAGCCTCCGGGTGCGGGGTTAGCGGCGAAATGGTCCATTGCTGCTGGGGCAAAGCCGGCAACTGTACTAAGTCCGTCGCCTCAGGATTAAAGACCATGTTGGCACGGTCGGCGAATTCGCGCAAGCGCGCGCGATCGCGCAGCGCGGCTACCCGGTGCCAGAGCTGGCGCTGTGTAGCCGTCTGCTTAGCAATCTGGCGGTCTAGGCTGCGCACCTGAAGCTCCAATACCGACACGCGGGCACAGAACACCAGAAAGAGAATACTAGCCAGGCCTATACAGCTAATTATCAGGCCCGGCCAAATGATCTCGCGCCAGATTATGCGCAGCTTGCTTCGCCTCCGCACTGAAGCCTGGCTGGTGCGCCCCCGGTTTTTGCTCACCGCTATGACCTCCTGCGCTGGTTGTCTCCAGCCCGCCGGGGCTGATTGCACCGAAGTTTGAGGGGGGGTGGGTGCCCGGCTGCGGCCCCTGCTCCGAGCTGTCTGCTTGTCTGGTTGCAGTTATTACTTGATTCCCTGCATCAATTATGCTACAATGCAGGTTACCTTGGTGCTGTGAACTGTGCTGTGATTGGTGGTGTGTGTTTGCCGCCACTGGTGCTGCTACTGGCACCCACCCTCCCTATTCTCGGTCGCTCCCCTTCGATGTTGCGATTTCGTGGTCCCCATGCGTCTGTCGCTCGTCCTCGCCCAACGCTCGTACTGCATGCAGGCGACACGACCGCATCTGCGGACTGCGCTGTACTTCCGCCCGCTCTGGACTCAGCGCCTTGCGCACCGCCAGCTCCACAAGCGGCTGCTTACCGCAAACGCATGGGAGGGCGGGAGGACAAGTGCAAGGGTTGCTCAAGCGCCTTAGCTCTTGCCTAGCCAGCCGATGCTCGTGGCCTGCCCAGGTTAATACCACCAAGCGTCCTGTGGCTGGTTGGAGAGCTTCGGCCGCAGTCTGCAACCCCCGGCGCAGCTCAGCTAGTTCGTCGTTTACTGCGACTCGAATCGCCATCAGCCATCGTGCAGCCGGGTTTCGTTGCTTTCCCCGGCCGGGGCGACTCACCGTTGCTGCGATCAGTTCTGCGAGCTGAGCCGTGGACTGAATCGGGCCGCTTCCCTCCCTGAACGACACGATTCGTGCTGCCACCTTCCTTGCCTCCCGCCCTCTCCCGGTTACCCTGAGAACGTCATAAAGCTGCTGTTGGGAATAGTTGTTGACCACCTCGTATGCGGTCAACGCCTGTCGGCGGTCCATACGCATGTCCAGCGAGGAGGCGCTCGCGAAGCTGAATCCCCGTTCCAGATCGAGCATCTGATCCATAGATATCCCGGTATCAATCAAGATGCCGTCCACCCGCTCGATCTGCGCTTCGGCCAGAACCTGCGCCAGCTCGGAAAAACGTTGTCGAAAGAGCTGGACGCGGTCACCGAAGCGCGCCAGGCGCCGCCGCGCCATGTCCAGGGCCTGTTCGTCACGGTCTATGCCGAGCAGCCGTCCCCCCGGGGCTGAAGCCTCCAGGATCAGCTCGGCATGACCACCGCCGCCGACAGTCATGTCTACGTACGTTCCTGCGGGCTGGATGTCAAGGTGCGCCAACACCTGTTCGGGCATCGCCGGTTGGTGCTGCGACCGGGTCAATGATCAGCTCCGTCAGACCCGCCGCTCCCTCCGGCATCTCCCCGAAGCAGTCTGCGGGCAATTTGCTTCAGCTCCTTGCCCCGCTCGGTCAGGAATTCGTTGTACCGCCCCACCTCCCAGATCTCGTAGCGATCATCCAGATAGATAAGCTGCGCCTCTTTACCCGCTTCCAGCCCGGCCCAGCGCAGCAACGGCTCGGGGATCTTGATCCGCCCCTGCTCGTCAATGGTGCACTCCTCGGCTCTGGCGATCAGCAGGCGTTTCAGATCGTGCAGGTCCGGATCCAGTGGGCTGGCGTTGGCGCGCACAAACTGCTGCTGGTATAGATCCCAGGCCTGGGGCACGAACAGGTTGATGCAGTTGTCAAACCCACACGCCAGCACGACAACTGAGGGCAGACTTGCCCGCTGCTGCTCGCGCAGCTTGAGTCTGCTCGCAGAATCAAGCTTATGAATTGTTGCTCCCTGCGGGGCCACCATACTATTCCAGTATGCTCCGCTTTTTCCCAGCTTAAACCTATGCAGACCATTATAGTCCAACAACACGAACATGTCAAGGGGTGGGGAAAGAAAAATCAATGGGGATGAAGAACGTCTCCAGCCAGGTGCAAACAGAACGGGCCGACTGCAACAGCCGACCCGCCACAACACAGCATTATCGCTGACCTGGCAAGCTGGCCACCTGCTCAGCCCCCCCCGCTCACCGCCTCACGCAGCGACTCGATGCCCGCGCTCAGGCCCTCGGGGTGCTCGAAGAGGTACGAGCCGCAGATGAGTATCTCGGCACCGGCGGCGACCAGCTCCGGCGCGGTGTTCGGGTCCACGCCGCCGTCCACCGCGATGCGTGCTTCCGGGTTAAACTCCTCGAGCAGTTCGCGAGTTTGCCGGATCTTGGGCAGTACCGAGGCCATGAACTCCTGCCCGGCGGTCCCGGGCTCGACGGTCATCAGCAGCACCAGATCTAGCTGGTCGGCGATCGTCTCCAACCCGGCGACGGGCGTAGCGGGGTTAAAGACCAGGCCCGCCAGCAAGCCGAGACTGCGGATATGGGCGAGCACATGTGCCGGCTGAGTGAGCGTCTCGCGCTGGACAAACAATGAGTCAGCGCCTGCTCGAGCAAAGCTCTCGATATGCTTGGTGGGGTTGCCCACCATCAGGTGGGCGTTGCAGTGTAGCTCGGTCTCGCCGCGCAGCGCTTCGATGACAAGCGGGCCGAAGCTGATAGCATCCACGAACCAGCCGTCCATAACATCAAAGTGCAGCCACTGGGCCCCGGCCTCGGCAACTTCCCGGGCCTGCTCGCCCAGGCGACGAAAATCAGCACACAACATCGAAGGGGCAATCGAGATCTCGGGCATATTGGGCACTCCTTTGGATGCTGGCTGCCCCGACGCAGCCGCGATGGATACTTACTGCGTGGGCTCGTCCGTGGGCACAGGCGGATTGGGAGTGTAGCGCGGGCCATAGTCGCGCAGCTTATCCGCAAGCCTGGCCACAAGCAGCTTGGCTCCGGCTACCTGAATAATATCCCGACCGGCAGCGGCCAGCAGCGCCGGCTCGCCCTGCCAGCTCGCCCTACCCACTGCTGTCGCACCCTTCCGGCCCCCGATCAGTACTGTGTTCGGCTCATCCCATCCCGTCACCTCGACCAGTTGGCAAGCCGCCTGCCACATCTGCAGGCCAGCGCTGGCCAGTCCGGGGCGGTCCCGCCCGCCCGGCGCAGCGACCAGAACGGTCTCCTCGCCAACCTCGCCCAGGGTCATAGTCAAGCCCCACTGCTCCAGGAGCGGATCAGCCAGCGGATGGGAGACGGTCTGCTGCGGGCATTCCTGTTCCGCGACGGGCGGTGGTGGGCTGAACTGGGCCTCTTCGGGCATATCGGCGCCAGCTATCTCCGCGAGCGCTTGTCGCGCCGACGTTGCGGCCTGGCCCAGGCTAACCGGCCCCGGCTGCGCTCGTCCCACCCACCAGCCTTCCCTCTCACGGTCGGCAGCCAATACCCAGCAGCCCTCAGCGACCTCGATCAGCAGAAGCTCGATGGCACCGGCCCGGGCAGCTTGCGCAAAAGCCTCGGCGCTCCCCACCAGCAGGCCCACGGCGTCGGCCAGCTTCGCCTCGTCGAGCACATCTTCCGCCTCCCACACCAGCACGCCCCCGCCAAACGGCGTTGTGCTGGCAGCAGTCACCACCGGCTTGACTTCGGGCTGCTCCTGCGGCTCGACTTCCGGCCCCACCTCAGGCTCCTCGGAAACAACCGGCAGGCGCGAGGTGTCGTCGGCGCGCTCCTCCTCCGCAGCCGGCATATCCACAATTACCCCGGGCGGTTCGCTGTCGGTCTCCTCAAGAGCCAGCATCAGCGACTCGCGTGAATCCAGATCGTCGTAGAACCCCGCCCTGACGCTGGGCTGAGGCAACTCCTCCGGCAGTTCGCGACCGCTGGGCGGCTCACTGACTTCATCCTCGTCGGATTCCATGAGCGCCGCCAGCAGTTCCCGCTGGCGCACAGCCTGATCGTCGTCCAGTGGCGCATACGCTTCGGCCCCAGCGCCGAAACCGAACTCGTCCGTCAGGTCGGAGGTCCATGTGTCCCGCACCACCCACAGGAATATGGCGACCGCACAGATCTGCACCAAGACACCGGGCCAGTACAGCAGGTAGAAATAGCTGAAGCCGGCCCAGAAGCTGCCAGTGGTAACCTGGACAGGAGCGGTCACCTGCGCAGTGATCACGCTGATGCCGCCACGGACGATAAGTCCCAGGAGGGTACCTACGAAGGCCCGACTGGCGCCAATAGAGCTAGCCGCCGCCACGGTCAACACCAGCAGATAGCAAATGATCTCGGCGATGAGCAGGGCCAGTGACCATAGCCCGACGGTGAGGGGGCGGCCCACTTGCGAGCTTTCCAGCAACACGGTCCCGGCGACCGCCACCACAACAGTGAAGATCAGCCACAAGACGATGCCAAGCGATGCGATTGGACCGGCGGTCGCTGGGGCCTCGCGGAGCAAATTAGCTCCCTCCTTTGGTGCTCTCATTGGTGCTGCGCTGCCGAGCTGCCATCCTTGCCGCGTGTACTTAACTGTAGTATAATACACGTGGGACTTTTGGGCAACTGCAAGATTCTTGCCGCCCACCGGACAACCATACCGTGGAAAAAGCCGTTGACGAACGCAATCGCCTCAACGACCTGAGCAACAAGCAGTGGCTGCGGGAGACCAAGAGCTTCTGGATGAGCAAGGCCCCACCGCGCGATGAGCTAAAGCGCCAGCACCCCGCCACCTTCTCCGAGTATGACATCGAACGGCTCCTTCGTCTCTTCACCAAACCCGGCCAGACTGTCCTGGACCCTTTCGTCGGCGTCGGTTCGACGCTGATTGCCTGCCTGCGCACCGGCCGGCGAGCCATCGGCATCGAGCTGGTACCCCGCTGGCACGAGATCGCCCAGCAGCGCCTAGCCGCCGAAAGCGGCGATGGCATCCCTGAGCAGATCTCCCTGCTCCACGGCGACGCCAGCGCCGAGCTGGCGGAGATGGAATCCGAGAGCATTGACTTTGTGGTCACCAGCCCGCCGTACTGGAGCATCCTGAACAAGGCCAGTGAGAAAGTGGGTGCCGAGCGCACCAGTCGCGGCCTGCCCACCAACTACAGCGACGATGGGCAGAACCTGGGCAACATCGAGGATTACGGGGAGTTTCTGACGAAGCTGGGTGAGATATTCGGCCAGTGCACCCGGGTGCTGCGCAGTAGGCAGTACATGGCCGTGATCGTCTCCGACTTCCGCCACGGCCCCCGCTATTACCTGTACCACGCCGATCTGGCCCGCGAGATCGAACAGCGCGGCATGGTGCTCAAGGGCGTTACCGCCCTGCTCCAGGACAGCAAGAATCTTTACGCCTACGGCATTCCCTACGCCTTCGTCCCCAACATCCACCATCAGCAGATCATAATCCTTCAAAAACCCGAATCCGCCTAGATGGGTAGGTGATGACGATGCTCAGCGACCAGCAGAAGCGCAGGCTGATCGAAGTGGCGCGGCAGTCGCTGCACGCCGCAGTGGCGGGCGGACCCCCGCCAGACCTGCAAACCGATGACCCCCAATTGCTCGAGCCTCGCGGCGCTTTCGTCACTCTGAAGAAGGCCGGGCAACTGCGCGGCTGCATCGGCTACATCGAGCCCCGCGTGCCACTCATCGAGGCCGTAGCAGACAACGCAGAGTCCGCCGCCCTGCATGACCCCCGCTTCACGCCGGTAACCTCCGAGGAGCTGCCCGATATTGAGCTTGAGATCTCAGCGCTAACGCCGCTGGTGCCGGTCACGGATGTTGAGGAGATTGAAGTAGGTCGCCACGGGCTGGTTATCTCGCGGGGACCTTATCGTGGCCTGCTGCTGCCGCAGGTGCCGGTGGAATGGGGCTGGGACCGCGAGGAGTTCCTCGAGCACACCTGCCTCAAGGCCGGGCTGCCCGCCGACGCCTGGCGCCGAGAAGACGCCGAGCTGGTGAGCTTTGAGGCAGAAGTGTTTTCGGAGGAAGTACTGAGGTCTTGAGCCTCCCGACACAATGCAATATATTGGAGTCTACGATGAAGAGAATCGTTGTGCTGTTTCTGTTTGCTGTGCTGATAGCCGTACCGTGCCTCGCGGAGGAGCTGGCGCCCACACCCGCGCTCTCGATGATGCAACTGCTCGATCGCACGGCGGACTTCAGCTTCGCGATTATGAGCGACCACAAGGGCTCCGCGCCGGCCAACAGCCCCGAGATGACCCGCATGGTACAGTGGATTAGGGAAAGCGGCGATCGCTTCGTAATCGGGCTCGGCGACCATCTGTGCAAGCGCTTCAAGAACCCGTTTCTTGACTTCCTGGCACAGAACCAGTGGTGGCACGACAACTTCTACCCCAATATCGCCGACGGGGAAAATCAGTTCTATGGTACCGGGCAGGGCGACTGGGGGGCTGGCGGCAAGCTGCTGGATGTGGTGGGTATCAGTTCCCGAGCCGATGTCACTGTGCGTGAGAATGGCTGCGAGTATTATGCACGAATCCCGGTCGGACGCTTCACCGTGCACCTAATCCAACTGCACTACCCCGACCAGCCGTGGTGTCACAGTGTCCTTCAACGAGTCCACGCGGCAGTACCTCGTTGACACGCTCGACAGCATCAACAAAGGTCCTCGCGATATTATCATCGCCTGTGCTCACTCGCGCTCTGGCTACTGGATCCACGAGCTGAACCCCGCGCGCCAGCAGAAGGTACTGGAGAGGTGCGACCTGGTGCTGTCCGCCACCACCCACCACTATGGTCGCTACGTGGTGCCCGGGTACGAGACACACGGTGCGCTGTGCCTGAACACTGGTTCGGTTAATTACCCTACGGCTGGCCTCCCAGGCGGCTACATTCAGGTGCACGTCTACGGGACCACTGGGCAGATGGTGGTACAGTATATCAATGTGGAGCGGGAACAGCGGCTACCTGGCCCCCCCGAAACCGAGGGCTACCTCAAGCAGATCGGCGGCGCAATCTCCGAACTCTCACCGGCCCCCACACGTACCACCGCCCCGCTCTGACCCCTATATCGCTGGTGCGAAGCTTACCCGACAAGACGTTTGGGCATATTGCGCCGGTGCGCGGTGATGGTAATTACCCACAGCACGACTGTAAAGCCTGCCAGAACGACCAGGCATAACCACGGCGAGACGATCACCCTCTCCCCAAAAGCCGCCCGAATGATCTCGGTCGTATAGGTCAGAGGCGAGAGTAGAGCAACAAACTGCATCCAGGAGGCCATATGCGCAATAGGTACAAATATGCCACTAATAAAGATCAAGGGCAGACGAACCAGGTTGGAAATGGTCATTATGCTGGAGGGGTTGTCAGTCGGCGGCAGCGAAAACAAAGATCCCAGGATAGCAAAACATAGCGCGGAGAGCAGGATGCCAGCTATCAGAAAAGCAGGATGATTTAGCGGGGCGCCGATAATTCCCACCGCAAACGCCGTGGGTAGCAGTGAAAAAACCACGCCAAATAACACAGCCGCCAGGACATCACCGCAGATGAGCGTCGGGACAGTTATCGGTGCAACCAAGAGACGCTCAAGCGTCCGGGTCCGGGTTTCGAAGGGCATAACAGCCGGTGTCGTGGCGGAAGAGGTGAAGAACAGTGCCATAGCGATGAGGCCGGGGACCAGATCCCGAGCCGGTAAGCCCCGCCCCCACGCAAAGGCCATAAACAGGAAGGCCGGGAAAAGCACGCCAAAGATTATGACGGGCCCGCGCAAGTAGTATATGCGAATGTCCTTTTTGGCAATGGTCCACGCTCGCCGCGCCGCAGCCATCATTGCGAGCCACCTCCAGGTTCGGTAAGACGCACGAAGACTTCCTCTAGGCTCGGTCCCAGCGTATTAACGCTGACAATTCTCGTCGCCTCACTTCGGGCAATATCCACTACCGCGCTAACAACCTGCCCCGGCGAGTCGGTATAAAGGTGGAACTTGTCACCGTGCTTTTCGACGCGATTGACGGCGGCAATAGCCTCCAGACTGGCCGGATCCATAGGGCCCTCAAAGGCAACTTCCACCGCCTGGCTGCCCGAGAAGGTGGCTTTGAGCGCCTCCGGAGTGTTAATAGCAGCAAGCTGTCCATCCTGGATAATGGCCACTCGATCGCAGAGCATATTGGCCTCTTCAATATTGTGGGTGGTATAGAAAACAGCAGTGCCGCTCCGCGCCAGCTCCTGCACCCGGCTATGGATGAGACGACGACTGGCTACATCCAGCCCACCGGTTGGTTCGTCCAGGAACAACACTTGCGGACGATGAATCAGCGCCATGGCTAACATCAACCGCTGCTTCATACCCTTGGAGTAGGCTCGGGCACGAGTGTCGCGGCGTTCCCAGAGGTCGAATTGCTCCAGTAGCTGCTCGGCTCGGCTGCGCAACTCCGGCCGGGGCAAGACGTAAAGCTCACCGGCAAAGATCAGGTTCTGCCAGCCGGACAGCTCGATATAGGGATTGGCCACTTCGGGAACAACCCCGATATGCTCCTTGGCGCCCAACGGATCCCGCACCATGTTATGTTCCAGAACATAGGCGCTACCCGCACTGGGCGGCAGTATCCCCGTCAGCATGCGCTGCGTGGTAGTCTTGCCCGCACCGTTGGGTCCAAGGAAGCCAAATATCTCGCCGCCGGCGACCTCAAAGTCAATATGGTCCACCGCCAGGTGGTCGCCGTAATAGCGGGTCAAGTCCTCAACGCGAATGACCGCGTTCATTACTACATCCTCCTTGCTGGCATCCCAGATCGCATCTGCAATCCACTTTTTTTGCTCGCCCTTGTCTCCGACCTGGAGTAGCTGTGCTAATCCTTTTCGGTGCGCCTCACACAGGGGTGCTCTTTCACCTCGCCGTGACACTTTCTAACTTGCTCCGGTGAGCACTCCTCCGGTTTGCCCTGAAGATATTCCGGCTTCAAACAGCCCTGCTTGTGGTCACACATGGTTAACTGCCTCCTTTGTTGATCTCATACCCAGCACAAATGCAACTATCACTACTCGCCGGTGCCGTCAGAAACGTTTGTATCGCATGCTTGTATTCTGCGAACGTATCGCTATTGAGACAGTAGTGAACATAATAGCCGCGTTTGTCAGCAGCTACCAGGCGCGCGTCGCGCAGAATACGCAAATGCTGTGATACTGCCCCCTGGGTGATACCCAGCCGCGTTGCCAGAGCACCTACGCACATTGGGTGGCGCTTAAGCAACTGGAGGATTTCAATGCGAGTGGCGGATGAGAACAGGCTGAATATATGCGCCAAGTTTTCTGGTTGCTCAGCGTGGAGCATTTTAGTATCTACGAATATTCTAACGTAAACAGTCTATTTTGTCAAGTAGGTATGAAACGGGATCTTTTCTGGTCAATAAGAGGCCATTCACTAAGTCGCCCCGCACCGCCACCTTGCCCCTTTTCCAGCAGCAAAGGCCACTTACGGTCCGTGCCAGATGACGAGCTGGTCGAGGAAGGTCGCCGCGGCCCAGTGCAGCAGCCACGCGCCCAGGAACGACTTGCCGTGGTAGCACATAACCCCCAGCGCTAGCCCCGCGACGATCGCCGCGAACGCCTCCGCCTCCGGCTTGGCGAAGTGCATCATCACAAACGGCACCATCTGGATGACGATGGCGAAAGCGCCATAGCGCAATGAGAGCAGATTGAGCAGAAAGCCCCGGAAGAAAAACTCCCAGGCGAAGAAGTAAACCCCCCAGCCGGCGATCACCACCAGCCGTGCCGCCAGCTCGAACCACGCGTATTCATAAACCGGATAATAGCTGCGCAGCGAGGGCATGTAGCTGGCGACGACCAGCACCGGCAGCAACACCACGCCAAAGAACAGCACATACTTGCCCCAGATGCGCGCCCGGCCCCACTGGAGGCCGTAGCTGCCCAGGCTCTCGCGCCACGCCAGCTTTATTATGAGCGCTGGCACGCCGAAAAGCAGCACGAAGTTGATGCCGAACCACCCGAACAACTGCATGCGCGGCGCGAGCGAAACGATGCGGCCGTGGTAGTAAACGACGGCCAGCAGGGCGACGGCCAGGATCAGCCCGACGGATTCGCGCGCCGGCGGCGGCATGCGCCGCCGTTCCGACGAGAAGTCCTCGGCATAATCGTGTTCGGGCTCAGAGTTATCCATCGGTTATCACAATTCCCCTGAATCACTGCCCGCACCCGGCTGCGGCCCAGGTCCCACCTTCTACTTTTCTGCCAATGTACTGCAAAGTCCTGCACAGTGCACCGGCTACCCCCCCAGCTCGGTCAGGTACCGCAGCAGGTTCTGGGCGGCGGGGCGGTTCATACCGGGCACCGCGGCCAGCTCTTCGACGGTCGCCTGGCTCATCGCCACTACCGACGGGAAAGCCTTGAGGAGCGCCTGGCGCCGCCTAGGGCCGATGCCGGGGATTTCGTCCAGGACGGATTTGGTCATGGCCTTCCCGCGCAGGGCACGATGATGGGCAATAGCAAACCGGTGCGCCTCGTCGCGGATGCGCTGGAGCAGAAGCTGGGCGCGCGGATATTGCTCGCCGCTGACCGGCTCGGGCTGCTCGGGGATGAAGATCTCTTCCTCCTGCTTGGCCAGCGCGGCGACGGGAATATCCATCTCCACTTCCTCGAGCGCCTTGACCGCCACGCCGAGTTGCCCCTTGCCGCCGTCCACCAGGATCAGGTCGGGCAGGGGCAGGAACTTCTCGTCGCCGCCCTGCGCCCGCCGCAGCCGCCGCTGGAGTGTCTCACGCATCATCGCGTAGTCATCAGGCTTGTCGGCGGTCTGGCGCATGCGGAAGCGCCGGTAGCTATCCTTATCGGACAGGCCCCCGGTGAAGACGACCATCGAGCCAGTGGCATACTGCCCCTGGATATTGGAGATATCGTAGCACTCGATCCGCTGGGGCGGCTGGGCCAGCTCCAGCATCTCGGCGAGATCAGAAAGAGCAGCCAGGGCCGCCTGCCGCCGCTCGCCCCGCACCTCGGTCATACGCATGAGTTGGACCTCGGCATTGCGTTGGGCGAGTTCCACCAGCCGGCGTTTGCTGCCCCGCTGGGGCCGGCGCACCTCAACATTTGACCCGCGCAGTTCACTAAGCGTCGCCGACCAACCCTCGGCATCGGTCAAGTCATGCGAGACTGCAACCAGCTTCGGTGCCCAGCCCGCCCGCGTATAGTGATGTGTCAGGAATGCCTCGATAATCTCGGCTTCGCTGCGGTCCGCGGTGTGCAGGAGGGCAAACTGCTGCTGGCTGACCAGCTTGCCCGTCCGGATCGTCATCAGCACCACCAGTGCGCGGTCGTGCTCGGCGGCCACGGCAATGATGTCCTCATCACGGACCTGGACCGAGACCATCACCTGGTCCTCCAGCACCCGCCTTAGCCCCCCGATCTTGTCGCGGAGCACCGCCGCCTGCTCGAACTCGAGCCCCTCGGCCGCCTGCCGCATCTGCTCCTCAAGCTGGCGGACTACCTCGCTGGACTTGCCCTGCAGGAACAGCTCGACCTGCCTGACTATCCCAGCGTACTCCTCCTCGCTGACTTCGCCGGTACACGGCCCCACGCAACGCTTGATATGATAGTTGAGGCAGGGCCGCCCCACTGGCTCCCCGGTCAGCTCCTTGCGGCAGGAGCGAATGCCAAAGAGCTGGCTGGCCAGGCGCATCGTCCGGCGCATCGCCTTCGCATCCGCATAGGGGCCGAATATCTTGCCGTCGCGTGCCGTATGAACCTGCTTGCGCTTGGGGTCGTGGAAGCCGCGGCGGATGGCCCGGCCGGCCGCCGGCCGCGCATCCGTGGGCAAGTCCCGCACCAGCATCAGCCGCGGGTACTTCTCATCAGTGATTTTGATATACGGGTAGCTCTTATCATCAGCCAGGCGGACGTTGAAGCGCGGCTCGTGCTCCTTGATGAGATTGGCTTCCAGGATTAGCGCTTCCAAGTCCGACCGGGCAATGATGAAATCGAAATCGGCAGCGTGGCTGATCATCGCCTGCTGCCAGGGCCCACCGCGCGGGTCTTCGCGAAAATGCTGACGCAGCCGCTGGCGCAGGGAGCGCGCCTTGCCCACATACAGCACCTCACCCCCGGCATCCTTAATCAGGTACGCTCCGGGCTGATCCGGCACCGATTTTAGCTTGCCCTCAAGGTCCATAGAATGGTCACTTACAGGTCATGCACCGTGTAGCCCTGCGCCCTCGCCCATTCGGTACCGGCAAGGAACTTCCTAAGCTTCCTCCTCAAATAGATCACCAGTGGAACGTTAATTGCCAGCGCAGCTACCAGAATACCCAGAGCTGTAGGCCATGTGGGCGCATAAACCCGGATGATTCCAAAAAGAAGCGGCAGCATTCTGCCCGGCGGCTCGTCCGGCATTGCTACTGACCGCACAAAAAAACCCAATGGGCATCAAAACTGTGTACCCAGCCCACAGGCCCCAAGCTATCCCATACATCGAAGCTTTCAAGTGTTCGGCTATCGTCATGTGCCGGGAGATTTGTCTCATCTTCTCAGATCCCAGAGGCCGCCTCCACCATTTCATCTTGCTGCCTCCTTAGCACACCGTCAATCCCTATTCTACCTATAAATCTCGAAGAATTCCTCCACGGTCATCCCTGCGTCCCTGATGAGACTCCTCAGCAGTCCTGGTCCAATTGTGTCGTGACGCGGTATGGATAAAGTCGGTTCGCAGCCGGGCTTTTCCAATATCACGTGACTGCCCCGTTGCCGTGTCACCGCCCAGCCGGCTTTTTAGGAAGACCCTGACTATCTTTCGCCAGGAAGCTCGCGGTAGACGGGTTGTCATACGCTTACCTCACGCGGCGTCCCTTGATACTGGCGGCGCGCCCGTTTCAGCCGCGCTTCCAGGCACAGAGCGATGGCCTCCTTGATATTATTCAGTGCTTCCTGCTCCGTACCCCCTTGGGAGTGACACCCAGGTAGGGCTGGACAATGAGCAACGAAGTTGCCATCCTCGTCTTGTTCGATCCACACGTCCCA
>JALGTU010000001.1 GCA_029821195.1 Candidatus Zipacnadia bacterium
TCAGTCCAACGCGTCTCGTTGTCGGCGGCTTGCTCGTAGCGCTGCTGAATGCGCAGGTTGACCTCCTCCATAGCCGGGGGATCAACGTACAGAGAGTTGATGATATTGCGCTCACGGTTTTCCATACCCCTGCCGATGGCCCAGGACGGCTTCTCTGGCGGCGGGTCGCGCCGCTCGTGCAGCAGGCACGGTTCGCGCATGCTGGCTAGGATGGCATCAGCCAGGATCATCACCGGGTTGCGATACTTCTGGGCAATCGGAAAGGCCTGGCTCGTCAGGTCGTAAATCTCCTGGATGCTGAACGGGGCGAAAGTCAGGCAGCGACCGTCGCCATGCCCAGCCCCACGAGTCGCCAGCCAGTAGTCCGACTGGGCCGGCGCGATATTGCCCAGCCCCGGCCCGCCCCGCACCATATTGACCAGCACGCACGGCAGTTCCGCCCCGATCATATACGAGAGGCCTTCCTGCATCAGGGATATGCCCGGCGAGGAGGATGTGGTCATCGCCCACGCGCCCGTGGCCGAAGCACCGTAGAGCATATTTATCGCGGCGACCTCGCTCTCGGCCTGCAGGTAGACCCCGCCAATCTCGGGCAGATGTTCGGACATATACTCAGGGATCTTGTTCTGCGGAGTTATCGGGTAGCCGAAGAAATAGCGGCAGCCGCCCGCAATCCCGCCCTCGGCGGCAGCTTCGTTGCCGGTTATCAGCTTGCGCTCAGGCATCAGCCTTGGCCTCCGCCTTCTCGCGGTAGATTTCGATACAGGCTTCGGGGCACATTAGCACGCACATCCCGCAGCCGGTGCAGTCTTCCTGGCGGACGATACGAGCCGTGTGATAGCCGGCCTCGTTAAGCTCGGGATTCGTCTCGATATTGTCCTGGGGACAGAATTCAATGCACAGGCCGCAACCCTTGCAACGCTGCGCATCAATGATTACTCTGAACATATATATCACATTCTGCATCTAATCGGTACGAAGTTTCGAATCAAGTCCGGGCGGTGCGCAGCAGATGGGGCCCTAGCGTTCCAGCCCCCAGCGCAGCTTGGTGTGCAGTCGCTCGAAGAACGACCCACTATTGATCCTGACCAGTTGGGCCCGGAACGGCGCGCGCTCGATGACCACCACATCCTGGGAAGTGACCTCAACGTCCTCCTGCCCGTCCACGCTCAGCCGAGCCGTCTCCGCCTCCCCGTGTCGCTCCTGTACGGTCACCGTAACAACCGAATGGGCGGCCACGATCAAGGGACGTAGGTACAGTGTATGCGGGCTAATTGGATTAAGAATCAGACAATCCAAGCCCGGCTCGACCAGCGGCCCGCCGGCAGAAAGGTTATATGCCGTCGAGCCAGTGGGCGTGGAGACGATCAGGCCGTCAGCCGGGTAAACCGCAACCAGCTCGCCGTCAATGTGGGTATCCAGGCGCACCATCCAGCGCGGATAGATTCGCGAGATCACAGCATCATTGAGGCCCGCAAAGCTGGCCGTGACCTGCTCATCCCGGCGCACTTCGACAGAGATCATCAACCGCTCCTGGACCTGGTAGTCGCCCGCCAGGATGCGGTCGAACTGCTCAAGCGCCACCGCGGGTCGCGCCGCCGCCAGGAAGCCAAAACTGCCCAGATCAACACCCAACACCGGCACCGCCGCCGGCCCGGCCAGCCGCGCCACAGCCAGCAGTAGCCCATCGCCGCCCATGACCACGACCATATCCGACTCCGCCACCAGCTCCTCGCGCGAACATCGTCGGCAATCCACCGGGCAACTCTCGGCAGTATCGCCATCCAGGAGCACTTCGACGCCCACCCGGCGAAGCTTGGCTATCAGCGGCTCGGCGAATTCACGAGTGCCCGGCCGCGCCCTGGCGCTGGCCAGACCTACTGTCCTGATGTTGGTGGCACGTGACCCAGAGATCATTGACTCGGCTATTGTCCCCCTGTCTCCTGGAGGCGCTTCAGATTTTCCTGCGCAGGCTCGTAGTTGGGATCTATCTTGAGCGCTCGCTCGTACTGCTCCCTGGCCTTGTCCAGCTTGCGCTGGCGCTGGTAGGCCGCACCCAGGTTATTGATAGCGTAGACGTACTGCGGATTGGTCTTGAGCGCCGCCTGGAAATGGACGATCGCCTCGGTCACATCATCGTTGTCCAGGAATATCAAGCCGATATTGTTGTGGGCCTCGGCATTGCCCGGCGCCACTTTCAACACCTGCAGATAGGCGGCCAGCGCCTCGGACTTCTCGTCCCGGTCGTAGTACGCATTAGCCAGGCCCAGGCGTGCCGCTGAGCTCTGCGGGAGTTTCTCGACCGCAGCCTGCCACTGGGCCAGGGCCGCATCAGACCGGCCCGCCTTGGCCAGCGACCAGGCCAGGTTCAACTGGGCCACCTCGCGGCGCGGCTCGATCTGGACTGCTTGGCTGAACACCTCCGCCGCCTCAGCGTATTTGGCTTGCTGGAACTGCACCCAGCCCAAGTTAATCAAGCAGTTGACATCCGTGGGCTTAACGACCAGGGCATTGCGGTAGGCCGCTTCGGCCTCGGCATAGTGCTGCTGAGCCGCCAGCGCCAGGCCCAGGTTGTACTGGGCCACGAAATTGGTCGGGTCCGCTGCCGCCGGCGGGCGGAGATGACCGATCGCCTCGGCATAGCGCCCGGCATTGTACAGCGCCGTGCCTAGACCCAGATGGGCATCGAGCATATTCGGATCCACAGCCAACGCGGCCTCATAGGCGCTAGCCGCCGTCGGGCTGTCGCCCGATTGCAGATAAAGCGAGCCGAGTGTGGCGAGAACCGCGGTGTTTTGCGGCTGGAGCTGGCGGGCCGCTTCATACTCGCGGATCGCCTTGGCGGTCTCGCCGGTCTGCTGGAGGGCATGGCCGAAATTGATATGGGCCTCGGCGTCGTTGGGGTTGATCAGCAGTGCGCGGGTATATTCGTTGAAGGCCACCGCATAGTTCTTCTGGCGAGACATCAGATTAGCCAGATTGTAATGGCCGTCAAAATAGTCGGCCTTGATCTCCAGGGCCCGGCGATAATGGGCCTCCGCCTTGGCCAGGTCGCCAGCCTCGGCGTAGGCGTTACCAAGGTTGTTATGGGCGATATGCGACTCGTCGTCGTGGCCTACCGCCTGCTCCAGACACTCGATAGCCCGCTTGGTATCGCCCAACTGCAACGCTACCGTGCCGCACCAGGCCAGGACCACCGGATCGTTAGGCACCAGGCCCAGCGCCGACTCGAACGCGGCCTTAGCGCCCGCGAAATCGCCGGCTTCATAAAGCTCGAGGCCGCGTTTGAAGTCGTCGGGCCCACCGGTCTGGGCGCACGCGCCGCCCACCGCCAAGGCCAGTAGCAGTACCACCAGGATTACACTAAGAGTCGGTTTCATCTCTGAGCCTCCGCCTATCAAGTTTGGCCGCCCGATATTGCCAGCGCTCATTGGGAGGTGTGCACAGTTACCGCTTTTCGACAGAGCTGGCACGCCGCCTGCAGGATAGCCCTGGTATCGATGCCACAGTCAGCGCGCAGCCGCGCCACGTCTCCGAAACTAACAAACTCGTCAGGTATGCCCAGGCGCACCAGGCGACAGTTATTAAGCCCTCGGTCGCCCAACAACTCCGCCACCCCCGCCCCGAACCCGCCAGCCAGGCTGTTTTCCTCGACGGTTACAAGCCTGCCGGTCCCCTCGGCCAATTCAATAACCAGCACTTCGTCCATTGGCTTGACGAAGCGAGCATCTACCACCGTGGCCGAGATGCCCTGGTGCGCGAGGTCCTCGGCAGCCGCCAGCGCCGGCCGAACGCGGTTCCCGACAGCTATTATTGCCATATCATTCCCCTCGCGAAGCACTTTGGCCTCCCCCACCGGCAGCGGCTCGAGCGGTGCCGTCCAGTCCGCACCGGGGCCGCAGCCCCGCGGGTAGCGCACTGCCACCGGACCATCCAGGGAGAATGCGGTGGCGATCATCCGGCGTAGCTCGGCTTCGTCCGAGGGGGCCATGACCGTCATATTGGGGAGCTGGCGCAGGCAACTCAGATCAAATATGCCGTGGTGGGTCGGCCCGTCATCGCCGACCAGACCAGCGCGGTCTATGGCGAAGACCACCGGCAGATTCTGCAAGGCAACGTCGTGAATAATCTGGTCATAACTACGCTGCAGGAAAGTCGAGTATATTGCTACGACCGGCCGCATGCCCGCGGCGGCCATACCGGCCGCATAGGTGACAGCATGTTGCTCGGCCATACCCACGTCGAAACAGCGCGTGGGGAACAGCTCGCTGAACCGGCGCAGGCCGGTGCCGTCAATCATCGCCGCCGAGATCGCCACGATTCGCTCATCTCGCTCGGCCAACTCACAAAGTGTCTGGCCGAAGACCTGGCTGAAAGTGGGCTGGTCGCCGGAGGAGACCTTTTCCCCGTTCTCGGGCAGGAAGGGGGTGGTGCCGTGGAAGCGCCTGGGGTCGTCCTCGGCCGGCTCGTAGCCCCGCCCTTTCTGCGTAAGCACATGAACCAGCAGCGGCCCTTTGAAGCGGGACGCATGTCCCAGCAGGTTGGTGAGATGCGCTATATCGTGGCCGTCAATCGGCCCGAGATAAGTAAAACCAAATTCCTCAAACAACATCCCCGGCACCACGAGCTGCTTGACGCCCTGTTTGACCCGGTCCATCGCGTGGAGCATGCTCTCGCCCATCGGCATGCGTCGCAGGATGCGCATGGCATCCTGGCGGGCCCGGTGGCTGGCCGGATGCAAGGTCGCGCGCAGCTGCGCCAGATACGCCGACATTGCGCCGACATTGCGGCTGATGCTCATCTCATTATCGTTGAGCACGACGAGCAGATCTCGCTGCTGCTCGCCCGCCTGATTGAGTGCTTCGAGCGCCAGACCACCGGTCAGAGCACCGTCGCCGATAACCGCCACAATCTTCTCGTCGCCGCCCCGCAGATCGCGGGCGGTGGCAAAGCCCAGCGCCGCAGAAATGGAAGTGCTCCCGTGACCAGCGCCGAACGCATCGTGGGGGCTCTCTTCCCGGCTGGTAAAGCCCGACAGGCCGCCATATTGCCGTAGAGCGGCGAACTGCTTCTGCCGGCCCGTCAGCAGCTTGTGGGTATAGCACTGGTGCCCGACATCCCAGATGATCTTGTCCCGGGGCGAGTCAAAAACCCGGTGCAGAGCCATGGTGAGCTCGACCGTGCCCAGGTTCGGCGCCAGATGCCCGCCGGTGCGCGCCGTAGTCTCGATGATACGCTGACGAATCTCTGCGGCCAACCGGTGCAACTCGCTCAGGGACAACGCTTTCAGATCAGCCGGCGATTGTATGTTGTCGAGAAGTTCAGACATAATTCCACGCTACTTGAACAGCGATTCCGCCTCCTGCTCTGGTTCATCCTCCCCAACATACTCTTCAATCTGGGCTTCCGCCTCGGTCAGCTTGCGCTCGCAAAGCTCCTTAAGCGCCATACCAGCCTGAAACTTCTCCACCGCTTGATCCAGCGTAAGCTCGCCCGATTCCAGCTCAGCAACGATCTCCTCCAGTCGGGCGAGCGCCGCTTCGAATTCCAGATTGTCCAGATTCTCCCGAGCTTCGTCCATAATCTGGGCCCGTCAGCTAGCTTGAAGTTGAACGTCGGTCACGTCCGCGAGCAAATCGCCATCGCTCACCGTCACCCGCACTTGCTCGCCAAGCTCGGCCACCGTCACCGAGGAGACCACAACACCGTCACGCTCCCGCCGGCAAATGGCGTAACCACGACCCAATACCGCGATGGGGCTAAGCGCCGAGAGCGCTGTTGCTGCTTTGTCCACGCGGCCGCTCAGCCCGTTGACCAACTCGGCCAGCTCATCCCCCAGGCCGGCAGCCGCTTCATCAAGCCGCTGCTGGCCAGGTTCCAGCAGTATGCGCGGCTCACGCATCACCGGTCGCTGCCGGACTGCGCTGAGCCGCTCCCGGGCCGTCGCTAAACGACCGAGTAGATTGGCGCGCAGCCGCTCGCTCATATTCGTCAAGCCGGCCAGCAGCTCCACCTGGTCGGGCACCACCAGCTCCGCCGCTTCCGACGGCGTAGCTGCGCGCACATCGGCCACATAGTCAGCAATGGTAAAATCGGTCTCGTGACCAACCGCGCTGACCACAGGCCGCGGGCTGGCGAAGATCGCCCGAGCCACAATCTCCTCGTTGAAGGCCCACAGATCTTCCAGCGAGCCACCACCCCGACCAACGATGATAACATCCAGTCCCCGGTACTCGCCCGCGGCGTGCAAGGACCTGACGATGTCCGGAGCCGCCGCCTCGCCCTGGACAGTAGTGGGAAACAGCACCAGCCTGGCCTGGGGATAGCGACGGATGATTATCCGGAGCATATCCTGAATAGCAGCGCCGGTGGGCGAGGTGCAAATCCCAATACCCCTCGGAAAGCGCGGCAGCGGACGCTTGCGCGCGGGGTCAAATAGCCCCTCTTTTTCCAGCTTGGTCTTCAGCACTTCCAGACGTGCAGCCAACTCGCCCGCGCCATCAGGGCGCATAAAGCGCACAATGAGCTGGTAGCGACCAGCCCGCTCATATACACTGACGTTCCCGCCCGCTATCACCTGCATGCCCTCTTCGGGGGGGAAACCCAGTTTCTGGGCGACGCCCCGGAAGCAAACGCAACTGAGCTGGGCGGCTTCGTCCTTCAAGGAGAAGTACAGGTGCCCGGAGCGGTGGCTGGTGAAATTGGACAGCTCGCCGCGCACCGTCATCTGTTGGAGCACCTCATCGCGATCCAACAGAGCCTTGACGTAACCGGTCAATTCGGACACGGTGAAGATGGATTGATTCATAATGCCTATGTCTTTTGGGGACGTTTGGCGGCGCGAGATCGGCGAACGATCAGTTGCCCTCACGCGATCTCCAGGTCCTGCTCAATGTCCCGCGCCGCTGCGCCCAGAATCCCGTTAATGAACTTCCCCGAGTCGTCGGTGCCGTATTGCTTGGCCAGTTCCACGGCCTCGTCAATCGTGACACCCACCGGCACCCGGGGCTGATAGAGCATCTCGGCGAGGGCCACGCGCAGGATGTTCCGGTCCACCGCCGGCATGCGCGACAGAGCCCAGCCCTCAGAGTACTTGCTGATTACCGCGTCTACCTGGGCGTCATGGGCGAAATAGTCTTCCGCCAGCCGACAGCCGTACTCTTCGATCTCCGCCCTGAGCTTATCGGCCTCGCGACGGGCCAGTTTCCACTGTTCGATCAAGGTAGCCAGAAGGCAACCAGCCTGCGCCAAGACCCGGTCCGGCGTCTGCCGGCTGACGTCAGCCGCGAAGATTAACGCCAGGCACAACTCGCGCGCCCGCCGCCGCGCACCCACCTGATTGGTTTGTGAGGCGTCAGCTACGCTGGACATATCGCCTTGCTTATCCGATTGTCAACTGCGCCGTTGGGACGGTCCTACTGGCCACCCCACCAGGGCCGTTCGCTGGCCACATAGAATCTGCCTACTACCGCGCCTATAACAGTGAGGACCAGCACAAACACCCCTTGCCAGAATCCGCTCGAGACAAAAATCACGCCGATGATCAGAGCAAAAGCCGCCCCGATGACGGTCGCGATGATGGTGAGGAGCGTGCCGATCCATGCGGGTGATTCGCCGGACTTGTCCAACTGTTTCACGATGACTAGCCTCCTTCGTCTAATCCCATTCGACGTTCTACAAAGTGAATATTTACCTCGCCACGGCGGAAGTATGCATTGCCCAGGATGCGCAGCTGGTAGGGAATGGTCGTCCTGATGCCTTCAATCTTCGCGGCACGGAGGGTAGCCTCCATCCGGGCAATCACCTTGGGGCGATCCTGGTCCCAGCATATTACTTTGGCGATCATTGGGTCGTAGTACGAAGAGACTTCGCTGCCATAGGTCACGCCACTGTCTACACGCACGCCCGGGCCGACGGGCAGCTCCCACCTCTCTATGCGGCCCGGGGACGCGACGAAATCCCTCTCCCCGTCGGCAGCGAGAATCCGACACTCCAGGGCATGTCCATTGAACCAGATCTGGCCCTGCTCACAGCTCAACTGCTCGCCCGCGGCAATGCGGATTTGCTCCCTGACTATGTCCACGCCGGTGAGCATCTCGGTGACAGGATGCTCCACCTGAATACGGGTGTTCATTTCGATAAAGTAGAAGCGGCCCCTCTCGGCCACCAGGAACTCCACGGTGCCAGCGTTGCGATAGCCGACTGCTTCAGCAGCGCGCACCGCCGCCTCGCCGAGTCTGCGGCGCAGACTGCGGGAGACGCCCGGACAAGGCGATTCTTCCACCAACTTCTGATGCCGGTACTGTATGGAGCAATCCCGCTCGCCCAGATGCACGACGTTGTCGTGATCGTCGGCTAAGACCTGGACCTCGACATGCCGGGCATTCTCCATGTATCTTTCGATGTACATCTCACCGTTGCCGAAGGCATTGCGCGCTTCGCTGGTGGCCTGCTCGAGTGCGGCCCCCAACTGCTCGGGGTTGTGAATTATGCGCAGGCCCCGACCCCCCCCACCCCGGGCGGCCTTGACCATCACCGGGTAGCCCAGGTCATCAGCAATCTCGCGCGCTTCACGCAGATCGCGCACCCCGTTGGCACTACCCGGGACTACCGGCACCCCGGCATCACGCATTGTCCGGCGCGCCTGGGCCTTGTCACCCATCGCGGCGATAACGTCCGCCGGTGGGCCGATGAAAACCAGGCCGCAAGCCTCACAGGCCTCGGCGAAGTTGGGATCCTCCGACAGGTTACCGTAGCCCGGATGAATCGCATCAGCACCAGTTATTACCGCAGCACTGATGATATTGGCGCTGTTCAGATAGCTATCGGCGTTAGGTGCGGGCCCGATGCACACCGCCTCGTCGGCCATCCGAACGTGCAGGGAGCCAGCGTCGGCCTCGGAATAGACGGCCACTGTCGCTATCTTCAACTCCCGGCACGCCTGCAATACCCGGCAGGCGATCTCGCCGCGATTTGCCACCAGAACTTTGCCGAACATATCCCCTCCCTCACCGGCCGGGCAACTGCCCCGGGCCAGGCCGATACCGCTAACTGCTTGCCATCAGTATTTCTCGTGCCCGGGCGTGGGACAGCTTACCTTGCCTGTGCGCGGATCATATTTGTAGGCGTAACCACTCACCGGACACTTCAGCGGGACGTCCCATTTCTGGCTGAGCTTGGGTGGCAAGCCACCGTCCATTGACTCCATCTGGATCATCTGGCGCAACTGCTTGAGATTGTTGCGGCACTCCACGCTCTCGCCGGCTTGCATTGCCTTGCCCAAAGTGGTCTGCGCTTCGCCCTCAAACGCCGGTTCGGGCTTCGGTTCGCTGCCTCTTAGTCCGAAAAACAGGGCCGCCCCTAACATTAGCAGCACCAGCACCACCAGAATCTCTACGAGCACGAACCCCTGCCCACTACCTACCGTCAGCCGGGCGCCATGCTTCATCTCACTGGTCATCCTCCTGCGGCTTGATGCGCATCAAGACATCGCCGTAATGCACCGGTGAATCGTCCGACACGAGCACATCTACCACCTCACCAGCCGCCGGACTGGTCACATCCGTCCACATACCCAGGGCATCAATCAGCCCAATTACCTGGCCTTTATCCACGCGCATGCCGGGTACCGCCAGCGGCTGCGTACTCGTCTGGGTCTGGAGGTGGAAGGTGCCGACCAGGTGGGCCGCCACGGGTACCAACGCAGTCTCGGCCGCCTCCACCGCTTCTGGGGATGATTCGCTGAGCGGGGACGCATCGTCATCTTCAGTCGCCACCGCCACCATGTCGCCTGCTCGCCTGATGCGAATGAAGCTGTCGCCCTCGCGGATGGATATCTCCGTTGCTGACGACGCCTTCAGGATCTGGGTCAACTCTTGTACCCTGTCACGGTCCATATCTCAGTCACAACCAATCAGCGCCACCAGGGTCTTGCCCAGAACGTTCTCGGCTTCAGCCGGTCCATTGCAGATTGAGCGCGCTGCCTCGATGTCGTGGCGGATCCCGTCGCATTGGCGAAAAGGATAATCAGTGCCGAAGATAACCCGCTCGGAGCCGACCAACGATACCACATGCTGCAGCAACTCCTGAGGGATGTACCACGCCCAGTCTTTGTCCAGAGTGGAGGTGAGCCCGGCGTAGCAGTTCTTGTTGTTGCGGATTACCGCCAGGGCCTCGCCGAAGAATTCCCAGCCACCCATGTGCTCGACAATTATCTTGAGCTGGGGAAACTCGTGGGCGATGCGATCAATAAGTATCGGCCTGTACTCTTCCAGCAGCCAGCCGTGCACGCCAGTGTGGAAGAGGACGGGCAAGTTGAGCTGGGCGGCCAACTCGTAGAACGGAAAAGCCGCTTCGTCATCAATTCGGGCACGATATACCGGGGGGTGGGTCTTGATGCCACGCAACCCTTTCTCCGCAAACTCCCGCATTATCGGCAAGGACTGGGGAGCTATAGGACTCAGGGCCATAAACCCCTCGAGCCGGTCAGCGTCGCGGACCTGTTCCCACAGCCACTGATTTGCCTGGTGAGGGTCTCTGACATACCTGGGCAGGGGTGCAAAGGCCACCGCCCGGTCTATGCCTAGCTCATCCATTATTTCCCGTAACGCTTCGACTGTGCCTAGCGCCGGGTTCTCCGCATCATAGGCCCCTGGGGGCATCACATGACAATGATTCACAAACATCTACGACTCTCCTACCTTGCGCACTGTCTAGGACCGCGTTGGCCCGCCTCGAGGCAACCGTCTACTTCGTGCTGACCCTCTCGACGTACGCGCCAGTGCTGGTATCCACACGGATTACATCGCCCTCACCAATGAACAGGGGGACCGTGACCTTAGCGCCCCCTTCAATTACCGCCGGCTTGTCGCCGCCTGAGGCAGTATCACCCTTCACGCCAGGGTCAGTCCTGATCACGCGGCGCTCTACCGCCTTGGGCGACTCGATGCCGATAATCTTGCCTTCGTAACTGGTGATGGTGACGGCTTCACCTTCCTTGAGCCAGAGGCGCTGCTCTCCCAGATCTTCAGCAGATAACTGAATCTGCTCGAAAGAATCCGTGTCCATAAAGTAGTAGCCGTCGCCATCGGTGTACAGGTACTGGTGTTCGCGCCGGTCAACGTGAGCGGTCTCGACCTTCTGGTCGCTGCGGAAAACCTTTTCGAACACACCGCCGCTTGCCACATCCTTGAGCCTGGTGCGCACCAGGCCGCGGCCACGGCCCACCGGTTGGAAGTTCTCCGCCGAGACCACCACCAGCACGCGCCCTTCCAGATCAATGGTCCGGCCCGGCTTCAAATCACCAGCAGATATCAACTCCTCTAACCTCCGTCTACCTATCGAATCGCTGCAGAATGGTCAACACCACGGTGGAAAGTTTACACTAGACACGTCCAAAAGTCAAAGGACCCGCCCGCTGCCCAGCGCTCCGACTTGACGGGCGCCGACTCGGGGGCTATAATCGTACCACTTGGTCGGGGCGTGGCTCAGTTTGGTCAGAGCGCTCGGTTCGGGGCCGAGAGGTCGCCGGTTCGAATCCGGCCGCCCCGACCACCCTCGTTAGGCGTGTACATTCCCACGGGAAACCCGTTCTCGGCGCAGATTCACCCAGCGCAAGGAGATACTACCATGAGAACCCTCCAGTACGCCGGTCTGCCCCAGGTCAAGCTTGCCGTGATCGGTGTCATCATCGCGGCATCGCTGGTAGCTGTCCAGGTCGCCGCCAGCCAAACCTCGGAACCCTTCACGCCGCCGGGGCCGAACCTCGCTCTGGGTAAGTCCTACACGCTCGATCCCAAGCCCAACTACAGGTACTGCACCGACCCGGGCGACAACGAGCAGCTCACTGACGGAGAGTATACGCAGCCACCCGGCAACTTCTGGCAACAGCGCGGCTGCGTCGGCTGGTCCAATCGGCCTCTGGTTCTCATCACCATTGACCTGGGGGAAATCGCCCCCATCGCCGGCCTGTCGTTCAGCACCGCAGGAGGCGCAGCGTACGTGACCTGGCCGCAGGCAGTCCTGATGTTGACCAGTGATGACGGCGAAGCATTCCACTTCGGGGGCGATCTTCTTGCGCTTTCTTCTGGCTACGGGATTCCGGAGCCCTCGGGCTACCAGCGGCACCGCTTCGTCACCGACCAGTTGCGCACCCACGGGCGCTTCGTATGCCTGGCCGTGGTCGCCGGGGGCATCTATACCTTCTGCGATGAGATCGAGGTTTATCGCGGATCTGAAGAGCTGTTGGCGGCACCCCTGGCCGGGCCCGGGATCGACGATTTGAAAGAGTTCTTCGCCGGATACCCAACCGCGCTGGGCATCCATAGCCGGATCGCCAGAGATATCTCTCAGGCGCAAGCGGAGATATCATCGAGCTTGGTTGAATCTGCCTCAGAGGCGGCCAAGCAATTGGATGATCAGTTGTGCACCCTAGCAGAAGCTAACAAACATATAGTCGAGGAGCCGGGCGCCGACTACCGGGCAATATATCCGCTCAACGACAATCATGCCCGCCTGGGCAAAGTCGTCGCCCCGTTGCGCCGCGAGCAGGGGTTCCCGTCCCTATTCCTGTGGCACAACGATCGCTGGGAACAGCTCGGGCCGTGGGATGTGCCCGCTCAAGCGCCGCCAAGGCCGCCCACGCTCTCGGTCCGGCTGATGGCAAACGAGGCCCGTGCCGAGACGCTCAACATTGCCAACTTCACTGACGAGCCCCAGGCTGCCACAGTATCCTTCTCGGGCCTGCCCGGCGGCGCGGCGCCCGAATACATAACCGTGCGGCCGGCTGTTTACGTCGCGATGCAAGCAGGCTTCTGGGACGCGGCGGCACTGCCTGATATTCCACGCGACGACAACGGTTGGCGTATCACCCTCCCTCCCGGGGTCTCGCAGCAGCTCTGGCTGAGCTTTCACCCCGGTGATATGCCCGCACCCGGCCGCTACCGGGGATACGTCATCGTTGACATCGAGGGCCAATACCAACAGCTCCGCAGCCCGCTGCGGCTGGTGGTCGAGCCGCTGCGCTTTCCCGACAAGCCCACGCTCACGCTGACGATGTGGGACTACGCGCATGGCAGGGGCCTCTACGACCTCAGCCCCGGTAATCTCCCGGCGGCAATAGCCCACATGCGGTCGCATAATTACGACGCGCCGTGGGCCAGTTCTACGTTATTCCCCAAACCCAAGGCGAGCGACTTCGACACTGCAGGCAATCTGACCAGACTCCCCGACTTCTCGGCCTTCGACGCCTGGGTCGCGTCATTTCCCGAGGCCAAATACTACATGGTCTTTGCCAACGTGCGTGAGAGTTACGCGGGAGCAGACATGGGCACCCCAGAATTCAACCAGCGGGTAGGGGCAACGATGCGCGCCTGGGCTGACCACGCCCGCGAGATTGACATTGACCCCCGACAGATCGCCATCCTGCTCGTGGATGAGCCGTCCAGGACGGGAGCCGAGCGCCGGATTCTGGCCTGGGCCAAGCCCATCAAGGCGGCCGCGCCGGAGCTGCGTATATTCGAAGACCCCCATCGCGCCGACCCGCAGAATTCCGAAGTGCCGGAAATGTTCGAAATCTGCGACATTCTCTGCCCGGGACGCGGGATCTTCCACGTGGGGGACGAAGTCCTACAGTTCTATGAAGACCTGCGTCAGGGCGGGCGCGAGCTGTGGTTCTACAGTTCCTTCTGCCCGGGCTCAGCGCCCACTGAGACCTACGCTCGCCACCAGTGGCGCCTGTGGCAGGCCGGCGCCACAGGCACGGGCTACTGGTCGTACGGCGACGCCGGTGGCACCGGCAACTCTTGGAACCCTCTGGGGACCCGGAGAATGATCTACTCGCCGTTGTTTATTGATTCTGACTCGGTCACGGATAGCAAGTATTGGTTGGCCATGATCGAAGGCAGGCAGGACTACGAATATCTGTGCATGCTCCGCGACCGCGTGGACGAGCTGACCGCCGCCGGAGATAGCGGCGAAGCTCTCGCCGATGCCCGCGAGCTGCTCAGCACCGTCCCGGGCGAGGTTGTGGGCCAGCGCCTTAGCTGCGACCAGGGCCGACTGCGAGTGCTGGACGCGCTGATGGCGCTGGCGAGGTAACCGGCGCGTTCTAGACCACAGCCCGAGCATACGGGTTATCGCCCCTGGGCGACAGCAGCACGCGAGCTTAGGAGCAGTGCCCCGGAGGCGATGCGCCCCCTGAAGTCTTCCTGCGACGTCTTGCACCGATAAGCTGAGTATGGTATACTCTATACAACTCGCCCTGCGTTGTGCGTGATGTCGAAATAGCTTCGGGCCAACACCCAATTGAAGGGAGCCCGGCTCTGCGGGTGGCGTGACGTCCCTTCCGGGAGAACGCAAAGCCTGCAGGAGGGCACCCACTTATTTATTGGGTTCGAAGTCTTGCCGACACACGGCATCTGCGGGGCGGTTATCTCTCCAGCATCTCGCTGGCGGCGAGCCAGACCAAGGCGGAAGCAGACTTCCCCAGGGGAAGAACGCTTGCGGGGTGACTTGCTTATGGACCTGTTCGAGCAGGCCTCAGATCGGGCCGCAGTGCCCCTGGCAGCGCGGATGAGACCCCAGACGCTTGAGCAGATGGTGGGGCAACCGCATCTGCTAGGCCCTGATTCTGTGCTCCGCCGTGCTATCGAGGCGGACGCGTTGCCCTCCCTTATCCTGCACGGGCCCGCCGGTACCGGTAAGACCACCCTGGCACGCATCATCGCGAGTTGTACTCGGTGCCACTTCGAACCACTCTCCGCTGTCTCAGCCGGGGTCGCCGACTTTCGCCGCGTCGCCGAGGAGGCCCGGCAGCGCCGCAAGCTCCACGACCAGCGTACCATCGTGTTCATAGACGAAATCCACCGGCTCTCCAAGACCCAGCAGGATGCCCTGCTACCGCCCGTCGAGGAGGGCGTATTCATCCTGATCGGCAGCACCACCGAAAACCCCTATTTCACCATTACCTCGCCGCTGCTGTCGCGCTGCCAACTGTTCACGCTCGAGCCGCTGGCGCCCGTGGATATTGCAGCCTTGCTGGACCGGGCCCTGGGCGACACCGAGCGCGGCTTGGGGGAAGTGGCCCTCGATATCCCGCCCCAGGTCCGCGAACATCTGGCCGAGAACGCCGGTGGCGACGCACGCGTTGCGCTCAACGCGCTGGAGATGGCGGTTGTGACCACTCAGCCCGACGAGGCCGGGGTACGCCCGATCACCGTCGGCGCCGTGGCGGAGGCCCTGCAGCGCCCGGTGCTGAAATATGACCGAGCGGGCGACGAGCACTACGATACGATATCCGCGTTTATTAAGAGCATGCGCGGCTCGGATCCCGACGCGGCGATCTACTGGCTGGCCAAGATGCTCGAGGCTGGCGAGGACCCGCGCTTTATCGCCCGCCGCCTGGTCATCGCGGCTGCCGAGGACGTCGGTCTGGCTGATCCGACCGCGCTGAGGGTTGCTATCGCCGCCGCAGATGCAGTAGAATATGTAGGACTGCCCGAGGCACAGATACCGTTGGCGATGGCGACCATTCATCTGGCCGTCGCGCCGAAAAGCAACGCGGCCTACCTGGCGATAGCCGAGGCCCGCCAGGACGTGCGGCGGGAGGGCGACGCGCAGGTTCCTGCCCATCTGGCTGGCGGGGTCCGACCGGGCGGGGGCGGTCAGGACTATCTCTACCCGCACAGCTACCCACACAGTTGGGTGGGACAGGCGTATCTGCCACCTGACCTGGGCAACCGGGAATACTATCGGCCCAAAGACAATCCGCGCGAGCAGAGAATCCAGGACTTTCTGCGCCGGTTGCGGGGTTTGCCAAGTGACAATGAAGCCGCTAGCGCAAAGGATGATCAAAATGGAAATGAGAAGCTGCCTGGAGAATGAATGGTTAAGCGTTTTCCACCTTCAGGGCGAGATTGATGCGGCGACAGCTCCGCCGCTGCAAGCGGCTCTGGAGGAAGCTCTCGGCGAGGGCCAACGGTGGTTCCTGATAGACTTGCTGGAAACCGAATTTGTGGACAGTGTCACAGTGGGCCTACTACTGGGTAGTGCGAAGCAGGCCTATGAACAGGGCGGCATGCTCGCGGTCGTCTGCCAGGAGCGGATCGTGATGAAAGTCTTCGAGATTTCCGGCACCAAAGAACTTCTCAACGTCCACGATAGCGAGGCAGCCGCCCGCAGCGCGCTGGAGGCAGCACGAGAGGCCAGCTTGCAACGGGAGGACGGAGGTGCGTAAGATGGCAGCTACACCACCAGAGAATGTCGAACTGCACATCCCCTGCGATCCCAGGTATATTGCTGTTGCCCGCTTAGTGGTAGCCGGGGTTGGGGCGCGGGTCGGACTGAATGTGGACGACATCGACGACCTCAAGGTCGCCGTCTCCGAAGCGTGCACCAACGTTATCGAGCACGCCCGCGGCGAGAGCACTACGGCAGGCGAACCCGCGGTCATCGTGTTGCGCTTCATCCCCCGCGAGAATGAGATGCAGGTGGAGGTAGAGGATTACGGCGCAGGATTTGATCTGGATCAGATCGAAGAACTCGAGCTCGACCGACCCTCCCTGGATGGCGGGCTGGGCATCTATCTGATCAAGCAGTTGGCTGACGAGGTGCAGATCCAGAGCGCCCCGGGCAGTGGCACGAAAGTGATTATGACCAAGCGCCTGGCGAGGTAGCTTATATGGAATCTCGCTGGGATGATCTATCAACCAATGAGTTGTTCGCCGAGTTGCGCGCTACGGGCGCCGCGGAACTGCGTGACTATCTAATACAGCGCCACGAGGGCCTGGTGCGCCACGTCGCCAAGGCCTACCAGGAGAGTGCGGAATCGTATGACGATATCCTGAGCGTGGGGCGCGAAGGCCTGATCAATGCGGTGGACCGCTTCGATCCGGAGCGGGGTACCAAATTCGCCACCTTCGCCGTCCCCACCATCCGGGGCGAGATTCAGCGTTACTTCCGCGACCAGACCTGGGGCATCCACGTCCCCCGCCGCATCCAGGAGTTGAGCACCGCCGCTCGCCAGGTCCGGGAGGAGTTGGCCCAGCAGCAGGGCCGCCCCCCCTCCTACAACGAGATCGCCATGAAGATGGGGGTCTCCGAAGAAGAGCTGATCGAGGCCGTTGAAGTGGGCCGGCAGTACGACCTGGTCAGCCTGGACGCCAGCGCCGGCGTGGATTCGGATGAGGAGCTCAGCTATCTGGACCAGGCCGGCGATGAGGACGAAGCAATTGAGCAACTGGCCGACCGTGACGAGTTGGCCTCGGCGATGAGCCAGTTACCCAGCCGCCAGCGGGTTATCCTGGTCTTGCGCTTTTTCGCCGGGCTCTCGCAGCAGGAGGTCGCCCGGCGCCTGGGTATATCCCAGATGCATGTATCCCGCCTCCAGCATAAGGCCACCGACCGCCTAATGACTATTCTACAGGACAGTGCGAACTGATTGCCGGAGCAGGTCTTCCCGCAGCCCGCATATCCCCACAATCATGGTTAAGTAACTTCATGGAAAATCACTGGCGGCGACCATCTCACAAGCAGGAAAAGGTCGGGCAATGACGACTCAGCAACTGAGAGAACTGTTCTTAAACTTCTTTGAAGAGCGGGGCCATCTGGTCCGGCCCAGCGCGCCACTGCTGCTGCACGACGATCCCACCAGCTTCTTTACCAGCGCAGGCATGCAACCGTACATGGGCGCGTTTCGCGGCCAAGAGGAGCCGCCCGCGCCCCGCGTGGTCAGCATCCAAAAATGCACCCGCACCGGGGACATCGAAGGCGTCGGCTACCTCAACCGCTATCACACCTTCTTTGAAATGCTGGGCAACTTCTCGTTCGGCGATTACTTCAAGCAGGGCGGCATCGAGCTTGCCTGGGAGTTCGTCAGCGACGTGCTGGGGCTGCCGCTGGAGCGCCTGTGGTTCACCGTGTTCACCGAAGACGACGAGGCCGAAGAGATCTGGCACAAGCATATTGGCATCCCAATGGAGCGGCTGCGCCGGATCGGCCGGGAGGATAACTGGTGGCCGAAGGTCCGCTGGGAGGGCCCCTGTGGCCCGTGCTCGGAGATATTCTACGACCTGGGTCCAGAGCGGGGATGTCCCGGCGGCTGCGAGGTGGGCTGCGAGCGGTGCGAGCGGTACCTCGAGCTGTGGAACCTGGTCTTCCAGATGTACACCGAAGCTGAGGACGGCACGCTGACGCCGCTGCCCCAACCCGGTATTGACACCGGTATGGGGCTGGAGCGCCTGGCCCTGGTGATGCAGAACAAGCGCTTTACCGCTGAGACTGATGAGCTTTTCCATATCCTGACCCGCAGTCTAGAGCAGATTAACCAGTTTCGCGACCAGCCCTATGAATATGGCCGGGATGAGGCGACTGACGTCGGCCTGCGGGTCATCGCCGACCATCTGCGCGCCACCGCTTTCCTGATGGCGGACGGCGTGGTGCCGTCCAATGAGGGGCCGGGATACGTCCTGCGCCGGCTGATTCGCCGCGGTTACCGCTTCGGCCAGCAAGCCGGCGCCCAGGGGCCGTTCCTGCATGAGGCCCTGCCCGCGGTGGCCGAAGCTATGGGCAGCGCCTATCCAGAGATCACGACCAACATAGATTACCAGCAGAAAGTCGTCCAGGCCGAAGAAGAGCGCTTTGCCTCCACGCTGGCGCAGGGCATTGATCTATTCGAAGAGATCGCCGACCAAATCCGCAAGAGCGGCGAAACCGTCATTCCGGGTGCGCAGGCGTTCCGGCTGCACGATACCCACGGCGTCACCATTGACATCACCCGCGACTTGGCCGCCGAAAAGGGTATGACCATAGACGAGGCTGGCTTCGAACGGGCCATGCAGGAGCAGCGCGAGCGCTCGCGCCGGCAGGCCCTTGGCGAGTATGGCAGTGGCTTGTCAAGCAGCTCGAGTTCAAGCAGCTCGAGTTCCTCTCGCCTATTGAAGAGCACTTTCGTTGGCTACAAGTTAGACATCACTGAAACGAAATTGCTGGGTATCTTGAAGGAAAATGAGGAGGTTCAGAGCGCTGGCGAAGGCGAGGAAGTCCAGGTAGTGCTCGAGGAGACGCCCTTTTACGCCGAGCGAGGCGGCCAGGTCGGTGACACGGGAGTAATCGAGGGCCCCAACGGCCAATTCCAGGTTGACAATACCGTACCCAGAGCGAACGTGATATTGCACTCAGGCACAGTGACCGAGGGCGAAATCAACGAAGGCGAGAAGGTAGTTGCCCAGGTTGATGAGGAGCGCCGCAAGGCTATCCAGCGTCATCATACGGCTACTCACCTGCTCCAGGCAGCGCTGCGCCAGTTCCTGGGCGACCACGTACGCCAGTCGGGCTCGCTGGTCGCTCCGGACCGCCTGCGCTTCGACTTCACCCACCACGAGGCGATTGGCGACGAGACCCTCGAACAGATCGAAGACCAGGTCAACGCCTGGATACTGGCCGACCTGCCAGTAGTATGCAGCGAAGAATCACTGGACGAAGCCAAGAACAAGGGGATAATCGCCCTGTTCGGGGAGAAATACGACGACGTAGTGCGGGTAGTGCGAGTCGGCGAGGTTAGCGCGGAGCTATGCGGTGGCACGCACTGCGCGCGTAGCGGCGAGATCGGCCTGCTCCGTATAACCAGCGAAAGCAGTATCGCCGCCGGTATTCGCCGGATCGAAGCAGTCGCCGGCCACGCTGCCTTTAACCGCAGCCGCGCACTGGAGAAGATTCTCACCACGGCAGCGCATGAGCTTAACTGTCCTCCCGAGGAGCTGCCCACGCGCCTGGCCGGGCTCCAGCAGCAGATTTCCGAGATAGAAAAGCAGTTGCAGCAGGCCCGGCGGATGCAGGCTATCACGAATATCCCTGAGATCATTGAGGGGACCGTGCCAATCGGCCCGGCGAACCTGATCACGGCCCGCATTGAGCAGGCCGACGACGAAACCCTCGGCAGTCTCGCGGACCAGCTTGCTGCGACGACTCCCGACAGCATTGTGTACCTGGCGGGTATCAAAGGTGACAGCACAACGCTGGCAGTAAAGGTTAGCGAGCACTTGATCCCTCAGGGCTACCATGCTGGGGATATTATGGCGGCTACGGCTCCGTTGGCTGACGGTGGTGGTGGCGGCGGTCCTAGCTTTGCCCGCGGCGGGGGCAAAGCCAGCCAGCTCGACGAGGCCTTTGCAGGTCTGCGCCGTTATCTTGAAGAACAAGCAAGTCAAGAGGATTCCGAGTAATGAAGACTTTAGGGCTGGATGTCGGGGACAAGCGCATCGGCGTAGCAGTCAGCGATGACGAGGGTCAGATCGCGATGCCGGTGACGACGGTGGCAGGTGATGAGGCGCCAGGCGAGGTAATCGCAGACATCCTGGATATTGCCCGCAATTATGAGGCCGAGAAGATCATAGTGGGAATGCCAACCGGCCTGAGCGGCGAGCCCGGACCGGCGGCCCAGAAGGTGGCCGAGTTCGTCCGCGCTTTGCAGGCGCATACTGACCTCGCAGTCGCCGTCTGGGACGAACGGCTAACTACGGCACTGGCCGAGAAGACGATGCTGGCCGCGGACGTGAGCCGGCGGCGGCGCCGGCACAATATTGACAAAGTGGCCGCTGCATTGATCCTGCAAAACTACCTGGATGCACACGCCGATGACGAAGTCCACTGACCGCCCCGGCCAGCGCGCCACTGGGGGAAAACCGGCGCTGGGGCTACTTCTGGTCGTTGTCGTGGCCGTGGTCGTGGCTGGCATATCTTACGTCGGGGCGCTGGGCCCGGTTGACCCAAATAGCGGCTCGGTCAAATCGCTGGTGCACATCAAAAACGGGGCCGGATTGGCCGAGATCACGGAGTTGCTGGCGGACCACAACTGCCTGCGCTCTCCGCTTGCCTTTAAGCTGCACGCGCTGGTCACCGGGCAAGCGGGCCAGCTTAAAAGCGGCACGTACGAGGTTTCGCCCGCGATGTCGGTGGCGGACATAATCCGAATGCTGGTGGAGGGCCGGCAGGCGACGGTGACTGTTACCATACCCGAAGGCTTCAACCTTGCTCAGATCGCCCGGCGATTGGCCGAGGCCGGTCTGGTTGACGAAAAACAATTTGAGGTGGCCGCAACGGCCCAAGCGGTGGAAGAAGCACTGAAGGTGAAACTGCCCGACGGGGCGCGCACTGCCGAGGGGTATCTCTTCCCGGAGACCTACACTTTTGCCCTGGGCACCTCGTCTGAGAACATTGCGGCAAGGATGCTGGCGGAATTTGACGACCGTTTCGTTAAAGAGCTGTGGCAGAATGTACCGCCCGAACGACGCTGGGGTAGCCTCCACGAAGTCGTCACGCTGGCCTCGCTGGTCGAGGAGGAGGCGCAACTGGAATCGGAGCGTGCGCTCATTGCCGGAGTGCTGCGCAACCGTCTCCAGCGGGGGATGCGCTTGGAATGCGACGCAACGGTGCTATACGCCCTGGGTGAGCACCGCTCCCAGCTTACCTACAAGGATTTGGCGATAGATTCGGCGTATAATACGTACCGGCACACGGGCCTACCGCCCGGACCGATATCCAGCCCGGGACTGGCCTGTCTACAAGCTGCGCTTAAGCCGGTGCAGACCGAATACCTTTTCTATGTGGCGCGCGGCGACGGTGGTCATATCTTCTCTCGCACCTACGAGGAGCACAATGCCGCAATCAGCCAAGTGCGAGACGGAGCAGAGAGGTAAGAATTGCTAGAGCGATTCTGTCCCGACGAAATCGTACGCCGCCTGGAGAACATTGACCAGCAGGCCCTGCTTGACCGAGGGATCAAGGGGCTGCTCATTGACGTGGACAATACTCTGGTCAACTGGCGGGGTCATCACATACCCAAGCAGCGGGTCGCGTGGCTCAACAGAGCCAAGGACAACTTCGCAATCTGCCTGCTGAGCAACAGCATTACCGCGCGCCGATTGCGACACCTGGGCAAAGTCCTGGCGCTGCCCTATGTCGGCCGCTGGGGTTGGGGCCGCAAGCCCTTTGGTGGCGGCTACCGCGAAGCCATGCGACAGACCGGCGTAGCTCCCGCCGAAACCGCGATGATCGGCGATCAGCTTCTCACCGACATCTTCGGGGGCAATCGCCTGGGTATGCACACCATCTTGGTGCATACCCTCAGCGATGCGGAGTTCTTTATCACCCGCGTCAACCGGTGGATAGAGGCCATAATCAGAGGACGGTTGGTCCGGCGGGGCACCTGGCCTCCGCTCACGGGCTGCGAAATGATCCCAGAAGCGGAGCCAGGCCATGCCTCGGAATAGCTCGGTCGAGATTGATGGAGCCACCCAGGTAGTCGGGGTAATCGGCTGGCCGGTGAAGCACAGTCTTTCGCCGCCGATGCACAACGCCGCCTTCCGGGCGCTAGGCCTTAATTGGGTCTACGTTGCCTTCGAAGTGCATCCTGACGGCATTGCTGAGGCAATGGCCGGACTGCGGGGGCTGGCGATCCGTGGCCTTAACGTCACCATCCCCCACAAGGCGGCAGTCGTCCCCCACCTCGACGAAATCTCGCCGGTCAGCCAGACGCTCGGCGTGGTCAACACCATTGACAACGTTGACGGGCACCTCAGCGGCGACAGCACCGATGGCCCTGGCTTCATGCGTGCGCTGGCCGAAGCCGGCGAAGGCGTCACTGAGAACCGGGTTGTGCTCATCGGCGCCGGCGGCTCGGCGCGCGCCGTAGCTCTGGCGGCAGCCGAGGAAGCACCTGAAGAACTGGTCATCGTCAACCGCACTCTGGAGCGGGCCATCGAGTTAGCCGAGCTGGTCAAGCAGGCTGGCCGGGTGGAGGCCGTGCGCGCAATCGCGCTGGACAGCCCCGAAGTTGCCGATGTCGTCAACTCAGCTCACGTCATCATAGATTCGACGCCCGTGGGTATGTATCCGCACGCCGACGTCGCCCCGGTCATCTCCCCGAAGTGGCTCCGACGGTGCCAATTGGTCTGCGACCTTACGTATAATCCTCGCAATACTGTTTTGCTCCAGGCCGCCCGCGAGGTCGGGGCCCGGGCGCTCGATGGCACCGGCATGCTGGTTCATCAGGGGGCGATCGCATTCGAGCGCTGGACGAGCCAAGAGGCGCCAGTCGAAGTGATGCGCCTGGCCTTGCTGGAGGCCCTGGATCGTGCCGCCAGATAACATCCACGAGGAGTAGCCGCAGGCGATGCGCATCGCGCTCGTGCACGACTATCTAATGCAAGGGATGCGAGGGGCGGAGCGGGTGCTGGCCGTCTTCCACGACCTGTACCCCGACGCGCCCATCTATACGCTGCTGTATGACCCCGAGCGGATGGGCGCGGCCACAGAGGGCTGGGACATCCGCACCTCGTTCCTGCAAAGACTGCCCGGTGCGAAGCCGCTGCATCGCAAGCTCTTCCTGCTAATGCCGCCGGCGGTGGAGCGGCTGGACCTGCGTGAATACGACCTGGTCATTAGCGCCAGCAGCGCGTGGGTCAAGAACGTCCGGCCGGCTCCGAGCGCAACGCACATCTGCTACTGCTATTCTCCCGCGCGCTTCCTGTGGCACTGGAGCGAGGAGTATATCCGCAGCCTGCGCGCCGGCCCGATTGCCCGCGGCCTCATTCGAGCCACTTTACCCCGCCTGCGCCGCTGGGATAAGCGCAGCACCCCGCGAGTAACCGATTTCGTGGCGATATCCCGGACCGTCCAGGAGCGGATCCGCCGGTATTTCGAGCGCGATTCGGTGGTGATCCATCCCCCGGTGGACACCGAGCGCTTCCAGCCGGTGGAGGGGCACGAAGACTACTTCCTGATTGTCAGTAATCTGAATCCATACAAGCGCGTGGACCTGGCGATCGAGGCATTCAATCGCCTCAAGCTACCCTTGATAGTGGTCGGCCGCGGCCCGGAATACAAACGCCTGCGGCGGCTGGCGGGTCCAACCGTAGAACTGTTGGGGTGGCGGGAAGACGAGGAGGTCACCGAGCTGGTGGCCCGCTGCCGGGCCTTTGTGATGCCCCAGGAGGAGGATTTCGGCATCACGCCGCTCGAGGCTCAAAGCAGCGGTCGGCCGGTTATTGCCTACGGCGCCGGCGGCGCGCTGGAGACCATCATGGAGGGGGCGACCGGGCTTTTCTTCAGCGAACAGACGCCGGAATCACTGTGCGCGGCGGTTGAACGCTTTGAAGAAATGCAGTTTGCTCCCCACGCCTGCCGAGGCAACGCTCTGCGCTTCTCGGTGCCCCGCTTCAAGCAGCAGTTCACTGCCCTTGTCCAGGAAGTGTTGGCCCGATAGGCTCGGATGCTAGTTGGCAGCCGCCTGTTCCTGCTCGTGCAGAGCAAGCAACCCTGTCCCAATCAGCGTGGCCTCGGGGCCCAAAGCCGCCCGGACAATCAGCAACTTGCCAAACTCGGCCCGATAGTCGGCGTATTCAGGCAGCTTGCGGCGCAGCGGATCGAGCAAGGTATCGCCGGCCTGTGCCATCCCGCCCCCGACTACAATGACCTCGGGCAATACCAGACTCCACATGCTGCCCAGCGCCGCGGCCAAAGCGTCGGTGAGGCCATCAGCTATCTTCAGAGCAGTTGCATCGCCATCGTCAGCAGCCGCAAAAAGGGCCCGGGCGGTGGGATTGTGCGGATCATCGGCGCGCTGCGCGATCAGACTTTCCGGATCCTGGCGCACCGCCTCGGCAAGCTGCCGCTCAATGTCCGCAGTGCTGAACACCGTCTCCAGGTGCCCTATCGCCCCGCACCGGCAGCGCTTGCCCCGGTAATCAATCACGATGTGGCCGATCTCCATCCCCGAGCCAAATGCGCCGCGGTAAACATCCCCACCGATGATCAAGCCGCCCCCGACTCCGGCTCCCAAGGTAACGCAGAAGACCGGGTCGTACCCTCGTCCGGCGCCGGCCACGGCTTCGGCGTACGCGGCACAGTTGACATCATTGTCAGCGTATATGGGCAGCCCGAACTCTTCGGTGCAGAGCTGCTCGAAATCGGTGCCCTGCAGCCCGGGTATGTTCGAGGGATCACTCAGCACCGTGCTGGAAGCGAAATCCACAGTGCCCGCGCAGCCGATGCCGGCGGCAACGACCTGCTCGATCGGTACGGCCCCCTCCCCGAGGAGTACGTGGCCTACCTCCAGAAGCAACTCTTGGGCCCGCTCGCCTCCTTCGGATAAGCCGTCATATTCCCGCTTGACGACCAGCGACTCGCCACCCGCGCCAGCCAGCTTGCCTTGCCCATTGACGATGCCGCCGGCGATCTTCGTCCCGCCAATGTCCAGGCCCAGGGCCCACGTGCGTTCGTCAGTCATAGCGGTCCTCTGAGTGTGTGAATTATGCAGCGGCTCGAATATGCCGGCTGCCAGGTTATTGCCGGCCTGGAGGCGGCTCCGAGGGTAGATCCGGGGGCCGAAGCAACTCGCGAATACTCAGCCAGATAATCTCGGGCAGGGCCACCAGCCGGGGCAGGCGATGGGGCTCTTTGATCGTGCGGTAAAGCCACTCCAGTCCCGCCCGCTGCATCCAGACCGGCGCACGCATCTTGCGGCCGGAGATGACGTCCAGACTGCCACCGATCCCGATACAGATTGGCACATTCAACTCTTCCAGATGCGCCTTGATCCACTTCTCCTGCCGGGGTATACCCAGCGCCACCAGCAGTACGCCGGGACGCTTCCGGCGGATATCCTCAACTATCTCCGCCTCTTCTTCAGCAGTAAAGTAGCCGTGCTGGCAGCCGGCGATCTCCAGGCCAGCAATACGCTCCTGGAGCTTAGCCGCGGCCTCCTCGGCAATGCCCGGTTCGCCACCGAGCAAGTAGACCGTCCGGTTGCGGTTCGCCGCGGCCTGGCAGAGCTGCTCGACCATATCACACCCGGCACAGCGCACATCCACGGGCAGATTGAGCATCCGCGCGGCCAGGACAACGCCCGCGCCGTCGGGGGGCACCAGGTCAGCATCCTCGATGATCTCGCGGAGTTCCTCGTCCTGCAGTGCCTTCACCACCGCCGAGGCGTCGGGGGTCACTATCATGTGGGGGCGATCTTCTTCCAGGAAACGCTCGGCCTCGTCCAGCGCGGTGTCCAGAGTGATTGGATTCAGGGGCATACCCAGTAGACGCACCTGGCCCGGCTCGTGGGCCGCTCGCTCACCCGCTGAGCGCGGCAGCAGCCTGAGCAGGATATAGAAAAACAGCAGGCCAAAGACTATCGCCCCCGCGACAACTATGATCTTTACCACGAAAGTTATCTCGATGATCCCGACCAGCAGCAAGGCCAGCAGACACAGGTAGACCGTGCCGCCCAGCAAGATCCCGATGACCTGGCGCTGGCTGTAGCCCTGGCGCAGCAGCAGGTCGTGCAGGTGCCCGCGCCGCTCGGTGAAGACGACGGCTCGCCAACCCCGGCGCAACTCAGCCGCGTAAGTGAATGTCGCCGCAAACAGGGGCACGCCGACCACGATCAGGGGCAGCAAAGCGACCAGGAAGGCGGTATTCTTCAGGGCACCCATTATGGACAGCGCGCCAATGAGGTAACCGACCGTGTAGGCGCCGGCGCTGGCCCGCGCGTGGCTGAGCATCCGGGCGAAGGGCACCTGGACGAGAGCAGCGCCGCACATCGTCACCGCCACAAAGGCCGCCTGCGGGTGAGTTATCGTGGGCTGGAGCTGGCAGATCAGGAAAAGCGTCCCCGCCGCCAGCCCCGCTACTCCCAGCGGCACCGCCAGGATACTCGCCGCCTGCGCGAAGAGCACCGAACAGATCACTACCCACAGCACGGTCACCACATGGCCAAACCAGCCGAGGAAGATGTAATTCTGGCTGAAGGGGAGATTGACCACCTGGACAGTTATGCCCTGGTAACTGAGCAGCGCCGCGATGAGAGCTACACCGACTATTGCCAGCCACCAGGCGCGCCGCCAGGTATCGGCCAGAGCAGCCACCAGGAAAACAATGGCCCCGCCAAACAGGATGGCGGGCAGTTGGGTCGCGACATCCAAGTATGGCCACCAGGCGACAGCCAGCGCCACCAGCACGATCAAGCCGGAAAAGTCGGCGCGGGCATACGGGCCACCGGGCCGCGACAGCCGCCCGCGTTCCCACAGGTAGACAATTGCTGCCGCGGGCAGAGCTACCGCAACGCTTGTCAGGAAACCGATCAGATTGCTCATCGCGTCCCTACACGCCTGCCTGACCTCTACGCACTATTCGATCAGGCTGGCGACCAGGTCCCCAGCCTCCGTGGTCCTGACGCCGCTGCGCGTGGACAGGTCGCCCAGCTTGCCGCTGGCCAGGGCGCTGATCACGGCCTTCTCGATCGCGGCGCCCGCTTCCGGCGAGCCCAGATGTTCCATCATCATCCCGGCGGCACAGATCGCCGCAATCGGCGAGACCACATCCTTGCCGCGATACTTAGGTGCCGAACCATGAATTGGCTCGAACATCGAGACGCCCTCCGGATTGATGTTGCCGGACGCCGCCACGCCCATACCGCCCTGGATCATCGCGCCCAGATCAGTGATGATGTCCCCGAACATATTAGTGGTGACCACGACATCAAACCACTCCGGATTCTTCACGAACCACATGCAGACCGCGTCAACGAAAGCGTTTTCCTGCTTGATGTCGGGATACTCCTGCCCGACCTCCACGAAGGTGCGCCGCCATAGGTCGTGACCGTGGGTCAACACGTTCGCCTTGTCCACGCAGGTAAGCTGCTTGGCTTTGCTGCGCTTGCGCGCTATCTCGAAGGCGTAGCGAATTATCCGTTCGGTGCCCTTGCGGGTATAGATGCCCGTCTGCACGGCCACTTCGTCCGGCGTGCCTCTTTTCAGTTGGCCGCCCATGCCGGCGTAGAAACCTTCGGTGTTCTCGCGGACGACCACGAAGTCAATATCCTCGGGGCCCTTGTCCTTGAGCGGCGTCTCAACGCCGGGATAGAGCTTGATCGGGCGCAGGTTGACGTACTGGTCAAACCCGAAGCGCAGCTTGAGCAAAATGCCCTGCTCCAGAACGCCCGGAGGCACGTCCGGGTGACCGACCGCGCCCAGGTAGATGGCATCGCACTGGCTTAGCTCCGCCATCACCGAGTCGGGCAGGACTTCGCCGGTGCGCAGGTAGCGCTCCCCGCCGATGTCGTATTCTACCGTTTCGTACTCCACACCATACTTTTCCGCGGCCACCGCCATCACTTTCAGCCCCTCGGCAACTACCTCCGGGCCAACTCCATCGCAGGGCAAAACTGCTATCTGATACATCACTGAACCTCCGCGATCCGTGCAGTACTGGGCATTACCGAGGATTATAGCTGATGGAATAACAGCAAGCAAATGCCCACTGGCTCTCCCGCGCTGCGGGCCATGCTCACTGTCTAACCCACCCGCACTACCCTCAACGGTAGAACCATTCGATCGGCACCCGCGCCACCCGCAGAGCCTCCAGCGGCTTACCCAAACTGCCCACGTAATAACTGAGAATTGCTACATCCTCCAGAAAGCTAAGACTGGCGTAGCAGTACGTATGTGACAAGTCAGCTTCCAGGTCCTTGGCATTCTCCCAGGTGAGCCCCTCATCCTTCGAGATAGTGCAGCGCAGAGGTGTCCGATGGCCTTGATGGCCCAGCGCCATGTCCACATTCGGATTACGGATGAGCAGCAGGTCGCCGGTGACGGGAATACGCTGCAAGACAAAGGGCGCCTGGGTAGCGACGATTTGCGAGGGCTTCGCCTCACGCCAGGTGACGCCGCCATCCTCCGAGAAAGACTGATCCAGCACACCGCGGTCAGTACGGAGCAGCATCCACAGTCGGCCATCGTTGAGCTCTACCACTTTCGGCTCCATCGCCCCGCGCTGCGGCGAGTAGATTTCGTTGCTTAGCCGCCAGTTCTGCCCGCTGTCATCGCTGTACGCACATCCGGCCAGAAAACGCTCACGCCCCACGAAGGTTCCAGCAACATCACCGGTCACACTATAAGGCACAATAATGCGGCCCCCGGTAAGCTGCACAGCGCAGTCGTTGCAGATAACGTAGTAGCGGTCCTGTGGCGCGCAGAAAGATGGTGGGCCAAAGCTCCGCGCATCGTCGGCGGACTCGCGCAGGCAGATGAAGCATTCTCGGTCGGAGTCCTTTCTGACATAGAAAAGTAATAGCCGTTGGGCCGAGAGCCGCAAGAAGCTAACCGACATCACATTCTGGCGGCCGTCGTTGGCAACAACCACCTTGGGCTGGGTCCAGGTCCGCCCCCCATCGCTGGAGTGGCAGGCTACGATATTAGCCGGGGCATGGTCCGCAGCAGACCGAAAGGCCCCATAAGCGAAGAGCAGTCGCCCATCAGTCAGTTCGACTATGTCGCCCTCGCCACTGCGTGGATGGTCGGCATCGGCTACCACTATATCAGCGAATTCCGGCATACACGACATGCTTAGGGTTCTCCTTCGGATCGACAGGTGCTTCGCCTATGGTGAGCTTGTCGAATCACTTGCTGAATCCTCACCTCTACGTCCAGGGACGATTTCATTACGATTATAACAGGCTACACCAGCGCGAGCAAATGTGGACCCCGATGCTCAGATCACCACGCGCTCGCCCGGATGGGCCCAGTATGTCTGGGGAAAGATATCCCGGGCGGCGGTGATTATCTCCGTCTTGTCGGCGGGCACGGTGTGCACCAGGTACAGCCGGCCGGCCTGGGCATCGCGGGCAATACTCGCCGACTGCCCGACGCCGGAGTGGCTGGTGGTAGGCTCGTCGGGCGGGTCCACCAGCCCCCTCGCCGCCTCGTAGACGAGCAGGTCAACACCGCGGAAGTGCTCGGCCAGCGCCGGCAGGTACGCGGTATCGCCGGAGATGCCGAGCTGCTTGCCCGTCCGCGTGTCCACGAACCGATATGCCAGCCCCGGGACTTTGTGCCGAGTGCGGGCCGTCGTCACCGTGAACTCCTCGACCTGAAGCTCCTGATCGGGCTCCAGGGCAATGACCTTTGTCTCCGGCTTATCCCAGCCGATGTACGCCTTAGCCCGCTCGACAACCCCCTCGACAGCCTCCGCCGGTCCCGCGACCGTCAGCGTCTGCTCGGGCTGGCGCAGGCCAATGTAGTATATCACCCCGGCCAGGCCCAGGTAGTGATCCTGGTGCCAATGCGTGATGAGCACCCAGTCCAAGTCCAGCGGCGTATGTCCGAACCGGGTCATATTGATCGCCGCATTCCAGCCGCAATCCACCAGGATATGGTCGTTGAGGATGAAGCTGGCGGTATCGTCACCCGGTTGCGGCACGCAGGTATCGGTGCCAATGAAGGTCAGCGTGGTCTGAGGCATACAGATCTCCGGTCGCTACATTATCATCTTATTAAGCGGATACTCGATGATGCCCTGGGCACCGGCAGCCTTGAGCCTGGGGATAAGCTCGCGCACCAGAGCCGAGTCTACAATCGTCTCTACCGCCACCCACTCGCCGTTGGCCAGCGGCGAGACCGTCGGACGCTTGAGCGCGGGCAGTTCGCTTACTACCGCGTCCAGGTCCTCCTGCGGCACATTCATCTTCAGGCCCACCTTCAGCTCCGCATCGAGCGCGCCCTGCAGCAGCATCGCGATAACCTCAATCTTCCCGCGCTTCCAGGAATCCGCCCAGGCATCTTCGCTGGCGATGAACTTCGTGCACGACTCAAACAGGACATCCACTATTCTGAGATTGTTTGCCGCCAGTGTGTTGCCGGTTTCGGTGCCCTCGACGATGGCGTCCACCAGGCTGGGGCATTTGGCCTCGGTCGCACCCCAGGAAAACTCAACGTGGGCCTCTACACCATGCTCGGCCAAGTACTTCTTCGTGACCTCGACCAGCTCAGTGGCAATGCGCTTGCCTGCCAGGTCCTCGGGCCGCTGAATATCGGAACTCTCGTGTACCGCCAGCACCCACTTGTACGGGCGCATGCCGTGCTTGGCGTAGACCAGATCAGCAACTTCAGCCACTTTGTCCTCGACACCGCGCTCGCGAATCCAGTCTAAACCGGTCAGGCCGCAGTCGAGAATGCCGTCGGCGACATAATTAGGCATCTCCTGGGCGCGCAGCAGCACCCCCCATAGCTCGTCATCGCCAAAATCGGGCTTATACTGCCGCTCGTCCACGGTAATCGGGAAGCCGGCCTTGCGGAACATAGCAATGGTCGCCTCTTGCAGGCTTCCCTTGGGCAACCCGATTCGCAATATCTTTTCCGACATTATTGTCACCTCTCTCCTGCGACGCCAGGCAGTCCGTTTACTCCAGATTGGTATGCCGCGCCCGCATCTGTTCGTTGGTGGTGCCCATCCGCTTCATCAATCCCAGCACCAGAGCATCACCCACCACCAACAATGATTGCTCGAACAGCGAGCCCAGTGGTTGACAGGAGCTGGAGCCAGCCTCGCCGGTGACCGGCAATGGCACAACGACCACCAGGTCACAGGCCTCAGCTATCTCCAAGTCGCCGTGAGCAGTCATCACGGCAGTGCGGGCACCGCGAGCCGCGGCCTCCTGTACCGTAGCCAACGTCCCCCGTGTCTGCCCCGAACCCGACCCGGCGATAAGTAGGTCGCCTTCAGCTATAGCCGGGGTGATGGTCTCCCCCACCACATAAGCCTCAACGCCGATGTGCATCAGGCGCATAGCGAAGGCTCGCATCATCAGCAAGCTGCGACCGGCTCCACAGACGAATACCCGCTTCGCCGCCAGGATTGCCTCGACCAGCACCGACAACTGTTGCTGATCGAGGTTGCCCACAACGTCGCTGATCTCTTCGCTAATTGCATCCGCGTACTCTTTCTCGTTCATCGTTTCAGTGGGGAGAATACTCCTTTATTGGTTGGTTTGGGGGCGAGTGACGACTACCGCGCAGGCCTCCAGGTCCAGCAGCTTCCGCGCATAGTCGCGCACCTGCTCGGCAGTGACCGCCTCGATCCGCTGCTGGTAGCGCCGGTAGTTATCATACCCCAGCCCGTACAATTCGTCCAGCGCCTGGCTCTGCGCGCGCACGGCGGGCTGGGCCAGACCGATCTGCTCGTGGCTCAGGCAGACAATCTTAGCCTTGGCCAGCTCTTCGGCGCCCACCAGCTCCGTTTGCAGCCGCGTGACGTTCTCCTCGATAATCTGCTGCACCTGTGCCATCTCGGCGGCTGCTGTCGCAGCATAGATTGCATAGTAGCCCGGATCAAGCCCGGGAATAGCATACGCGTAAGTGGCATAGACCAGGCCTTCGCCGCGCAGGATGGTGTGCAGGCGTCCGCCCGGGTGCCCGATTCCCGCCAGCACCGCCGTCATCACATCGCGCACGTAACGCTCGTCCTCGTCCACCCGCGGACCCAGGAAGCCGTAGTAGACCAGCGCCTGGTTCTGACCGCGCTCCACCGTTTCCGTGCGGCGCTCCGCAAGTACCGGTTCAACCGGGATTTCTGGCGCGACTGTCTCGCCGGCCGCCCACGAGTCGAACTCCTGGCTCAGCAGCTTCCCGACCTGCTCCGGCTCAACTGCGCCCTGGATCACCAGGATCGTCCCCGCCGGCCGGCAGACCTGGCCATGGAACTCGCGAAGCTGCTCGGCGCTGAGCTGGCCCACGCTTTCCGCCGAGCCGATTTCCGCGAAGCGGTACGGATGACGCTGGAACAGCGTGGCGCGCAGTAGCTTCTCTGCTACCTCGTCCACATCCTCCTGTTGCGCTGCGATCTGCGCCAGCGTAAGCTGCTGCACGCGCTGGAATTCTTCCGCCGGAAAGGCCGGGTTTTGCAGACAGTCGGCCACAATGGGCAGTATCGCGGCGAAGTCTTCCGGCAGACAGCGTGCCGTCAACCCGAAGCTGTTGCGGCCTGAGTAACTGTCAATCTCCGCACCCAGATCGTCTATTACAGCAGCAATCTGCTCGCGGCTGCGCTGGGCGGTGCCCCGCGTGAGCATACGGGCCATCAGCCGGGTGATCCCGTTGTTCTGCTCGTTTTCATAGCGGAGCCCGGCGCGGGTAGCAGTCACTATGTGAACCGAAGGCGCACCCGGTTCGGCCCGGATCAGCACCGTTAAGCCGTTATCCAGCGTATACTTCTCAGTCTGCGGAAGAGGCACCGTCTCTGGCTGATCCGCGGCCGTCTCCTGCTTCGCCTGAGCCGGGAGCAAGCTGGTGATCACATAGCGGTCGGGCACCAGGTACTTGCGGGCTACTTCCTGGACTTGCGCTGCGGTTACCCCCCGGATGCCAGCCACATACTCATCACTGAATCCCAAATCACCGGCCAGCAGCAGGTCAGTACCGAGCACCTCGGCGCGGCCCTGGGGCGTCTCCTGAGCGTAAACGAGCACAGCTTCCTTCTGGCGCTTGGCCCGCTGCAGCTCTTCGTCGGTCACCAGCTCCCGGCAAACTTTCGCCACCTCCGTCAGCGCCTGCTGCTCGACCTGCGGGATATTGACCGGATCAAGACTCGCCGAGATCGCGAACGTTCCGGCACCGTACGCCGGGGTGTGCGACCAGGTAGCGACGTTGTCAACCAACCCCATCTCATCGCGCAGCAGGCGGGGTAGGCGGGCGCTGTCGCCGTGACCGAGCACGTATGCCAGAACGTCCAGCGCATAGAGATCGGGATGAAACAGGTCAATCGTCCGCCAGCCTATCACCAGGCGAGCGCGGCGCAGTCCCGGCCACTGTCGCTCGGCCCGCCGAACTGTCGTCGGTCCGGCCTCCTGGGGCAAGAGCGCCGGCGGCTGACCCCGCAGGGGATAGCTGCCGAGTACCTGCTCAAGCTTGTCCGCGATCTCGTCGGCATCAAAATCCCCGACTGCTACGACCACCAGGTTGTCCGGTGTGTAGTGCTCGCGATGAAACTTGACCAGATCCTCCCGGGTGAGCTTGTTGAATTCGGCCAGATAGCCAATGACCCGGTAGCGCTCGGGAGAACGACGGAACATCGTCTGGTTAAACAGCTCGCCGATCGCCCGGCCCGGGCTGTCATCCACCCGGGCAATCTCGCGGGTGACGACATCAATCTGCTGGGCCACCTCCTCTTCGGGAAAGATGGCGCCCAGCACGTAATCGCCCAGCAAGTCAACAGCCTGGCCGGCCCACGCGCCGAGCGTGGTAATATAGTAGCAGGTGTGATCGCGGGTGGTATAGGCGTTGGCGTGGCCGCCGATGGCCGCCTCAAGCTCGTCAATTTGGGCGGCGGTATGCGTAGGCGTCCCTTTGCCGCAGCAATGCTCGACAAGATGGGATATCCCCGCTCCCATGTACTCGCCTTCGAAAAGGCTGCCCACACCTACATAGAAGCGGATCGCGGCGACCGGAGAAGTATGATTCTCCTCGACGACTATTTGTGCCCCATTGGGCAAGACCCGATGTATCGGCCGCGCATAGCCGGCTGCACTCGCAACGAACACGAGCACAGCAAGCAACAGCGCTGCAGATGTGGGGAACTGCCTGCATCTGGTCATCAGGACCACCTGCTCAATATCTGACGGAGCACAGTGCGATTATGGCGAGGCCAGGAAGATGTCCTGGGCGTGCTGGAGCGCCTCGGCCCGGGCCATCCGCCCGCTCAGCGACAGATAGAGCGCCAGGCGCAGCGCCTCGAGCACCTTATCGCGGCTGTGCACCGGTATGCTCCGAATATGGTCAAGCGCGGCCGTCAGCGGCTCCCGCAGGGGGTCGCGGCACAAGCCCCGCAGCTCCGGACTGGGCGGCAGCCCACCTAACGCCAGCAGATGTGCCTGGGACTGGATGTCGCACACCATTCGGACAAACTCCACGCATTGCTGCTCGTGGGCACTGTCTTGCAGTATCGCCAGGCCCTCGCCGATCAGATGAGCAATCGGCTGGCTCTGACTGGGCAGGCTGACGACTTGCACATCCAGGTCAAACTCCTGAGCCTGGGCCACCTGCTGCGCCCACCAACTGTCAGTCACCAACATCGCCAACTTGCCCTGCAAAAAAAGCCCTTCCAGTTCCTTGCGCGTCCAGCTTAGCACCTGCGGCTGGGCAACGCTCGTGAGCTGGCCGAACAGGTCGAGCGCCTGGGTGCTGGCCTCCGTGCTCAACGTCCAATCCCCTTCGTCGTCATACAAACGCCCCCCGTACGCCCAGGTCATCTCCACCAGCAGCTCGCCACCCCCCGTAGAGCCCGGCAGGCCCATGCCGTAGACCTCGGGCGGCTTATGCAAGGCCTTAGCTACCTCCAGCACCTCGTCCCAGGTCTGAGGCGCCGCCAGGCCGGCTTCGGTGAGCAGGTCAGTCCGGACCAGCAGGCATCGTCCCCCCATCATCCAGGGCACCGCGCGCAGCCGGCCGTCCGTGGTGAACATATCGAGCACCGCCGGATAGAACACCGCCCGCTGCTGGGTGCTCAGCGCCGTCTGGAGCGAGCGCAGCAGGTGCCCGAACTTGGGCAGCCAGATGCTGGGAATGATGACCATATCGGGCGCGTTCCGGCGGTCCGAGCCGCTCCAGCCTTCCAGCTTTCGATACGCCTCGCTGGTCGGACGACTGTTTAATGTGATGCGACTCTCGGGGTGGCTGCGGCGATACAGCTCCAGGATAGTATGAATCGGGCGAAGCTCACTGGCCAAGCCATCATGCCATACGAACAACTCGATGAACTCGACCGGCTGGTGGTCGCCCTCGGCCACTGCTATCATATTAGCAGCGAATGGGCAGACAATAATGAGGGCAATGGTGCGCAATAGTCGCAGGCGAACGCGCAGCGTACTCACCTCGTAGCGCAGAGGGCCGCGACCAGCTTGGTCGCCGCCCTCAAATCAAAATGCTCGAGAAAGCCAGGCTATCTCCGGCCAGCAGGCCCACAACACAACCCACTCGGCTACTGCGGCTGATATCCCAGGCCGAGCAGGTAATTCCGCGTGGTTTTGACGATCTCTTCGTGCTCCTCGGGTACGTAACTGCCGCTGACCGCCCGGAACTTGCGGGTCTTCAGGTCAACCACAAAGACTGTGCCGTCTTCGCTCGGGGCGCCAGTGCCGCCCAGGGCCCGCTTTTGGGCATAGGTCTCGGCGGGTAGCGTCCACCCCGTGGCGCCCGCAGTTTCCGCCTCATCGCTGACAACCGCATGCTTGGAAATGCCGGCCGTCTTCTCGTAGACGAACCACTCCGTAGTAATCTCCAGCGTCGCCTTGGTCGGCGGCTTCATCGGCGTCATACCCATCATGCCCTCTTCACCCATCATCCCCCCGTAGCCGTAGCCAGGTGGCATCCCCATGCCGTATCCGCCCATCTGGGGCATCCCGCCGGGCATCCCCGGCTGCATCATGCCCTCCTCGCCCATCATCCCCATCGTGCCCATTCCGCCGCCTCCCCCCACCATCGCCGCAATAAGCGGCTGCACCTGGGTCACGTACAGGTCATCGGTCTTCTCGAAGGACTCTTTCTCGCCCGAGAGGCGCTCGACTTCGCCCTTGGCGGTGACTACTCTATTGATCTTCTGGTCAATGGTATCTTCGAAGGCGACGAACCGGCCTGCCTCCAGCGCGAAGTAGGAGATGCGCTCAATGGAGACGTTACCTCTATACTCCATCACCTGCGCGCCCATGCCCATCCCCATCTCGCCTTCCATACCCTCCATCCCGGGGGCCATCATGCCTTCCATGCCCATTCCCATACCCATTCCTGGAGGGCCCATACCGGGTTCGACCATGCCCCCGCCCTCAGCACCCATCATGCCGGCACCGCCCACCTGCTCCTTGCGCTGGGGCAGCTCGATCTCAATCTCTACACCCCGCGCACTGTACTTGCTGATGATGCGGGCACAGCGGAAGTTGCCCTTATACTCAAAGCTGTCGAGCCGGTGAATTGCGGAGTATGTCTCCGGCTCAGTGTTGGTCGGTCCCATAGTGACGGTCATGTCGCCCTGCCAACTGGAACCGACCCGCACCGGTCGCTCGGGAAGTTCGATGAAGGTCTGCCCCAGGGGGAAATCCGGCTGCTCATCGTGCATCTTCACGACTTCCGCCGAAGGCCGAACCTTGAAGCGATACTCATCTCCCGCCGCCGGCAGCACTTCCGCATAGGAATCAGGGACGTTCTCCTCTTCCTTCTCCTCATCGCCGACGGTCCATATCTCCTTGGGCCACAGCCAGGAAACGATGTAGTAACCACGTAGGAACTCTCTATCCACAACCGCGCGCCCGGTAGCCGTGGGGCTGAGAACTTCTTCCCCCCAGCCCCCGGAGGTTTCGACCACCACGTTTGAGGGCAGCCCTTCGATCTGGGAGCCGCCCGTGCCAACCATGCCCATACCCATCTCGGGCCCCATCATCCCGCCGTAACCATAGCCTGGCGGCATACCCATCATGCCCTCTCCGGGCATCATCCCGCCGTAACCATAACCTGGGGGCATACCCATCTCCATGTCCATGCCCATCTCCATCTTGGGCGGCTCGCGTAGCTCCTTGCCCGCCTCGCCGGGCACGTTAACCGTCATCTTGCCTTCGATTTCGTAGCGGAGAAGCTGCCCCTTCTGGTACCTGGTCTTAAGCTCGACCGCTCCGCCAATCTCGGAGGGGTCAATACTGTTGACCACGGTAATCTGTACGCTGTCCTCGCCCTGGCGGCGGCCCGAACCGTCGAAGCCCATTGCCTTGATGGTGTATTGACCATCGGGATAGACCCGCTTGCCATCGTGGTAGACCTGTGTGTTCCACTTGATGGAGAACGGCGCCATCGCCGCGGCCAGGTAGGCATCGCGGCTGGGCTGGACGCTGAAGGTGACCCAGCCGTCTTGCGACTGGGGTTTGGCCGCCTTGATTGCAACCACCCCATGTACTACCGCCCCGCTCGTCGGGGAGAGGATCTGCACCTGAGCTTCACCGGTAGCGGCGGTGCCCAACAGTCCGATTGCGAGAGCACAAACAATGACTATAGCTGACCGCAGGCTCATAAGCTGACGCCCCTTTTTGCCACATCTAGCTGCACTGATGCTACTGGAAACGCTCCATGGCTTCTTGTATCAATGGCCGCAACTGTTCAGCGGACTTTTCGAGCAATTGCGGGACAACCCGCATATTGGCTACTGCCGTCATATAGTTGGTATCACCGGACCACCGCGGCACGATATGCAGATGGATGTGGTCGTCAATACCGGCACCCGCGGCCCGTCCGATATTCATACCCAGGTTCGCGCCCTCAGTATGCAGCCCTTCCGCCAAGCCCGCCACGCAGCCCTGGGCAATTTTCATCAGTTCACTGACCTCCTCGACGCTCAGGTCAGTCAGGTTGCTGACGTGCCGATATGGCACGACCATCACGTGGCCGCTGTTGTACGGAAAGGTATTGAGCAACACAAAGTTGTGCCGGCCACGATACAGCACGTAGTTGGCTTGGTCGTCGTCAGAGTCCCGCTTTTCACACAGCACACATTTATCCGGCTTCTCAGATACCACGTAGTCTATTCGCCAGGGAGCCCATATATGATCCATGTGCGGTTGTCACCAATTGCCGGCGGCAGCTTCAGTGCCGATACCACAAGATCGCAACCGCCAGACACGACACCACCCAGATAACCGCCGCGACCTTGGCGAGCTTGTCCAACCGCTCTTCTTTGCTGCCGGGGGTAAAACGGGCTGAATCTGAGCCACCCATGGCCGCGGAGAATCCGTCGGATTTCGTTTTCTGCAACATCACCGCCACGATAATAGCGACCCCGCTGAGCAATGCCAATGCTACTGCGACGTTAAACATACCAGTTTCCCTCTTCGAGAGTGCGCCAAGACCAAGTACGCGGCCCCATAATCACACCTGTTTCCAATAAGCCCATTGTACACTATGCCACCACTCACGTCAAGCCTGCGCCCGCCTTGACAGCGTTGTCCGGAGCTGGATATACTCAGCACAATCACGCATTTCACAAACGCCCAGAGGTGTCATCCCAGCGTTCCGTTGCTATGTCTGAGCGCAAGACCGTAGCAGAATCCGTCTATCACACTGCCACCGGCGTCCAATCGGGCCTGGAGATTGACCTGGCCCTGCATCCCGTCACCCCCGAAAGCGGCCTGCAACTACGCCGTACCGACGTCGGTAAGCAGTGGCCGATCACCCCGCAAACTGCCTCAGCCGGCCCCGTGGGCACTCTCATCGGCGACGACGAACACCAAGTGACATTCATCGAGCACCTGATGGCCGCACTCGCCGCCGCCGGTATCACCGATCTGCTCATCGAGGTCTCCGGCCCGGAAATCCCGCTGTTCGAGGGCGGTGCGGTCGCTCTGTGGGAAATGATTCAACAGGCCGGAACCCAGCAGCTCGACGGCGAAGTCAAACCCCTGTTGCTGCGCGAAGCGGTTATATTGAGCACTACCGACTACTTCATCGCCGCCATCCCCAGCGATACCACCGCCTATTACTACCTCTTCGCCAGCGACCACCCGCTGATCGGATACCAGTGGGCAGAATTCGTGCCCGGCCGCGGCGACTTCGCCTGCGACATTGCCCCGGCCCGCACCTTTGTCACCTACCGGGAGGCCGAGGCCGCCCGCAATGCGGGGATGCTCCTCGGCGGCAGTGAAGAAAATGCAATAATAATATACCCGGATCGGCTCTCGGCGACACCGGTGCTGCCCCAGGCATTTGCGCGGCACAAGCTGCTCGACCTAATCGGTGACCTCTACTTGCTGGGCCGCCCGATCCAGGCGCGCCTCATCGGCTCGCGCACCGGCCACCGGCAGAACCTGGCGTTGGTGCGCACACTGGCCAAGGTACACCGCAGCGGTACGGAAGCCTGAGCATCAGGAGCCACTCAGCAAAACGAGCCAGCCGCGCGCGGCCGGCCCGTTATTGTCTGTGAAATGATATCCCAGAGCTAGTCCTGGGTCGGGTCCCAGGTAGTAGTGAAGTCATCAACCGCCGGGCTGTTTTCGGGCAGGCGCTTGGCATGACCGTCACAGAAGGCGAAGTTAGCACCTTCGTTGTGCCGGAAATCCACGGTCGAACCGACGGTGTTCGGATCATTGTCCGGGTCGGGGTCATCCAGGCCCTCGATATCCGGGTACATATACCATGCCGCCGGGACCGTGGCATCCCCGAACATAATCACCTGCGACACGTAATCCACCTGCTGGAGATTATAGCCGGCAGCATCGGCAACACCTTGCGCCGACAGCCAGTAGTTCAGAGCATACCCCGGGCAGTACGAGTTCTCCAGGGGACAGATCAGGATATCGTAGTTCTTCACATACGGCTGAATTGTATCCTTCCAGGGCCCATCGCCGGGGAACATCGCCTCATCGTAGTCGGAGGCATACATTATCGCCGCAGTACAGATCTGCTTGACATTCGATAGGCAAGCGGTGCCTACCGCCTTGCCCTTAGCCCGGGAGAAAACGGGGAAAAGTATCGAGGCCAGAATCGAGATAATCGCCATTACTACCAGAAGTTCGATCAGTGTGAAACCCTTGCGCATCGGTCCGGCTCCTTTCGAGCGGCTGCGATTCCGATAACCCTCGCTAACTTACGCCAGCTTATGTGACACTCAAACGGGGCAGAATGTTCTGTGCCTGCAGCCTCATTGATACCATTGTGGGTCCAAGTCGGAAAAAATCCGGTCGCGCTCAGCCAATGCGCCAAGATATGCCCAGTCCTCATCACTTAACCACTCGCCGCGTGCGTACCGGCGGGCCAACTCCGTCACCCGCTTGGAATCAGTATGGTGGCACTGAACACGGGCCTGAGCGTAGTCGCGTGCTCCCCACGTTGTGATGAGAAACTCCCAGTCAGAGGCCTCCAGTATTAATAGTTCCCGTAATGCCTGCTGAATAAACCGCCGCATCGTATCATCGTGGCCGCTGCCGTGATTCTGCACCAGATCGCGCAGGTCCAACTCGGCGTCGTAGATGCGCTCCCAGCACCAGCGGGTGTCGTCGTTAAGCCAGACCCAGTGCCCACCACCCGCGCCCCAGGAACCCTCCGGGAGCGTCACGGCCGCCTGGGGCGGATTGTGCGCGAGATACTGGCTGCCGGTGACGACCTCAATCTCTGGGTCCTGGTGCATCCAGCGCAGAGCACTGACCAGGAAACGCGGACCCTCAAACCACCAGTGGCCGAACAACTCAGCATCAAACGGCGCGCACAGCACCGGCTGTTGCCCCGAAGCGAACTGATTACTCCGCAGTGTTTCCTTGACCGTCCACAAGAAGTTGCCGGCGTGGGCGCGCACCGCCTCGTCCGCCCACTCGGGCACATAATGTTCCTTGCCGCCCAGGTCCCGGTCGGCTCCGCTTACCCGCCAGTACCGCAAGTCGCCAGGCTCGTGCTTCTTGTGGAACTCCAGGTACGCCGCGTCACCCGGGTAGCCGTGCTCGGAACTCCACACCTTCACGCCAGTCTGCGGATCACGGATGAAGACGGCCACCGGCGGATGGTCTTCATAATAGTGGCCGACAAAGTAAGTGCAATAGGGCGATTTCTCGCCGGAATAAGGCTGCGGCTCGTGGATCTTGCGAATGCGCCCCCATTGCTTGCCCAAAGTCTGCTCAAAATCAATGTGCACCGGCTCGGGCGCGCCGCCGCCCAGCAGGTGAGTATCAACCACGAAGTAATCAAAGCCGTTGCTGGCCAGGAACTCCTCGAGGCCCGGGCGAAAATAGGGCGGCTCCGCGCCGCTGACGAACGGCGGTGGGGCCCAATCACAGCGGGGCCGGTAGGCGCCCTCGGGCAGCCAGAAGGCCCGGGGCCGGCGCTGGAAGTGCCGCTCGTATGTGGCCACGGCCTGTTGGATTTGCAGGGCGATGCTGGCATCCTCGCGCAATAGCGGCAGGTAGCCATGAGTGGCTGCGCAGGTCATCACCTCGATATGTCCCCGGTCCTGCCAGAGGCGGTACTGGCCGACTATATCGCGCCCATAGCGGTCAACAAAGCTCTCACGCAGCGCTTCATAGCGCTCTCGCCAGCGATGGGCCAGGTAGGCCAGGTGGCCGTTGCCCCAACTGTTGAACTCCCCCTCGTTTTCCCCCGCCCAGTAGATCTTGTCGTTGAGGTAGTTGGCGAACCATTCCTTGAAGCGCTCGTCGGCGAGCTGTTCGATGGTGACGGGGCTGAGACTGATGGTGATGTTAGCGGGGATGCCCTCCCAGGCCAGTTCCTCGATGACCCACAGCAGCGGGATGTAGGTATCAGCAGCCGCCTCGTAGAGCATCTGCGAGCCGTGCGGCCAGGTCCCATGCCCCAGGACGTAGGGAATGTGCCCGTGCAAAACCAGGACAAAACTACCCACAGGTTCGCTCATCCGACCTCCCACCGGTCTCAGCCGGCTAGCGTCTGGCGAATTCGCTCCACAATCTTCTCGACCGAAGGCAGATTCTCTTCTTCCAGCGGTGCAGCCATTGGCGGCGGGACATTGTGCGCCGCCACGATCTTTATCGGGGCGACCAGGTCTGCAAAGACCTGCTGCTGGACCTGGTAGGCAATGTGCTCGCCGAAACAGCCGCGCTCGGTCAGGACGCTGGTGTCGGGACAGCCTGGAAATCAAGCAAGGCACCCAGGTCCTGCCCGGTGGGCAGAATCGTCGAATAGACCAGCAGGACGCTCTCGTGATGAACTATCAGTGGGCTGCGCCCGAAGCGAAACATCTCGCCCAGCACCGGCAACTGCCCCAGCACTGGCACGGAGGACTTAGCCCGCGGCTGGGTGGTGCGCAACATCATACTAGATAGGGAGAAAAGGTCCAGGGCGTTCACGTAGACGCTGGTACTAGCCGTGTGCTCGGCCACGCGGCTTAGCGGTGCCGTCGTAGGCTCCTCGACCCCTTCCACTGTCACTTCGGCATCCTTATGCGCGACCGTGACCGCAACCTGCAATTCTGCGGCCGCCCCCCCTGGCAAGATATGCGGGGTGAAAGTAAGCTCAGTTCCCTCCGTCATAGAACCCCAGACCCGGGGCTCGTCTGCAGTGCGCAGCGACTCGGCCAGCGTGACCAACGGCATGACGGGCAGCTCGCCCTGGGCCACCGCGACCGGCTGCTCCTCCTCGGGCGGGGCGTTCAGTTCGAAGTAGCTGCGGGCGCTGCCCGTGACCGTGGCCTGGGTGCCGCCCAGCACCACGATGCTGGTGGAGCTGGTGGAAGCCAACCCGGATTGCCCGCTGCTCCCGGCGATGGCGCGCAACCGGTCGAGTAGTGGGCGCAGGAAGATGGCCTCCACGTCTGCGGCCAGCGCGCGTTCTGCGGCCTGCAAGACGACATCCACGTCGGCGGCACGCCGGCTCAGCCGGTCCGGGGCCAGCGCACGCCAGTCACGAGCTTGTGTCCGGGAATCCAGGAGGAAGTTGCCGATGGTTTGCTGGGTGAGCTTGAGGTACGCGGCATCATCGAATATGTGCAGCAAGGTCCCGGGCAGTAGGGGTGTGACGCTGGCCTCCTGGCTATCGGGGGGGCCCTCTTGTGATGCCATAATAGTATTGCTTAACAGCGTAGAAAGCTCAGTGGCTGGCACGGTTGACTTGGTGTCTACCAGGCTGCGCCATACAGCCAACGCGGCCGGGTCCTGGCGCGACAGCCCGTCCAGCCAGCGGCCCAGCGACTGGCTCAGGTGCTGCTCGAGAGTCTGGCGCCAGCTCAGGCCTCCCGCCGGCGGCATCATGAGCAGCGTAGCCAGTGTCTCCGTGAGCGAAAGGGGGTGCGGACCCCGGGCGGAGGGCGTGATGAGAATGGTGCTCTGCCCCGGCAGCAGGTCGCCCAGGTCCACGACATTCATTTTGATTGAAAAGCACGGCTCAGTATCGCTGGCCTCGTCGTCCCGTGAGGTGCTCGCCTGCTGTTGGGCTTTCTCTGCTCTCTCCTGATTGTGCTGTTGGGAGGCCCGGGCGCAGGCTTCCAGTTGGCGCAGATAGCCGCGCATGAGATCGCCCACTGTCCGAACTGTCTCCCGCGCCTCCTGCGCTCGCCCGGCGACAACTTGCGCATCGCCACCGCTGATCTGAAAGGTCCACAGGTCGAGGCGGACCTGCGGCTGAGGGACGTCAATGGTGGCGATGACCCGCTTGAGGTCGTCCACCTGCGAACGCGGACCGGCTAGCACCACCAGCGGAGTCAGGCTTAAGCCCTCGCTGGCCGCTACGTTGACGTCCGGTGCCAGGGCTGCCTTTACCGGTTCCAGCAGCCTCTGCAGTGCCCGCGGTTCGCGCACATAGTGCAAGCGGACTGTCTCGCAGACCGGGGAATCATCAACCTCGGAGGAGACAGGTACCAGTATATCCGGGGTCTCACCGATAATGGTCACTGGCCTTGGCGGCATTGGCATTGCTTCCCCGCCAACTATGGCCCCAACACCTGGCTGCTCCGCAGCGGCCTCCTCCTGGGCAAGAGCTGGCATTACCACGGCCACCAGCAGGCCAATGCTCATACACAGCAATACAACACGGAAGTGAGTTAGTCTACTGCGCTTCATTCTCTCTCCTCCTCAAATGATATTGCTTGCGCTGCGCGAAGCGCAACCTTGCCGTCTGCCTGGCGACCTTTGGTTGCAGCCTGACGAAGCCTTTGTCAGTTTAGCCGCCATTTCGCTTCGCCAACGCAATGCCCCTTCTCCCTATTCTATGCTGTGCAACCCTTTTCTCTTGCCCTTGGAGCGCAACGTAAGGCTCCTGGAGCCCGTCGGTGAGCTCCTTGACTCACGGACCTACATCCGTCGCCACTTACCATAGTTAGGAGTTGCCACTGCGCTGCTCCACGATAAGCTGGTTGGAATCGTCATAGGTCCGCTGCCATGCAGCTTATGCGATATCCCTAACGGCCCACGGTCTGGCGGATATTGCCCATAATCTTTTCAACCGAGGGTAGGTTCTCTTCTTCCAGCGGCGCGGCCATTGGCGGCGGGACATTGTGCGCCGCCACGATCTTTATCGGCGCGGCAAGGTCGGCAAAGACCTGCTGCTGGACCTGGTAGGCAATATGCTCGCCGAAACAGCCGCGCTCGGGAGCCTGCTGGACGACAACCAAGTGCCCGGTCTTGCGCACCGATGCGGCGATGGTGTCCACGTCCAGGGGCACCAGCGTGCGCGGGTCAACCACCTCGACCGAGATGTCATCCTCAGCTAGCTTCTCAGCAGCCTCCATGGCCCGGTAGTAGAGCCAACTGTAAGCCACTACCGTGCAGTCGGTGCCTTCTCGGGCCACGCGAGCTACCCCTATCGGCACAGTATACTCCTCGTTGGGCACCTCCCCGCGCTCGGTCAGCGCGTGCTGGTGCTCGATATAAATCACCGGGTTATCGTCGCGGATGGCCGATTTGATGAGGCCTTTGGCATCGTACGCTGTCGCCGGCGCTACGACCTTCAGGCCCGGGAACATCGTCACGACCGCCTCCAGGCTCTGCGAGTGCTGGCCGGCATAGCCGCGGCCGCCGCCAACCGAGGTGCGAATGACCAAGGGGATCTTGGCCTTACCGCCGAACATATAACGATTCTTGGCGGCCTGGTTGCCGACCTGGTCCATCGCCATTAGAATGAAATCAATGTACATCAACTCGACGACGGGCCGCAGCCCGACCATCGCCGCCCCGACCCCCGTACCAACAATGGCCGCTTCAGAGATAGCAGCATTGAAGATGCGCTCACGGCCGAATATGTCAATAATGCCCCGGGTAACCCCAAAAGCACCACCGTAATCAGCGACATCCTCGCCGTACAGGATAACGCGCCGGTCGCGCAGCATCTCTTCGACCAGCCCCTCATTAACCGCATGCCGGTACAGAATCGTCCTCGCGCCCTTCCCACCGCGCTTCCGGACCTTCTTCAACAGCTTCTCTTCCGGCGTCGCCCATTGCGGATCCAACTTGTCGCTGGTCGTATCGGCGAACAGGCCATCGTAGATATCCCTGGGATCAGGATCGGTGGCATTGCCTGCGAAAATAGCTGCGTCGTGGATGCGCTGGGCCGCTGCGCTCTCCTGCGCCTTCAGTTCTTCCTGCGTGGCCACACCGTGCGCCAGAAGCTGTGCCCGGAACTGCCCGAGCGGGTCGCAATCATGCCACATCTGCTCCTCTTCTTTGCTGCGATAGCTCTCGCGGGTATCGGACAGCGAGTGGCCCATATAACGATAAGTGTGGCATTCGAGCATCACCGGGCCCCGGCCACTGCGACATAGCTCAGCAGCTCGGCGCACCGCATCGTGCACCGCCAGCACATCCATGCCAGTTACGCCCTCAGCGTGCATGTTGACGTCATTGTAGCCCGCACCGCGCTGCGCCAGATACTTGACCCCGGTCACCTCACCCTGCTGCTGACCGGTCATACCATACTGATTGTTCTCGATAAGATAGATCACCGGCGTGCCCTTCTTAAACTGCGCCATCGCCGCGAAATTGTACGATTCGTGGGCAATACCGTTGTTGGCCGCGCCGTCGCCGACCATACACAGCACCAGCCGGTCGGTGCCCTGCTTCTGGCAGCCCATCGCCGCACCGGTTGCTATTGCGTAAGAGCCGCCGACAATGGCGTTGGCGCCGAGGTGTCCGGCGTGGAAGTCAGCAATGTGCATTCCCCCACCACGACCTCGGCAGTAGCCTTCTTCCTTGCCGAAGAGCTCGGCCATCGTACGGTTGAGATGCTCCTGGAGTGCCAAACTCCACAGCTCCTCGGCGCTGGCCCCGGCGACCTCTCGGCCAATGAACTCCGCCAGTTGCTCGGGCGGCTGCCCGCGTAGCCAGTAGATGCCCTTGGCGATCGAGTGACCGTGGCCGCGGTGCGTACTGGTGATGTAGTCGTCGGGCCGGATCGCTGACATCGCCCCGACAGCAACCGCCTCCTGTCCCAGCGATAGATGTGTAGCTCCGATGAACTTGAAACCGGGCAGCGGCGCGAACTTGCCACCCTTTAGCTGCACGATCATCTGCTCAAACTCGCGGATGAGCAGCATACATTCATACAGACCCAACGCCTCTGCGGCGGTCATCCCCCGGGCTAGCTCGTCCCCCAGATCACCCTGGTAGGTAAACAGCGGCACCGGCGGGAACGTGATCTCCTGGGGTGTGAAGATAGGACGAACGTCAATGTCTTTAGGCATAGCGCTTTCCTCCAGTTACGTACTACTACGACAACTCGGCACGATGTTCCGATGCGGCCGATTGCTATACTGAATTGCACAATAGACTTCGCGGCGCGGCACTAATTACCTGCCTACCTGGTAGTAACTACTCAGTCGGACACCCTCCGGCCTACGCCACCGGCAAACGACTAGGGAATCGCCAGAAGTGGGTCAATCGCCGTCGGTGGCGGGCGCAGCGCGATCCAGCCTCCGCCGCAGATTGACGGCGCCGCACCGGGTAGTCTCATCTGCGCTGCGCTCGATAGACTCGGCAATCGAGGTCAGACGAGGGAGAATATCCCGGCATACCGGCTCGGTCGCTGCCCAAGCCGGCAGCTTATTCCAGAAGTCACAGGCCTGCGCCGCCAGGCTTAGCGCCTCCGCAGGCTTCTCTTCGATTTGTAGCAGCCAGGCCATAGCGGTGTGCGCGTATACACAAGCCAGTTCATCGCCCGCCCGCTGGACCCGAAATACCAGGCGAGCCCGGTCCGTCTTATCCTGCTCGAGCAGGTGCAGCGCCACTACGCCGCCCGCCAGTGCGTTGCGACTGCCGCCGGCGAGCGCCTGGGTCATATAGCGAAACGCGCTCTCGTGCTCCCCGGCCAGGACCATTATCCGACCCGCCGTCTCCAGGACATTGAGACTAGTAGGATCGTGATCAACCGCCTGGTGGGCACCGGCGACGGCCGCGGACCAATCGTCCGCCCGTGCTGCAACCTCGCAGCCCAGCAGCAGCCCGCCAGCCGAGCCAGGGTCGAGGGAGTCCAGCTTATCTATCGCCCATTGCGCACAGGCCGTATTGTCTTCGTCTAGACTGTGCTGGGCAACAATCCGCCAGCCGCGCGGCAGCATACTCTCCGGGAGCACTGCCAGCAGCCGTTCCGCCTCCCCGCGCTTGCCGATTTTAGCCAGATAGTAGCCAAATTCCAGCAGCATCCCCGTATTGCGGGGGCGCTTGGCCAGACTACCGCGAACAGTCGCCTTGTCCACCCAGCCCTGTTGGCCAAGCAGGGCCAGCGACATTATCAACCGCAGGTCCGGCGTGGCGAGCCCGTACTCGGCCGCCCGTTTCATGGCGTTCTCCGCCAGCGGGAAGCGTCCGGTTCGCAGGTACGACCAGCCCAGCGCCGACCAGTACTGCTGCTCGTGTCTGGGACGTTCGATGTCCTGGCCGAGTTGCTCCAAGGCACCGATAGCCTGATCGTAACGACCGGCCATAGTCAGCGCTACCGCCCAGTCCAGGTGCACGGTTTCGTCGTCGGGGGCAACGCGGTGGGCACGATGCAGCAGTTTCAGCGCTTCGTCCGTAGCGCCAGCAGAGAACATCCGCAGGCCCCGGAGGTAGTCACGATACGCCCGCATCCGCAAGTTGTTGGGCTGCATGCGGACTGCACCGCCCAGCAGCGGGCGCGCCACGCCCCGGCCGATCGGGCCCAAGGCCAGCGCCGCTTGCGCCAACCCATACAACAGCCAGCCAATAGCCCACTTCAGTACAACCAGCAGAAGCGCCAGCCTCATCACGGCTCAGCCCAAATCTGCGTCTCGCGGGAATATGCTGCCTCCGTGTAGATCGTAAGCCACCAACACGGGCAGCCCCACTACCACCAACCTGCGAATCGCCTCCGGACCGAGTTCCGGATAGGCGACCATCTCAGCTTCAGTCACAAACGAGGAAAGCAGGGCACCGGCTCCGCCCGTAGCCACCAGGTATAGGCAGCCGTACTCCCGGCAGGCCTCGCGCACCTCCCGGGAGCGCTGGCCCTTGCCGATAGTGGCTCGCACCCCCGCCGCATACAGCCGGGGCGCGAAGGCGTCCATCCGCGAACTCGTAGTCGGCCCGGCTGCTCCCAGCGGTCGCCCCGGAGGCGCGGGAGTAGGACCGCAGTAGTATATGACCGCCCCGTCTAGCTCGATTGCCAGCCCCTCTGCCCCATCGAGCGCTGTGACCAGCCGCTGGTGCGCAGCATCGCGCGCGGTGTAGACGACGCCAGTCAGTTCTACGGCATCCCCGGCGTGCAGGTCACCGATAACCTCGGCGGTCAGCGGCAACTGGATTTGCTTGGCGTCCAAGGACAAGAGCTGTAGTACCTCCCAAGCTAAAGCGCCGCCGTGCCGTGTCGGGCGGCGTGGCACTGCACGTTCAGCGCGACCGGCAGACTGGCGATATGGCACGGATGGCTGAGCACGTGCACCGCCAGCGCCGTATCGGCGCCGCCCAGCCCCATCGGCCCCACACCCGTCGCATTGACCGCGGCCAGAATCTCCTGCTCCAGGTCGGCCAGCTCGGGGACCTCGCTGGGCTGACCCAGGGGCCGGAAAAGCGCTTCTTTGGCGAGCAGGGCCGCCTTTTCGAGATCGCCGCCGATCCCCACCCCCAGAATCAACGGCGGGCAAGGTTTGCCCCCCGCCTCTTGAATGCGCTCGGCAATCGCCTCGACGACGCGCTTCTTCCCAGCGGTCGGCGTGAGCATCCACAGCGCGCTCATATTCTCGCTACCGCCGCCTTTGGCCGCCAGGTGCAGCCGCAACTGATCGCCCGGCACCACACGCAGATGCACGATCGCCGGTGTGTTGTCGCCGGTATTAGTATCGCGCTTCAGCGGATTGGCCACCACCGATGGTCGCAGGTAGCCTTCGCGATATCCCTGACGAACCCCAGCGTCAATGGCCGCATATACATCGTCCCCGACCAGGTGAACCTCCTGGCCCATTTCGACGAAGACTACTACCAACCCGGTGTCCTGGCAATAGGGGATGCGCTCCTCGCGCGCCAGGCGAGCATTGTCCAGGAGCTGATCCAGAACCAACCGGGCGACGTCGCTCGTCGCACTCTCACGGATGCGGCGCAGCGCCGCTACCACCTCTGCGGGCAACTCGAAGTTGATCCGCTGGCATAGCTCAGCGACCGCTTCAGTTATCTGTGACGACTCAATTTCGCGCATGATTCCCGCTCGACTGGTCTTAGTCGGGCTGGTGCTCCATTAGATCATCCGGGGACTTGCCCGCAGGAATCATCGGAAAGACGTTCTCCTCCTTAACCACCGCGAAGTCAATGAACACCGGGCGGTCGTCCACCTCCATAGCCTTCTCGATGGCAGCGCGGACCTCCTCAGGAGCCCCCACCTTTATCCCCACCGCACCGTACGCCTCGGCCACACGGACGAAGTCGGGGTTGCCGGTCAGGTCAGTGCCGCTGTAGCGGCGGTCGTAGAATAGCTCCTGCCACTGGCGCACCATCCCCAGGTATGAGTTGTTCAGAATCGCCACCTTCACCGGCAGCTTATTGATCACCGCAGTGGCCAGCTCCTGGATGTTCATCTGGATCGAGCCGTCGCCAGCGATGTCCCAGACCACCGCGTCGGGACAACCCATCTGGGCGCCGATGGCCGCCGGGAAGCCGTAGCCCATCGTGCCCAGACCGCCCGAGCTGAGGAAGTGCCGCGGCCTGTCCACCTTGTAGTACTGCGCCGCCCACATCTGGTTCTGCCCTACTTCGGTGGTAATGATAGCCTCGCCGCCGGTGACCTCGTAGATCTGCTCCACCACGTACTGCGGCGCGATGCCCTCCGGGGGTTGAGTGTAGCGCAAGGGATGGTCTTTCTGCCACTGCGCCATCTGCTCTTCCCACTCGCCCCGTGGGCGTGGCTGGACCTGCGGCACGAGCTGCGCGAGCACCTCGCGCGCGTCACCCGCGATGGCCACGTCCGGCTGCACCACCTTATTGTGCTCGGCTGGATCAATGTCAATGTGGATGATCTCCGCGCCCTGGGCGAACTTGCTCAGATCGCCGGTCACCCGGTCGTCAAAGCGGACACCGATAGCGATGATGAGTCCAGCGTCACGCAGCCCATAGCAGGCCGGCACCACACCGTGCATCCCCGGCATCCCCGCCGACAGCAAATGAGTCTCTGGGAAGGCGCCCTTGCCCATCAACGTATGCACCACGTAAATGTTGGCCTTTTCGGCGAGTTCCTTAATCAGATCAGCAGCGCCCGAGGCGATGACTCCGCCGCCAATGTACAGAATTGGCTTCTCGGCCCGGCTAATCATCGCCGCCGCCTGGGTAATGGCCTCCGGATCACCCTTCTCAGGCGGACGGTAGCCACGCAGGTTGCTGACATCCCGTTCGGTCCACACCCCCGGCCCCGCACTGACGTCCGCAGGCAGATCAATGAGCACCGGGCCGGGCCGACCCGTCCGAGCGATGAAGAAAGCCTCCCGCACTACGTGAGCCAGTTCAGCCGGGTCTTTGACCAGGTAATTGTGCTTGGTTATTGGCACTGTGACACCGGTGGTGTCGGCCTCCTGGAAGGCATCTGTACCGATGGCCGCAGTCTTTACCTGGCCGGTGATCGCTACCACGGGGATCGAGTCCATGTGCGCGGTGCACAGCCCCGTGACCAGGTTCAGCGCCCCCGGACCGCTGGTTGCCGTGCATACCCCGACCCGGCCGGTGGCCCGCGCATAACCGTCGGCGGCATGGGCGGCGCCCTGTTCGTGGCGCGTCAGGATGAAGCGAAGCTCGCCGGCCTCGGTCTTGTGGTAGAGCTTGTCGAAGACCGGAATCGTCGCACCGCCGGGTATGCCAAATACTACTTCGACGCCTTCTTCCTCGAAGACGCGCAATAGCACATCCGCGCCGGTCATTTGCTCAGTTGCCATTAGTCATTCGCCTCCTTGTGCCTTGTCTGTATATAGCCGCTACTCCATCACTGCGCCGGATGCGGCGCTGGTGACATTCTTAGCGTAGCGCGCCAGCCAGCCGGTCTTGATCTTCGGCTCCGGCGGCTGCCAGTCAGCGCGGCGCCGCTCCAATTCCCCTTCCTCTACCAGCAGCTCCAGCCGCCGCTCGTCCAGGTTTACCTCGATCTCGTCGCCGTCCTGGACCAGGGCCAGCAGGCCACCCGCTGCGGCTTCCGGCGAGATATGCCCGATGCATAGGCCCCTGGTTCCACCAGAGAAGCGGCCATCGGTCAGCAGCCCGACCGTCTCGGCCTTGCCCATTCCCGCTAGCGCCGCGGTCGGATTCAGACCCTCGCGCATCCCCGGTCCACCCTGGGGGCCCTCGTAGCGGATGATTATCCATGAGCCGTCGGCGATCTCGTCGGCCAGAATCGAGGCCATAGCGGCCTCCTCGCGGTCGAAACAGGCCGCCTGGCCCCGGAACGTGCGCATCTTCTCCGAGACCGCCGACTGCTTTATCACCGCCCCATCGGAGCAGAGATTGCCCCGCAGCACCGCAATCCCGCCTTCCGGCGCGTAAGCTTTGTCCACAGAACGGATAACATCGTTGTCAACGACGCGGCCCTCGGCGGCGATTTCCTTGATTGACTTGCCGCTGACGGTGGGGTTATCGTCGAGCATATCACTGAGCACCGACAGGACCGCCGGAATGCCGCCAGCCCAGTCGAGGTCCTCCATCATATACTCACCGCCCGGTCGCAGCGAGCAGATCTGCGGCGTGGCCTGGCTGATCTGGTCAAAGACCTCCAGCTCGATATCCACGCCCGCCTCGTGGGCGATGGCCGGGATGTGCAGGCAGGTATTGGTCGAGCCGCCCATCGCCATATCAATGCGGATGGCGTTGCGGACAGACGACTCGGTGATAATCTGGCGCGTGGTGATGTCGTGATTCACCAGCTCCATAATACGCTCGCCGCTATCGTAGGCGAAGCGCTCGCGCTTGGCTGAGCCGGCCAGCGCTGTCGCCGAACCGGCCAGGCTCATGCCCATCGCCTCGGTCACGCAGGCCATCGTATTGGCCGTGTATAGCCCCTGACAGGAGCCCTGGCCCGGGCAGGCCTCTATCTCCAGTGCTGCGACATCGTCTTCAGTAATCTCGCCCGCCTGGGCGCGACCAATTGCCTCGAACGTATCGCGCACCAGTGAGAGCCTCCGGCCCTCGTACCGGCCGGACATCATTGGCCCAGCCGTGACCACAATTGCCGGAATGTCCAGCCGCCCGGCCGCCATCAACATGCCCGGAGTGATCTTGTCGCAGTCGGTCAGCAATACCAGCCCGTCCAGCGCATGGGCCAGCGCCATTGACTCGACAATATCAGCAATCAGCTCGCGCGAGGGCAGGGAGTAGAACATACCCAGGTGCCCCATCGCTACACCATCGCAGATCGCCGGCACGCCGAAGTTGAGCGGCACTCCGCCTCCGGCGGCAATACCTAGCTCAACCGCGCGCTGGAGCCGGCGCATCCCGATATGCCCCGGTACCAGGTCCGAAAAGCTGTTGGCGATGCCAATAAACGGCTTGTCCAGTTGCTCGCGGGTTATCCCGCAAGCATGAATCAACGCCCGCGCCCCCGCTCGCTCCAGTCCTTTTTTCGCTCGATCACTGCGCATAACGACACCTCTTTCCAGTTGCCATTGAATGCAAAAAGCCTCTCATCCCCATTGGGACGAGAGGCCGATATAAAGCAACTCCCGCGGTACCACCCAAGTTCCCCGCCGTAGCCTTGGCGAAGGCGGGACTCTCTGACGCTGTAACGGGCGCATCCCGGTTCCGCTTACTGAATTCGGCGGAACAGCTCAAGGGCGACGTTCTGCGGACCGAGGCGCCGGCACTTTCACCTTACCACCGGCTCGCTGTAGCCTCCGCTCCCCGCATACTCCTCCCCATCACAGCCAATATCACACAACTTTGAGTTGAGTATACCCCAACCCGCCTGATCTGTCAACCCCGTAGGGCCGGCTTCGGTAGGACAGGCGACTCGCCGGTCCACGGTCAGTCCGTCGTCAATATCGCCACCAGCCACTCAAAGCACTGCACCATGCTGGGGATGTGCAGGAGCTCGTCGGTAGTGTGGGGACGATGTGCACCAGTGGCAACAATCACACTGGGGATGCCATGCTCGTTGAAGATATTGGCGTCGCTGCCACCCCCGCCCTTGTTGAGCCGGGGCTCCAGGCCCACCTGCTGTGCAGCGGCCATCCCGCGCTGCACCACCAGGTCGTCCGGACCCAGGGCAAAGCCGTTGTAGCTACGCTCCCGCTCGCTCTCTACCGTTGCCCCACGTTCAGCCGCTGCCTCTTCGACCATCTGGGACATGTGCCGACTTTGCGCAACCAGTTTTTCTTCCTGGTGACTACGCGCTTCGCCCTGGAACTGGGTCAGCTCCGGGACGATATTGGTGGCCGTGCCGCCCTCAATTTTCCCGATGTTGGCGGTGCACTCATCATCCAGCCGGCCCAGCTTCATCTGGGCTATCGCCTCGGCCGCGATCTGGATGGAGTTAATCCCTTTCTCCGGCTCAACGCCGGCGTGAGCCGCTTTTCCGCGCACTTCAAACTCGATCTTATCGGCATAAGGCGCCTGCGTAGTCATCTCTCCGGGAGTGATGCCGCCGTCGAGCACATAGGCGATCTCGGGCCGCGGCTGAAGCATCTGGAAATCAAGGGCCCGCGCTCCGACTAGGCCGACCTCCTCGGCAACAGTAAAGACCACAACCAACTCGCCGTGGGGCAGGTTGTCCGCGTCGAGCTTGCGCAGGGCGGCCAGCATTATGGTGAGGCCGGCCTTCGCGTCGGCGCCAAGGATGGTATCGCCCGCGCTGCGAACTTCGTCACCCTCGACGACCGGCTGGATACCAGTGTCATCCCCGACCGTATCCAGGTGCGAGTTGATCATTATGACGGGGTAACCGTCAGCGCTGGCCGGGACCCGAAAGATCAGATTGTCGCAGTCGCCGTCAATCCGCGCTGCCGCGCCGTCGCGGCGCGCCTCGAGTCCCAACTCGGCCATCTTCCCCACAATAACCTCCGCAAAGGCGGCCTCGTGCCGGGACAGGCTGTCAATCTGCACCAGTTCGCAGAATTCGCTCACGAGGGCATCTCGGTCCATCTTTCGCCTGCCTTTCTGGGGCTGATGCGGCACTACATGGTAATTCATAGTACAGGCAGGTACTTCTCGAGCTCCCAACTGGTAACCTGCACGCGATACTCATCCCACTCGATCCTCTTATTCTCAATGAGCTTGCCGTGCATTTCCTCGCCCAGAGCCCGCTTGAGCAAATCACTGCTTTCGGCCAGGCCAACCGCGCTGTGCAGGTCGGGAGGCAGCGTGCCGATGCCGAGAGCCTCCCGCTCCTCCTCAGACATTTCATACACGTTGCGCGTCACCGGCGAGGGGCATTCGTAGTCGTTTTCAATGCCATCCAAACCGGCCGCGAGCATTACCGCAAAGGCCAGGTAGGGGTTGCAGGCCGGATCGGGCGCACGGTACTCTATGCGCATTGCTCGCTCGCGCCCGGGCTTATAGGTGGGCACTCGGATCAGATCCGAGCGATTGGTCAGGGCCCAGGACAAGTAGACCGGTGCCTCGTAGCCGGGCACCAGGCGCTTGTAGGAGTTGACCCACTGGTTGGTAACCAGCGTTATTTCCTGGGCATGCTTGAGCAGCCCGGCTATGTACTTGCGGGCAATGGCCGACAGGTATAGCGAGTCGTCAGGGTCGAAGAAGGCGTTCCTGTCTTCAACGAACAATGACTGGTGCACATGCATGCCACTGCCGTTTTCGGAGAACAGGGGCTTGGGCATAAAGGTGGCGTAGACGCCGTGGCGCAAAGCGACCTCCTTGACGACCAGCCGATAGCTCATCGCGGCATCGGCCATCGTCAGCGCATCGGTGTAGCGCAGGTCCACCTCGTGCTGGGAGGGTGCTACCTCGTGATGACTGTATTCGACCCCGATGCCCATTTGCTCCAGCATAATCACGGTTTCCCGCCGCAGATCCATGGCCTCGTCACGGGGCGTCATATCAAAATACCCCGCGTGGTCGAGAACCTGGGGATTGGGGTCATTACCCTTGAAGTAAAAATACTCCAACTCCGGGCCGACGTAAAAGGTATAGCCCAGCTTCGCCGCCCGCGCCAGATTGCGCTTGAGCACATAGCGGGGGTCACACTCGTAGGGGGTGCCATCGGGCCGCAGAATGTCACAGAACATCCGCGCCACCGCACCGCCCTCGGTGGGCCGCCACGGCAGAACGGTAAAGGTGGCCGGGTCCGGCATCGCCACCATATCACTCTCGTCAATACGGGCGAAGCCCTGGATAGACGAGCCGTCAAAGCCCTGGCCTTCAGCCAGCGATAGCTCCAATTCGTCCACAGTGATCGCAAAGCTCTTCAAATATCCGAGAATGTCGGTGAACCAGAGCTTTACGAACTTGACGTTATTCGCTTTGACCTGTTCGAGCACATACTGCTTATCCTTGGGATCGGACATCACGGTCCTCCTATGTGCCAACCTGGCATTGCGAGTTTGGCGCAGTCTATCATGCCACAGCGATACCCCTGAGTCCCGGCGAAGCATTCGGTAGGTCTAGCTTGGCACCCTAGAGGTATGTATCTAATAATAGACGAATAAGATAGTTAGTGCAAGTCCCTGCTCAGCAGGCCGAGCGAGACCATCAGATGACAGATAGCCGCCAGGTGACAGCGCTTGCGCCCGAGAGACAGGCGGAAGCAAGGGCGGCGATTGACGTCGCCGGTGGCCAGGCCCACATAACCAGCCTGCGAGGCGGGGTGACTGTCCAGATCGAAGGCTGAGTGCATTGTGGCCAAAGCTATGGTTGTGCAAGCTCTGAAACTATCCGTTGCTGGATTACGAGGTGTCGTGGGCCATACGCTCACGCCCGAGCTGCTGGTGGACTTCGGCCAGGCGTTCGCCACCTATGTCGGCAGGGGAACGGTCCTGGTCAGTCGGGACACCCGTAATTCCGGCAAGATGGTCGGCCCGTGCGTCGTGTCGGGCCTGATGGGCGGCGGCTGTCAAGTAGTAGACCTGGGGATCTGCCCCACCGCAGCACTCCAGTTAGCCGTCAAACAGGGGCCCGCCGTCGGCGGCATCGCTATCACTGCTGGTCATAACGACGCCAGTTGGAATGCGCTGAAATTCGTGCGGGACGACGGGATATTCCTCAACCCGCGCCAGAACGAAGAACTGCTCGATATCTACCATCAGGGCGAGTACGTCAAGGCGCAGTGGGACGAACTCCATCCCATCGCGGCCGATCCCGACGCAGCCGAGCGCCACCTGGCGGCGATAGTTGCGCAGGTAGACGTCGAGAAGGTTCGTGAGGCGCATCTCAAGGTCGCAGTGGACTGCATCAACGGGGCCTGCTCGCAGGACTCGCCGCGCTTGCTGGAGAGACTGGGCTGTGAAGTAGTGGCGATAAACATTGAGCCGCGCCAGCCCTTCCCGCATCCTCCCGAACCCAGTCAAGCCAATCTGAGTCAACTGCGCGCCATAGTCCAGGCCGTGGACGCCGATATCGGCTTCGCCCATGACGCGGACGGTGACCGACTCGGCTTTGTCGCGTCGGGTGGCGAGATCTTCTCGGAGCAAATGACGATATGCCTGTGCGAGGAGATGATCCTACGCCGGGGTGACGCCGGGCCAGTGGTCACCAACCTGTCCACCACCCAGGCAGTAGACGACATCGCCGCGCGCTACGGGCGCGAGACTCATCGTACCGGCATTGGCCAGGCCTATATCACCGAAAGCGCCCTTAACTATCAGGCGGCTATCGCCGGCGAGGGCAGCGGGGGGATTGTTTTTCCGCGTCTGAACTACGCTCACGACAGTATGGCGGCGATGGCGCACATCCTCGACCTGTTGGCCGGCCTGGACGAGCCGCTTGTGGACTTCATTGCCCACAACATCCCCCACTACGTCATGCGGCAGGGCCAGGAGCATTGCCCCACTGAGCGTGCTTACAGTGTGCTCGAGGCGATCCGCACCCAGCAGCTCCCGGCCTGGGCGGACAGCCGTGACCTGCAGGACGGTATCAAGATAATTGGCGAGGGCCGGTGGGTACAGGTGCGGGTATCCCAGACCGAGCCGCTGATTCGAGTTATGGCCGAAGCGCGCGACGTAGCCACTGCACGGGAATTGGTGCGCGAATATCTCAGCCGCGCCCGGCAGTTGATGTAAGCATCACAAGCTGATAGGAGCGACGTTCTTGTCGCAACTACGTCGGTGGCACGGGCTTCCAGCCCATGATGCACAGGCAGGATGCCTGTGCCACTGGACTGTGGTCCGGGCAAGGGCGCTCCTCAGCCAATCAAGCGACCAAAAACACGGGTGACTAAATGTCCGGAGTAAGAACGCTCAAAACCGGCGTATCCGGAGTACGCGGCGTAGTTGGCGACTCGCTGACGCCGCACCTGCTGGTCTCATTCGCCCAGGCCTTTGGCACCTATCTGGGCGGCGGGCTGGTCGCCATCGGCCGCGACACCCGTCCCTCCGGACAGATGGTGCGCAGCGCGCTGGTCGGCGGGCTACTGGCTACCGGGTGCAACGTCATTGACCTGGACATCGTGCCGGTGCCGACGCTGCAGATTGCCTGTGCCCGCAATCCTGAGACCATCGGCGGCATTGCCATCACCGCCAGCCACAACCCCCAGCAGTGGAATGCCCTGAAGTTCATTCGCTCCGACGGCATCTTTCTCTACCCGTACCAGGTCCAGGAGCTGCTCAATGTCTACCACCAGGGCGAGTTCGCTTTGGTGGGTAACGAGCAGATCGGCGAGGTGGTCAGCGATGACCAAGCCATTGAGCGACATGTCGCCGAGCTGCTGGCCCGGACCGACCGCAAGGCGATTGCCGACGGCAACTTCAAGGTTGTGGTGGACTGCTGCAATGGCGCCGGGGCAGTGGTCAGCGAGCGGCTGCTCAGAGAACTGGGCTGCGAGGTCATTGCCATCAACGACACGCCCGACGGCATCTTCCCGCATCTGCCCGAACCGGTACCGGAAAACATGGGACAACTGGAGCAGGCGGTTCGCGAGCACGGCGCCGACCTGGGGATGGTGCAGGACGCCGACGCCGATCGTCTCGCGCTGGTTAATGAACAGGGAATGGCAGTCGGGGAAGAGTACACCCTGGCACTGGCCGCGGATACCGTCGCCGCTGCAGGCCCCTTGCCGTTGGTCACCAACCTGGTGACCAGTCGAATGATCGAGGAAGTCGCCGAGCGCTACAACTGCCCGATGCACCGCACGGCGGTGGGCGAAGTGTACGTGGTCGAAGCCATGCAGCGCGCGGCTCGTGATTACCGAGCTGCCGGGCATACCGACCAGGACGACCGCGTATTCGGCGGCGAGGGCAACGGCGGCGTCATTGACCCACGCATCCACTACTGCCGCGACAGCCTGCGCGCGATGTGTCTGATTCTCGAGGGCCTGGCCCATCGGGGCGGGACGCTCAGTTCCTGGACAGAGGAGGCCTTCCGTCCCTCGGCTATTGTCAAGGAACGCATTGACTGCCCGGCGGCGCGGGTGCAACCGGCCATCCTAGCGCTGCGCGAAGAGTATGCCGGCCAGGAGATTGAGGAAACCGACGGTATCCTGGTGCGCTGGCCGGATCGTTCCTGGGTGCAGGCCCGTCCCAGCAACACCGAGCCGATTATGCGCGTGGTCGCCGAAGCCGACAGTCACCAGCAAGCTCAGGACCTGGCCGATCAGGCCATGGCGGTCATTCGTCAGGCAATCGGCTGACCCCCCAAACCGAGCAGCAGCCCCAACAACTCCTCCTCTCAAGGGTCGGTACTGCTATTATCCCGAAGGGTGAGCCGTGCGGGTGTTGTTCGTGCGCATCCACTTCTCTTCCCAATGCTTCTCCAGGTCCGCACGCCAGGCTTCGGCGTCTGCCTGCAGTTCTGCGGCAATCTCCGGGAATTCGTCCTTGAGGTTATGGCGTTCGCCCATATCATTGGCAAGGTCCGCCAGGTGCACATCATCCTCCGGCGGCGCACCTTCCACGAGCCGGCCGTTGAGCACCAGCTTCCAGTTGCCCTGCCGGACCGCAGTCTGGTCGCCCATCTCCCAGAAGATTGCCTGGTGAGGGCTGGCGGCGCCCTCGGCGACCATCGGAATAACATCGAGGCCGTCGAGCTGGTAATCATTCACGTCCCCGCCCGCTGCGCTCAGGAAGGTTGGAAAAACGTCCATCGTAGCACCCACACCGTTCAGGACCTGCCCCGCCGGGATGCGCGCCGGCCAGTTCATTATCGCCGGCATGCGGATACCGCCCTCGTACAGGCTGAACTTATGGCCCTTGAGCTTGCCGGTAGTGCCGCCGTAGTAAGGGTCTTCGGTCCCGTCCAGCCAGTTACGGGTCTCGCGCGAGGGGCCGTTGTCGCTGGAGAAGAAGACACAGGTATTATCCCGCATCCCGTGGCGCTCCAGCGTCGCCATAACCTCCCCCACACTGTCGTCCATCGCGCTCAGCATCGCGGCCATCACCTGGCGATCCCACGGCAACTCAGCGAAACGATCCATATACTCTTTCGGCGCGTGCATCGGGTAATGCGGCGCGTTGTACATAACCGCCAGTAAGAACGGTGCGTCGTCCTCCTGGGCCACACGGTCCAGATAATCCACCGCACGCTCGGTAATCAACTCGGTGAAGTAGCGGCCGTTGTCCCATATCTCGCGGTTGTTATCCCACAGATCGTGGACCGGATCCTGCCCGCCGGCTATGCCCCAGTAGAAGATGTGCGAGTAGTAGTCAATGCAGCCGGCCATAAAGCCAAACCACTCATCGAAGCCGTGGTTGTGGGGCCGGCACTGCTCGGCGAGACCCAGGTGCCACTTGCCGAACAAGCCCGTGCGGTAGCCCTCGCGCTGGAGAGCGGTGGCAATCGTGGGCGTCTCCTGGGGCAAGCCGGTGGCCTGGCGGTGGCCGGATAGGATCGAGCGCACGCCCGCACGTCCCGGATACCGTCCGCTGAACAGCGAGGCCCGTGACGGCGAGCAGACCGGCGAGTTGGAGTACCAGTCGGTAAAGCGCGCGCCCGACGCCGCCAGCGCGTCCAGGTGCGGTGTTTTCAGATCAGGCGCGCCCATGCAGGACAGATCACCATACCCCTGGTCGTCGGTGTAAAAAATGACGAAGTTGGGACGATTTGAATTGCTCATACCAGCAATGCTCCTCTGAACTTAGCTCGTGGGGGACCGGCAAGGTTTGGGCCTATAATGAACCTGGCCTGGGCCGGCAACGTCAAACAGTAAGCACGCAAACTTGCTGCCTTGTGTTTCTTCATCTGACGAGCCAGCACCTTCGCCCGGCAAAGATTCGTCCCTCCGGGGGGAGGGTAATCGGTGCTGGGCATAGAACTACGACATCTAACAGCTCATCCGAGTCAGGAATCCCAGGAAAACATCGGAGGTGCAACAGTCGCTTGCGCCATTATTCGTGTCTGACATCATGTTGTCTATGCTTGCTGACCGCGCTGCTGCTGGTGAGCGCTGCCCCAGCAGAGCAGCTCGCGGAGACTCTGACGCTGGAGGACTGTTTTCGCCTGGCGCTGAAGCGCAATCCCAACCTCAAGGCGGCGGCCTTGGAAGTAGACAGCAGCCGCGCTAGCCTGACCGCTCAGCGGGCCCGGTGGTGGCCAACCTTGAGCGCCGAGTGGGCTGTCCGTGAGCAGCAGTCCCTGACCCGCTCCACCAGCCGCGATCTCTCCCTGGTGCTGAATCAGACCTTCTACCAGAGCGGCCTGCGCGAGTCCATCCAAGCCGCCGATGCCCGCCTGGTCGGTAGTCGCTATTCCCGGGACGACCAGGAGCGGCGCTTGCTGGTGCAGGTAGCCACGGCCTTCTACGGCGTTCTGGGAAGCCTGGAGATGGCGGAGGTGGCGCGAGCCGGCGTCGAGGCGGCCCGCCAGAATCTGGAGCTGGTCAACGCCCGGGTGGAAACCGGCACCGCGGCGGAAGTGGACCGGCTGCCCGTCGAGCTTACGCTCGCCGAAGCTGAACTTGAAGCGATGCGCGCGATGAACGCCACGTGGCAGGCCATGGCTGAGCTGCGCGCGCTACTGGCCCTGGACCAGGGGCCGCCGCCGACTCTCAGCGGAAGTCTAGGCCCGGTACCCGAGACCGGCCCGCTCAGTTCGTGGGTGGCAGAAGCCCGGGAGCAGCGGCCGGACCTCGCTGCACAACGCGTCAGCATCCGCACCGCCGACCTGGCACTCAAGGAAGCTCGGATCGCAGCGGGTCTCAGCGTGCAGGCCTCCGGTCAAGCCGACTACGGCAGACACACCGGAACTACCGACGAGACCTGGTCGCTGATGGTCGGCGCCAGCTACCCGCTGGGCGACAAATCGGTCAAAGCAGAAGTGGCCGCCGCCGAAGCCCGGCGGGAGATCGCGCACCAGCGGCTGGCCGACCTAGAGCTAAGCATCACCCGGGACGTCGAGCAGAACTGGTACGGACTCCAGGATGCTACCGGGCGTATCGGCGCAGCCCGGATCGCAGTCGAGGCGGCGCAGAGTAACCTCGAAGCGGCCCGCCAGCGTTATGCGGAGGGCGTGGCCATCGTCGTCGAGGTCACCGACGCAGAACTGTCCCTGCGCCGCGTCCGCGCCAACCTGATTCAGGCGCGGTACGATCAGAACGTCGCCTACTACCAGTTGCTCGCCGCCGCTGGCCAGCCGTTGCTGACCGAGCCTGGAAGCTGAAGTAGTACGGGGCACCCGCGTTCGCCTCTGGATCATTCGCCCGACGCAATTCAATGCACAGAATGAATAACCGGGACTATTGCTAATGAAACGAAAACTCATCGTCGCGGGCACTATTGTGGTCGTCATCGGCCTGGGTATCTGGTGGCTGACCCACCGGGGTGGAAGCCCGGAGGAGTCGCTGGAACCGATCACGGTGGAGGTCAAGCGGGGGCCCCTACGCGTGACCGTCTCGGCCACGGGAGTGCTTGAGCCGCTGACCACCGTGGAAGTCAAGTCGCGCAGCGGCGGCGAGATCAGCAAGATGTACGTCGAGCCGGGCGATTACGTGCAGGCAGGCCAGATTATCGCGCAGCTCGACCCGACTGAACTCCAAGGCAAGGTGGACCAGGCACGAGCGCAGACCGACTCTTCCCAGGCCCGACTGGTCCAGGCTCATCTCAACGCCGAGGCCCAGACTGAGCAGACTGCGACATCTATCACCGAAGCGCAGGCCAGCCTTGACGCGGCGCGAGCGCGGCTGCGTCAGGCCCAACTCCAACTCGACCAGATTCGGGTAACCAACGCTGAGGATATTGCCCAGGCCCAGGCCGGCCTGGCCTCCGCCCAGGCGCGACTCAAGCAGGCGCAGGCTCAGGAGCAGGCCCAGCCCACGTTGACTCAAGCCGAGATCGCTCAGGCTGAAGCCTCCCTGACCAGAGCCGAGCAAGACCTCGCCATTCTGCTGGCCGGCGCGCGCCCGCAGGAACTGGCTCAGGCCAGGTCACGGGTCACCGAGGCACAGGTCGCGGCCGACAACGCTCAGGCTGCCCTGATGCGCCAGGAAGCGCTGCTGGCCAAAGGCTTCGTCTCCCCGCAATCGGTGGAAGATTCACGCCGCAGCTATGCTAGTGCTGCCTCCCAACTCGAGGTGGCCCAGCAGGCCCTGTCGCTGCTCGAGGTGGGTGCCCGGCCTGAGGAAATCAAGCGGGCCCGGGCCTCCTTGGAGCAGGCCCAGGCGGCTCTCGAAACAGCCCAGGCCCACGCCATCCAGGTCCAGCTCAAGCGGCAGGATCGGGAGGCCGCCGAGGCCGCCCTGCGGCAGGCCGAGGCGTCCTTGTCCGTCGCAGAAGCCAATCGGGCGCAGATCAGGCTGCGGGAGGAGGACCTCGAGCTGGCCTGGCTGGCCGCCGACCAAGCTGAGGCCGCCCTGCGGCGAGCTGAGGCGGGTCGGCTAGGTGACGCAGCCCGTGCCGAGGATGTCCGCGCTGCGGCCGCGGACTTGCGGCGCACACAGTCCCAGCTCGACGACGTTGAGTACAGCTTCAAGCATACCACCATCGTCGCGCCCCGCGACGGTGTGGTCCTGGAGAAGCTCGTCGAAGAAGGTACCGTAGTACCCGCCGGCACCGCGGCCCTGGCCCAGGGCACGACCATTATAACTCTCGCCGACATCACCGAAATGTATGTCCTGGCCGAGGTGGACGAGGCCGACATCGCCCAGATCCGAGTCACACAGCCCGCCGAGGTCACCGTGGACGCCCTGCCCGGACAGAGCTTCGCTGGGGAGGTAGTCAAGATATTCCCCAAGGCAAAAGAGGAGCAGAATGTCGTCTATTTTCCCGTGCGCATCAAGGTGCTCGACACCGTGCGCGAACTGCGGCCGGGGATGACCGCCGACGTCACTCTGGTCGTCGCCGAGCAGGAGGACACACTCCTGGTCCCGGATAGCGCCATTGATCGCTCCGGCAAGCAACCGACCGTCCAGGTGCTGGAAGCACCCAACGCCGAGCCGGTCGAGCGCACAGTGAAGGTCGGCATCAGCGACTGGGAGCGGACCGAGATCCTGGAGGGTCTCAAGGAAGGCGACCAGGTGGTGCTGCCCGCGGGCGCCCAACCTCCGCCAGGAATGGGCAGGCCCAGTGATCCGGGCCGAACCGGACGACGGGCACTGGGTATGCTCGGCAGGGCGGGCAGAAGATAGGCCCTCTACGACAGCACAGCGACGCAGAAAAGATAAAGCGAGGCGACTCAAATACTAAGGAGAACGGTGGTCAAACGGGCGCGATGTCCTTGATAGAAGTACGCGACGTTGAGAAGACCTACACGATGGGCTCAATGGCCGTTCACGCCCTGCGCGGTGTCTCCTTCACTATTGCGCCCGGCGAATACCTGGCGATAATGGGGCCGTCAGGCTCAGGGAAATCCACGCTGATGAACCTGCTCGGCTGCCTGGATAAGCCCAGCGCCGGCACCTACTTGCTGGATGGCGAGGATGTCAGCCAGCTCAGCGATGACCGGCTGGCCGCGCTACGCAACCGCCACATTGGCTTTGTCTTTCAGCAGTTCAATCTGCTACCACGCGCCAACGCCCTCCAGAACGTGGAACTACCGCTGCAATACGCCGGCATTCACGACCGGCGGGAGAAGGCCGTGACGGCGCTGGCGAAGGTCGGCCTGGCCGACCGTGCCCATCACCGCCCCCGCGAGCTCTCCGGTGGCGAGCAGCAGCGGGTTGCCATCGCCCGGGCCATTGTCAACGAGCCGGCCATTATCCTGGCCGACGAGCCGACCGGCAACCTCGATAGTCGCACCGGCCGGGACATCCTGCAGGTCTTTGACGATCTCAACCAGACCGGGATCACGCTGATAACGGTGACCCACGACCCTGACATCGCGGCTGGCTGCCACCGCGTCCTGCATATGGTTGACGGCAAGCTAGCCAACGATGTCAACAACAAACGCCCGGGCGGTGAAGCACCGTGACGCTGTTTGAAGGCGTGCGCTCGGCCCTGACCAGCCTGCTTGCTAACAAGCTGCGCTCATTTCTGACTATGTTGGGCGTGATCATCGGCGTGGCTGCGGTCATCGTGGTCGTGGCCATCGGCGAGGGGCTCAAGGCAGACGTGATGCAGCGCATTCAAGGATTGGGCACCAACCTGCTCATGATCTCGCCATCCAGCCGCAGTGGGCGACACGGCCCGGTAGTCCGCCGGGGCCGACTGACCGACGATGACTGGGAAGCGATAGAATCAAAGGTTACCAATGTCTCGGCAATTGCGCCCATCGTCCAGGGCAGTGTCACGGTCAAGTATCGCAACCGCACCCACGCCAGCCGCGTGCTGGGCAGCACACCCGATATTATGACGACCCAGAATCTGACACTCGCCGCCGGCCGGTTCTTCACCACGAGCGAAGAGCGCTCACGCGCGCGCGTGGTGGTGCTGGGCAGCACGGTGGTGGAGGAGATCTTCTACGGCCGCGTCTTGCTCGAGGAAACCGTCCGCATCAAGGGGGTGCCGTTCCGGGTGATCGGCGTTTTCGAGGAAAAAGGTGGCTCCTGGGGAAGTCCCGATGATCAGGTTTACGTCCCCCTCAGCACCGCCCGCCAACGGCTCCTGGGCCGCAGCACCCTGTCCACAATTTACGTCTCCGCCGCCAGCACCAAGGTTGTTGCAGAAGTCGAAGAGTCGCTTACCCAGGTCCTGCGCCGCCAGCACCGCGTTCGCAACGAAGAGGACGACTTCCGGATCAGGTCCCAGGAGGAAATCCTGACCACCATGTCTGAGACCAGCGCTATGCTCACGCGCTTCCTCGCCGGCATTGCCCTGGTTTCGCTGCTGGTGGGCGGTGTGGGCATTATGAATATCATGCTCGTCTCGGTGGCCGAGCGCACCCGCGAGATCGGCATCCGCAAGGCTGTCGGTGCCCGCCGCCGTGACATCCAGACCCAGTTCCTGATCGAGTCCACCGCACTCAGCGTCATCGGCGGCATCATCGGTGGTATCATCGGTATTGGCATATCAAAGTTGGTAGGCAGCGCCCTGGGCTGGACAACTGTCGTACCGCTCTGGGCGATTCTGGTTGCCTTCCTGTTCGCCGCAGCAGTGGGCGTCTTCTTCGGCTACTACCCCTCGCGCAAAGCCGCCCTGCTCGACCCCATCGAATGCCTGCGCTACGAGTAGCAAGCAATGGCGGCAAGCCACAGTCCACACAACGGGCTTATTCCGCGTAGACCTCCACTTCGTAGATGATAGCTGTGGCCCAATTCACATCTAGCCTGGTCGTGAGGATGCGCAAAGAGTTGGCCTTCACCGTGTCAAACGTGGCAGTGATCGGCGCTAGAGGTTTGGTGCTCGGCTCAGCCTCGGCCACCGTTACCCATTCGTCTTCGCCGCCACCGGGAACCTGGATCTGGCAGCCGAAAATGTTGTGGGTATAGATGACCACGCGGCTAAATTCAATCTGCTCCGGCCAGATGAGCTGCAGCCATTCGCCCGGCCCAGACTTGCTTGCCTCCCAGCGCATCCGCGAGGTGATGCCGTCCACCACGGCATGGGGCTCAGGCTCGGGACGGTGCCCTCTGTCCTCCATGCACTCCCCCGAGGAGACGACCACCTGCACGCCGCTGTCGGCAGAAGCCAGATTGCCGGGCTTCTTCTGGGGAAGATTGGCCTGGGCAATTCTGGCCTGCGTCGCTGCCAGGCTTTCGCGCTCGGCCAGTCCGGCATCGGTGGTGTAGATGTGCGTGGCGTAGATATCGAATATGTCAGTAAACTGGCCGCCCTTCAGGCTGACCTCACGGCCTTCAGACACCACATACAGCGTGTCCGGCACCTCTTTGACTTTGAAGGTAACCTCCTGCGGCTCGGTGGCAGTGCTTGTTACAATGAGGTAGACATGGCCGCCGGCGCGGCGCAATGCCGCATGAATGTGCCCGGGCTGGGCGGCCTCGAAGCTGACTGCCTCCAGCTCGTCCGGTGCTAGGATTGCCCCCTTGAGGTCCCGGGCTTCGCGTGACAAGAACGGCATGCCGATATTCAGTTCGGGGTAGGTGTAGAACTGCTCGTGGGCGTAGGTGTACCAAAGGAAGCCTCTGGCCCCGTGTGTGACGGCCTGGTACATCATGTTGCGCAGCTCCACGAGGTTGGCAATGCGGCCGCTGACGCCAGGGTCACGCAAGCAGAAGGCCATCGGCGTGACCCAGGCCGGCTTGCGGCCACCCGTGGCACCCTTGACTGCGTCCATCATCCGGGCCACTCTCTCAATTGGGTACCGGGCCAGACCACCAGGTACGAACGAGGGATAGGTGTCGGGCATCTTGATGTCGCAGCCCGCGGCGTACTTGTAGATGCCGCTGATGTGGTTGTCCAGCACAATGCACGGATGATACGGGTCAACATCACGTATCACCTCGTAGATCTGCTCAACCCGCTGGGGGAGCGTGTCTTTGTTCGCCGGCTCATCATACAAATACCAGGCCAGCACCGCCGGATGGTCCATCAGTTCCTCCACCCGTTTCCGCAGCAGCTCGCGCTCCTCATCGTTCAGTAGCCGCTGGTTTACCTCCTTGCCCCGGTTCTTGAACTCCGGACAGAACGGACTAAAGGCTCCGTACAGCCCCTTTTCCGCCCATGAATCCAGCCGGGGGCGCACATTACGGGTTGGACGCAACTCCATAGTGTAGCTCTGCAGCGCGGTGTAAGCATTAGCCGGATCGTAGTCGCGCACCGCGAAGCTAAACCAGCCGAATGGCAGGAACGGCTCACCGTTGTGCAGCAATACGTTGTTCTCATCTACGCGCCATTCATGCCCATTGGGTGCCGGCGGGAGCTTGCGCAGCCGCTTCTGGGTGCTGTACAGCCGTGCCCCGGCTCGATCGTGAAGCACGACCTGGAGCTCGTAGTCGCCCACCGGGAGGTCCTTGGCGGGGAGTGTCATCTTGACCTCGCAAGCAGCTCGGACCGTCATTGATGGCGGAGCCAACAGGCCCGGAGGGGTGTCCCGATTATCTCCCCAGAGCGTAGCCCTCAACTGCATCCCCGCCAGCTCGGCCTCGCTCAAGCTCGGCGTGGTCACCGTGAACTGAATTTGCTCAAGCTGTTCAGTGGCGTAGATGCTGTCGCGGTAGTACGGCCGCGTAATATCAATCGCCAGCGGGGTGTACTCCAGTAGTATAGGCATCTCCGCGACGTAGCGGACCTTCTCGCGGTTCGCCTGGTCTACCAGGCGCAGACGCAAGGTCTGCGCGCCCGGCTCCCGCACCCGCACCTCGAAGCCGACCTCCTGACCCTCTCCCGGCCCCAGGCTGATATTGACCCGCTTGCCCGCAGTGCTCTGCAGCCCCGCGATCAACTCTGGGCGCAACTGCACCTGCCCGGGCCGGCCGGTGCGATTCCTGATGTAAATCCGGGCGCCGTAGATCAGCCCGTCCTTTCCCCTGCGTAGCATCACGTCAGAGGGTTTGCGGACTTCCCACATATCGGGGTCCAGGCCAGCGCCGGGGAGTTTGAGAGTGGCGAACTGGGCGAGGCGGTGAAGTCCACCCTTACCCTCGGTCAAGATAAAGCTCGACAGCTCCTCCTTGCCGGTCCTGCGCACACGTGCTACGTTCAGCGCCCACTCGCCACGTGAGCCTGCTGTCCATCCCAGTTCGACCAGAGGAATGGCCAGTTCGACCGTCCACGCCTCTTCGTTGCGCGCGGTTGCCGTCTGCACGTTGCAGTCCCAGGCAGTACCCTCGCCGCCCGGGCCAGACCGCGCGTCATACACTGTGCCACGGGCGTTGACTATGAAGTGGTAATACCCGGTGCGCTCGCCAGTAGGATCAACCGCTATTTCGACGCAGTCGTCCCACCACAGCTTGTCGTCGCGCTTGGTGAAAAAAGCGACCAGTCTACTCATATTCGGCTCGAGACACGACACGGCGAAGTAGACGTTCGTCCCGTCCAAGGCGACCTGGAACCGCGTCTGGGCTTCGGGCCGCTTCAGGCCCTCTCCGAGTAGCGTGAAGTCGGTATACCATTCCCCCTTCTTCCAGACTGCATCATCCAGCTTGCCGTCCAGGATCGGCGCCACTGCCGTTTCCGTGGCAACAACCATCAGGGGCTGGGCTAAAGCGGGCACGGCTATCGTGATAAGCACAACAGCCAATACCAGAGCTGAGAGATGCTCGAGCATAACAAGTACCTCCTACGTTGATGGGGTTAGCTGCGTCGCTGTTGCGTTCATCAAAGTCGCCTGGCGCACCTACCCACGGGCTGGCCCGCTATGTGCAGGCCGAAGCTATTTCAGGATCAGCTCCGGCCCGATCTACTCCCTGCCGCCGTGCTCGCGCAGCACCCTCGCCATTTCGTCCTGGCCCCTTTGGACCGCCCAATACAGTGGCCTGATACCTGCATTGCTCCTGGCGTTCGGGTCGGCTCCGCGCTCCAGCAGAAGCCTGGCCATTTCAGTATCCCCACGCCCGACGGCAATGGCCCAGCGGCACGTGCTTTTGCGGGAGGCGCAGGTTTCCCCAGCCTCCCGATCGACTCTGTCGAGGTCAGCTATTCGGCCTCGATCGCCCCGGGCAACCTGTGCTTGTTTTCTTCCCACCAGGCCTGCCACTGCTCCGGGGAGTTATGGAAGTCCTCCCCGGTGAGTTTTCTCAGTGCCCTCGTGGCTTGCACGAGCACACTGGACAGATCGGTATCGCTCGCCAGGCGTACCAGTGGCCCTACGGCCCGCGGATCACCTATGTAGCCCAGGCCAGTGGCGGCCAGCTCGCGGGCAACATGCGGAGACTGGAGATTCTCGGGGATCTCATCCGATAGAGTCGCTATCAGTGCCGGCACAGCAGGTGTGCCTATCTGTATCAACTCCCACATGGCCTGATCCCGATCAATCCAGACGACGTGAGCCTTCATCTTGGCAATGAGTTCGCCGATTCTCTCGCGGTCACCGAGGCCGCTGACTGACAGCACCGGCGCCGGCGGCTCGCGCCACTTGTCATCCTTCGCCCTGTCCAATCCGTGCGCCGTGCCCTCCCATTCCCTGGTCACGAAGCGACCATCACCATCCAGTGCATAGAGTAGCTTAGCCCGGCGCGACGGATTATTGTACTGGTTCCAGCCTCCACTCCAGGCCCGACGACGCCAGAGCAGGCGTATTGGTTTGATCTGGTAAATCCGACGCCATTTGTATCGGTATTCAAACTCCGGCGAGGCATTCTCAGCGGCCCCCTGGAGTATGACCATCGGGCCGTTGCCGGGATAGTCCCTGACTACGGCCGCGTAGGGACCTAGCTGGTCGCCGTCGAGCGCGGCTGGAGGGAGGACCACCCGCCCATCGTCCCAGCTCTGGCCGCCATCGCTGCTGTGCCATTGCAGTAATTCACCAGCAAGGGTCGTGAAGCCCACCACGTTCACACCGTCAGGGGTGTACAGCCCCTGGTTGCCCGGCCTGGGACCCTCCTCGCCTGGCGATCGGTCAATGGTCAGCACGCGCGCTCCCACCTGCAACAGGTACTGGCTCCTCTGGCAATCGTTAGCGTCGAGCGCCAGCCGGTTCGTAGTGGTGCCCAGATCCACCCCGTTCATGGCGATTAGATGACGTGTCGTCGGATTGTATTTGACCGTGTAGGGCGTCAGCGTCCGGCCCTCGGCATACGTGCCTCCCTTCATGTGGCTTCCCGAGTTGGTGAGCGCGCAGTAAACGAGATCCTCGGTGGCATCGTATATAAATGCCCGCTGGTATGCTGCCGTGAGGTATTCTTCATCAGGGTAAGCGCGAAAACTGACCAGTTGCGTTCCCTCGTCCCAGGTGCTGCCGTTGTCGGTGCTGCGGTAGACAAAGGTGACGCCGTGTCCGCCGCCCAGGCTGCGGCGGGCGAACACCAGGATATCGCCGTTGCCCACCTCGACGGGGTGGGGATATGTCGATCTCGCGCCGATTTCCTTGCCCAGCCGCCAGCGCGTGATGTCCTCCGGGTAGAGGCTGCGAGCGTACTTTATCGGGTCAACGTGACAGCCGTAGAAGAGGTGCAGGTAGCCATCCCGGGTCACCAGGATTTCCGGGTTATTGTGCCCATCGTCGTAGCGACAGTCGTCCACCGCCACCGGTTCGGCCCACTGGCGGGTATCATGGTCGTAGTATGTGACCTTCGCGGAGTAGCCATCAGTACTCCGGTACGTCACGTAGGTCCGGTTGTACCTGCCTGAATGGAACTGCGCCTGCGAGGGCGGATTGTTCGGCGACAGCGTGCCGCGCAGGGAATCATCGGCGAAATAGATCTCTTCGCCGGCATAGGCCGCCGTTAGCATAGTCAGCACCCCAAGTAGGACCGCTGCGTACTTGACTACTGCGTCGCTGTTCATTGCGGGCTATTCCTCCCTCGTTCGACTTGGCTTGGGATATTCGTTACCAACTGGCACTCGGCGCCGAGTGCATCGAGCCGCTTGGCCTCGCCCGCCGCGCCTGGGGCGATCGGCCAGAGACATAAACTGCCCTCGCACCTTAATCGGGGCTACCACCGTGGATGAGCAGAAACCGGCAGAGCCGCTATCGGTGGCGAGCGGCCAGGGGCCGTCGGCCCCTGGCCGCTTCGATCACTGTTCCAAGATGACAGCCCACACCGGCAAGACTCAGCCGCGCAAAGGCAACCCTCGATACCGTCGCGTCGCCCCGTCCTCTACGGGCAGTATCCCCCGCCCGGCGGCGCGCCCAGCGCAATCTCTCGCAACTCTTTCGTGTTGGGCCCGAGGTCCCACCAGGTAGTATCTGGGTCGCAGTTCTGAAGACCTGAGCCTCGTTTGACCCAGTCGGCGTGCCCATCACACCAGGCTATGTTCATCCCATCGCTATGACGGAAAGAAAAAAAGCCATTTCCATTGCCGCGCGCGTCGTCTAGTCCGGTACAATTCATCTTATTGTCCCAGCTTCGGTGCTGACTAGTCACGCCCTTGTAGTATTGAGTTTCGCACAGTAGCACTGTTTGGGCAGGGGCTTCTACCCAGGTCTCGTTGGCTACCCAGTACTTGTAGGCCGAGCCCCCCTCAGGCCACTTGCAGCGCGCGGCGAAGGTCAGACCGCCATAGGGCTCCACCTTCGTAGGGTTCTCAGGGTGCGTAGGCCACGCCAGAAGCCTATCCAGGTAGTTCGAAAAGTAGTTCATATTGAACGGGGCGTAGCGGTAACACCATTTGTCAGTGGGATCGTAACAGTGGCTCTCTGAGCACTGAAACGCCGCCAAGTCGCTGATGTACTCGGGCCATAGCTTGTCGGTGTATCGGTGATAGGGATAGTATCCCTTGTAGTCGCTGAGGTAGATCATCATGGCCGTGGCGGTGTTCTTAATGTTACTGAGGCACTGGGTCTGGTAGGCCTTGGCCCGCGCCCGGGCGAACACCGGAAACAGAATCGCCGCCAGGATGGCGATGATCGCTATCACCACCAGCAACTCAATGAGAGTAAAACCACGCCTCTTAACATTCGTCAGCATTGGGATTCCTCCTTGTTGTCATCAACAGGTACTCAAGTACTGCAGACGGCTGCAGCGGGCGGCTAGGGCCAGTCCCACCCGCAGAGTGTACCCCCCGACCCATCGGTCAGGAAGCCGCTGGCTGTATTGGCCTTGCTCTGGCTCTTGGCGTGGCCGTCGAAGAAGGCCACGTTAATTCGCTCATTGTGTCGGGCGGCGGGGATAATGTGCCCACAGCCGCCGCTATTCTCTGCGCTACCATAGGGCGAGCCGTACGTCGAGGTCGTGCAGAGGCCTGAATACTTGATCCCGTACCACCTGCATCTTGACCCACCGTCAATGTCATCCAGGTCGCTATTCTCCCAGGTGCCGTCGGCACAGTTACTCAAGTCAAGCTCGGCATCCCACAACATAAAGGTTTGCGCGGGGCCGGGAATGCTTGCAGTAGCCCCACCGTATCCCTCGGCCTCCGAGCCGAGTATGTCCAGAGTGAACGCGTACCCGGCGTAGACCGGCGGGTTCGCACTGCTCTTTTTGGCCCAGCCAGGCACGTAGTGGTTGAAGTAGCCGTCGTAGCGGAACACGTCGTTAAAGCTGACCTGCACGCCATTGACCCAGTAGCTACTGGAGCTCAGGCCCAGCGGAGTCAAGTCCACCGCATCCGGGGCAACGGGGCACTGGAGAATGTCAATGGTCTTGAGGTACGGTGCCACCATCTGCCAGATATCCTCCACATCATCAACCCCGGTCCCGTAGAACGCCATGGGAAGATGCTGGTCGTAGTCGGAGGCGTACGTCAGAATCGCCAGGGCGATTTGCTTGACGTTGCTCAGACACTGGGTCTCCTGCGCCTTGGCCTTCGCCCGCGCGAAGACCGGAAACAGAATTGCCGCTAGTATAGCGATGATCGCTATCACCACCAGCAACTCTATTAGGGTGAAACCTTTCCGCATTTTCATCTCGTGCTCACTCCTTTAACTTTTCTAGTTCTCTCGTGCAATCCCAACTCTCCTCTCTCTTGGCTATTGCGTTGTGAAGAGACCATCACCTCCTCCCGGCTTGCAGCATGTTGCCGTTACGGATGCACGAGTGCCGGTTCAGCTTGAACTCGGGTGTCAGGCTGCGCTTCGTGCGCGGCGCGATATCCACAGGATTCGCGGATTATCAACTGGCCAGGGATCTCTCGGTACTCTGGGGGCTCACGCTGAGGCTCGTTAATTAACCCCAGTAACACATCCATGGCTTGCTCGCAGACCTCGGCGAAGGGCCTAGTAACGGTGGTCAAGGCCGGGTAGGAATAGCTGGCCTCCGTGTCGTCACCAAAGCCTACTACCGCCACATCCTGGGGCACTCTTATCCCAGCCCGGTGGAGCTGGCTTATGAAGCCCAACGCGGCGTGGTCAACGAAGCACGCCACCGCGGTGGGCCGGTCCTCGTCGGCGAGAAAGCGAGCCGCGGCACGCGCACCAACAGCCAGGTCGGCCCCCTGTTCGGGAACGCGGGGGGCCTCGATAAACGACAGCGTTATCTCTCGATCCGAATCGCGTATCGCCGCCTGCATTCCCTTCGCTCGGGATGATGCTTCGGCTGTTTGGGGGTCTTCGGGCCAGACGAAGCCCAATCGCTCGTGCCCGAGCGCGAGTAAATGAGTGGTCAGATCATAGAAAGCTTGGCGGCGGTCAATGCCGACCCCGGGAAACCGACCACCCGCATCCAGGCTTACCACGGGTAACTGTGCGTCCATTAGAGGCTTAAGTACATGCGCGAGGTCGCCAGCGTATTCTGCTACAACTACCCCGGTTACCTGGTTAGAGAGGAAAATATCGCAGGCACGCTCGTAGCCCGAACTTGACCATTCGTTGGACCAAAGCAGAGGCTCGTAACCCCTCCCCAACAGCTCGCGAATGGCCAGATCCACCTTGTGCGCCAGCCACGGCCGCCCCACCAGGTCGGCCATTACCCCTATGAGGTTGGTCTGCCGCCGTACGAGGCGCTGGGCAGCGACGTAGGGACGATAGCCGAGCTTCTTCGCAGTCTCACGGACGCGCCGGCGCGTCTCGTTGCTCATGCGCCCCACTTCTCCCTCCCGCAGTGCGAGAGAGACCGTCATCACCGAGACCCCCGCTCGTTCCGCAACATCAGCCAAAGTCACATGGGGCTTGCTAGTCATGGCTTCATTGTTTGTGAGGTTTAACGCTATACCAAGATAATGCAACCCAAAATCATCCCTTTGTCAAACCCTATTTGGGGACTGGTCGAGATTCTAACAAGGCAGTGGAAATGGCGGTTGAAAACCGAGGCGGGTGGGCGACAAAAGTGAGGCAGCTGATACACTTATAACGCGCCAGCCGGAGAAGGTTCGTCACCCAGCGGGCTGCGGGGAGGAACTCTCCGCCCCCAAAGAACATTACCCCAAGCAAGGAGATAGAACGTCGCTGGTCCAGAACGACGTAGCAGCGGAATTGTGGATGGGCTAGCAATGGACAGAAAAGATGAGATACGCAGACTGCTCGAGATGAGCGGGGCAGAGCTGCTGGCTGCTGCGCAGGGGCGGCTGGTGATCGCCGAGGACCTGCACGCGCACTTCGCCCGCTCCATTGCTGATGAGATAAAGACCCACAACCGCGAGGGTGAGTTGGCCCGGCTAATCCTGCCGGTCGGCCCGACCCGCCAGTACCCACTGCTCGCCGATATCATCCGGGATGAGCAGATCCTGGGGGGCGGCCTGGGTTGGCACACCGTGGTGCCGCTGTGGGCGGTGGTGCTGTCGTTCCTGTTCTCGGCTGCGGTGGGGATATTCTTCGGCTGGTATCCGGCGCGTAAGGCTGCGCTGCTGGATCCCATCCAGTGCCTGCGCTACGAGTAGCTACCAGCGGCAGATAACAGCAGACAATGGCGGTTGGGGCAAGCGGAACTGGGGCAGAAATCCGGGGGGAAGCTGCGTGGCGTCTAGCTAATCTAACGCCTGCCTTACCGCCCTGCCCAGGTCTTCCGAATTGAATGGTTTTTGGACAAAACCTTGCAGCCCGCGTGCCCGCAGGCCAGAGACCTCCTGGTCGCAGGCATAGCCGCTGGTTACCAACACTTTGACGGCAGGGTCGATCTGCACCATCGCTTCGTAGAGCTTGTCCCCGTTCATATTGGGCATGGTGTGGTCAGTCAGCACCAGCGCAATCTCGTCGTGGTGGGCGCGGTAAATATCGAGTCCTTCCTCGCCGTCGGCCGCAGTCAGGACCGTGTAGCCCAGCGACTCCAGAATCTCCTGCCCAACGCCAAGGACTATGGCATCATCTTCCACCAGTAGCAGTGTTTCTGTGCCCTCCGGGAGGTTGCCTGGAGTACCCTTCTCTTCTGCGAGCGTCTCTCTCTCAACAACTGGCAGGTAGATCTTGAACTCAGTGCCCCGGCCCACTTCACTGTAGAAGTGGACGTGGCCGTCGTGGTTCTTCACGATGCCATAGACCATAGCCAAGCCCAGCCCGGTCCCATCTCCCGCATCCTTGGTGGTGAAGAACGGCTCAAAGATATGTTCCCGCACTTCCGGCGGGATACCAGTACCGGTATCCCGCACGGACAGGCAAACGTAGTCGCCGGGCGTAGCATCTGCATAGGATCGGCAATAGTGCTCGTCCAAGCAGGCCTCCGACACCTGTATCGTCAACTCACCACCGTCGGGCATGGCATCGCGCGCGTTGGTTGCCAGGTTCATGATGATCTGCTGCATCTGAGTTGGGTCGGCGCGTACCAACGGCACCTGCTCGGGCCAGGCCGTCCGCACCGTGATATTCTCCGGCATAGTGCGTGTCAGCATCTTGCCTATTTCCTTTACCAGAGGCACCAATGCCAGCGGCCGTGGGTCGGTGACAGTGCGCCGACCGAACGCCATCAGTGACGCAATTAGCTCACCCGCGCGTTTCCCTTGCTCAGGGACATTAGCAAGCCACTCGTAGGCTTTGGTACCGGGTTCAAGGTGGCGCAAGGCCAACTCAGTCATGCCGATCATGCCAGTAAGCAGGTTGTTGAAGTCGTGCGCCACGCCACCGGCTAGTGTGCCCAGCGCTTCCAGCTTCTGAGCTTGAAACAGTTGTTGCTCAAGGAGAATTCGTTCCTGCTCCGCGCGCTTGCGGTCGGTGATATCGGTATAGTGCTCAATGCGGCCACCAGCATACGGACCCGATCGAATAGGCTGGCTCCAGTGCTTAAGCCAGCGTTCTTCGCGGTTGTCTCCACCGAGGACATGACACTCGAAGTTCTCGACATAAGTGTTATCATCGTAGGCAGCAAAGACGGTTCGAGCAAAGCAGTCCGGATCCTCGAAGATATTCTTGATGTTCTCACGGATGAGCTTGCGCTTGTCTTGGCCAATGATTTGCTGCCGGCTTACACCAAAGTAGCGCTCCAAGGCGCGGTTTATCCAAACTACTTTGAAGTCAGCGTCAAGAATGAAAAGGCCGACGCTCGAGGAATCGAGTACATCGTCAATCAATGAGCGATAGCGCTCCTCGCTCTCCCGCAGCTTCTCTTCGGCCTGCTTGCGCGCGGTGATGTCATTGCCGGAAAGCAGGACGCCGACGATTCGATCTTGTGAGTCGGTGATTATCGTATTGTGAAAAGCGACTATTCTCTGCTCACCATCCTTGGTTAGCAGGGGATTCTCATAGTGTTTGACCGGCTCGACATCGCCAGCCATCAGTTTCTTGAATACGCCTCTTACTTCATCTCTAATTGCTTCGGGAACCAGCAGGTCGAACCAGTTTTGCCCGAGAAGCTCTTCGTGCTGATAGCCGAGAATTTCACAGCCCTCTCGGTTAATGAGGGTTATCTTTTCGTCAGCATCTATGGCCGCGATCATCGTGCCGGCGATATCGAGGTAGTTCTGAGCCCGCTCTTTTTCCCTTCTAAGCTGCTCTTCGGCCCGCTTGCGGGCCGTGATGTCCACAAAGCGGCCCTGGATGACGCTGCGGCCGCCGATGTCAATGACAGCGGCGCTGATATAGACCGGAACGATGCTGCCGTCTTGGCGGATCACTTCGGCCTCAAACTCAGCCGCGCGCCCTTGCTCTACGTGCTGGGCGAACATCTGCTGGTAGTGTTCGGGCTTGTCGGGAGGGTGCAGTTGGCCCTGATGCATCTGCAGGAGCTCTGGGCGGGTATGGCCGGTAAGCGCCTCAGCGGCCTGGTTAACGTCGAGCAGCATCCCGGTCCGCGGGTCGGCCAGGAAGATAGCATCAACGGCACTGTCGAATAGCACGCGGAAGCGTTCTTCGCTCTCGCGGAGGGCCTCTTCGGCCTGCTTGCGCGCGGTGATGTCGCGCTCTAGTTGGTCATTGACTGCTTGCAGCTCAAGCAGGGCCTGTTGTGATACTCTTTCCGCGTGCCACTTGGCGGCCAAGGCCTGGGCGAATTGTCTAACCTCCGCGGCATGAAAGGGCTTTTGAATATAGAGCAGTGCGTCGGCGGGGGGAACACGGTCGGCGATATCCTCCGGAGCGACGTCGGAGTAGCCCGTTACTATGACAATTTGGATGTGTGGGTCCAACTCCCGGATGCGCTCAGCCGCCCACACACCGTTATGCTCGGGCATTCGCACATCTACGAAAGCGACGCTAAATGGCGAGCCCTCGGCGTTGGCGGCGCACACCGCCTCGACTGCCTGGTCAGCCCGATTGCACAGAGTAAGATCGTACGCGTCAACCAGGATATGATGGTAGGATTCTAGCACGCTCTGCTCATCGTCTACCACAAGAATCCGGGTAAGACCGCGCCTCTGCACTACGGTCGTTGCCGCTTCGTTCAGTTCATGCACTTGTGAGACGTTTGCTGTTGCCACACTCACCTATCCCCCCGACCGCCATGAAGCAAGTCACCTAGCCTATGGCAGTATGGTAGGCTCTTCGGTTGTGTGCAGTGTCCCTTCTAGTGCTTTGTCAACGAGCACGAGTAGATCTTTGCCAGTCTTCTTCTTAGTAAGGTAACAGTCGTAGCGTGGGTAACCATCGGCCTCGACCGCCGATGGTTCAATCAGTCCTGTCACCATGAGCACAGGGATGTCGTGCCACTCTCGCGTGCTGGGAATAGTCTCCAACACTTCCCAGCCGGAGAGCTTAGGCATCACGATATCCAGGAGCACTAAGTCTGGAGTGTAAGCTCCGAGTGCCTCGAGGGCCGCCCAGCCGTCACTGGCAACCGTCAGCACATACCCTTCGTCACTCAGAAGGTGTAGATACACGTCACGCATGACAGCATTGTCATCAACAGCGAGAGTGCGTTTTGGCATTGGTTGCCTCTGCCTTACTGCCGTGTGAAGAAGAACTGTTTGCATTTTATGCGTACCAGAATGCTACTATACAATCCGGCACTAAGCTTTAGCCTAGCTTGAGCTATCGCTTAGCCAATCTACCCTATTCCACAATAACTTAAACATTGACGAGCGAGCGCGGGACAAGGCTTGTCACCCGGCGGGCTGCGGGGAGGAACTCTTCGCCCCTCAAAGAACATTACCCCAAGCAATAAACCGAGGTGCAACATCGCCGGTCGAGAACGACGTAGCAGCGGAATTGTGGATGGGCTAGCTATGGACAGAAAAGATGAGATACGCAGACTGCTCGAGATGAGCGAGGCAGAGCTGCTGGCTGCTGCGCAGGGACGGCTGGTGATCGTCGAGGACCTGCACGCGCACTTCGCCCGCTCCATTGCTGATGAGATAAAGACCCACAACCGCGAGGGTGAGTTGGCCCGGCTGATCCTGCCGGTCGGCCCGACCCGCCAGTACCCACTGCTCGCCGATATCATCCGGGATGAGCAGATCAGCCTGGCGGGCTGTCACTTCTTCTTTATGGACGAATACGCCGACGCAGAGGGCCGGGCGCTGGCCCCCGATCATCCGCTCAGTTTCAAGGGACGCCTCCAGGAGGTCTTCTTGCGGCATCTGCCGCCGGAGTTGGCCATTGCCACCGAGCGAGTGGTATTCCCCAACCACGAAAACATTACCGACCTGGCGGTGCATATCGAGCAGCTTGGGGGCATTGACACCTGCTATGGCGGCATCGGCATCCACGGCCACGTTGCCTTCAATGAGCCGGAACCCGGGGTCAAAGATAGCGGGCCGCGACTGGTCCAGCTCAACGATTTCACCGTGACAATCAACGCGCTCCGGGCCTCGGTGGGAGGTAACCTGGAGGGCTTTCCCCGCCAGGCCTTCACCCTGGGTATGAAGCAGATCCGGGAGGCCCGGCGCATCCGGCTGTACTGCCGCAGCGATGGGCCGTACGACTGGGCGCGGACCGTCCTGCGTCTGGCGGTGCTGGGAGAGCCGGGCGACGACTATCCGGTCACGCACCTACGAGAGCACGACTTCGTGGTCGTTACCAATCCCGAGACGGCCAATCCGCCGCAAATAGTCCTATGAACTAAGAGGCACACCAAAATGACCGATGACCGGCGTGTCCTGGCGGTAATAGCTCACCCCGACGACGAGACCAAGTTCTCCGGTACGCTCGCGCTGCAAGCCCGAGCGGGTATCGAAGTCACCCTGGCGGTGGCGCTGAATGGCAACCTGGGCGGCCTGATGGGAGCCGAGCCAGACGTCAGAGCCCGAACCCGCCACCAGGAGATGCAGCAGGCCTGCGACATCTTGGGCGTGAAGTTGGAGTGGCTGGGATACGGCGACGATGATTTTATGGCGCGGTGTTATGACGACTACAATGCGGTCGAGATGGATTTTCGCAATCTGTTCCGCCGCGTGGATCCCCACCTGCTGATCGTGCTCCCGCCCTATGATTACCACCACCATCATAATAAAGTCTCGGAGTTGGCACTCAATGCCAGCATCAATGCCAGCAATGCCAATATAAAGAGCGAATACCCGGCCTCTTCGATGATTCCCTGGACCCTGTACTGTCAGCCGCAGGTGGGACGAGCGTTTGCCCCGTCCATATACGTGGACATCACCTCGACCTATGACGTGAAGATCGAAGCGCTCAAAGCTCATAAGAGCCAGCACCAGTACATAAAGGACCATCACCGAACCGACATCTGGACCCACATCGAGGCCACCGCGCGCTACTACGGCGCAGCGTGCGGGGTCACCTATGCTGAGCCCTTTGCGCTGTGTGAGCGATACAATCGCCCGGCCCCGATACAGGAGCTGGCTAGGTTCTTTCCGGCCTAGACGACAAGAAAACTTGACCGAAGTAACACGAACAACGATGTCTCCCAATAGGAGGAAAGCTATGCAACATCTCAATGTCTGTGTCATCGGCGCTGGCGACCTGGGTACCCGGCACACCGAATCTTGGCAGAGGGTGCCGGATGTAGAGGTGGTCGCGGTCTGCGATGCCAATGAGGAGCGAGCCGTGGCCGCCGGGGAGAAGTTCGGTATCAGTGGAGTCTACTTCGATCATGAAGCAGCCTTCGCCCATCCCGGTATTGATGTGGTGTCGGTAGCCGTACCCCAGTGCGCACACCGGACGGTCAGCGAGGCGGCGATGCGGCGGGGCTACCACGTGATTTGCGAGAAGCCGTTGGCAACGACTCTGGCCGACGGCGAGGCGATGCTGACCGCCGCCGAGGAGTGCGGCGTGAAGTTCGCGGTGGGCTTCTGCAAGCGCTTCTCCCCCCAGGTTCGTAAGACCCGGGAGCTGGTCCAGACCGGCACGATCGGCCGGCCGGTAATGTACCGGCATACCAGCGGTATCCAGGTACGACCCAAAGGCTGGATTATGGACAAAGAGCAGAGCGGGGGCCCAATCGTTGACATCGGCTGCCACTACTTCGACCAGTGGCGGCTTATCTTCGACAGCGAGCCGACTCGGGTAATGGCTATGGGCCTGACACTGTCCACCGAATCGCTGCTGATGGCCAACTACGCCCCGGAAGTTGATACGACTACTGTACTCGTGGAATTCGAATCCGGGGACCTCGGAATGCTCTCCCTGAGTTGGGGTCTACCCGAGAAAGTAAGCACCGGCAGGCTGGAAGACCTTCTCGGCCCCAAAGGCATTATCAACGTCGAGGGCGCT